>DASZEJ010000105.1:0-14273 GCA_035940955.1 Solirubrobacteraceae bacterium
TCAGCGCCGCGAGCGCCTCTGCGTCGGTCGCGCCCATCGCGACGGCGAGGCCGGTGGGGTCGGCCGGCTTCGGGTCGGGCCGCGTGCCGCCGTTCGGGTACACGCCGTGCAGCGTCCCGTGGCAGATCGAGCGGGTCGGGAACCACGCGCCCGGCTTCGTCGCCACGTCGCCGGTGCTCTCCAGCACGCCGCCTGCCACCTCGGTCGCCGGGACGCCGACCTGCTCGCCGCCGACCTGCAGCTGGGTGTCGATGCCGGCGGTGGAGAGGTCGCGCGCGTCGAGGCCGAGCGTGCGGACCGCGTCGGTCTGCGCCTCGGCCGCCGCGCGCGCGGCCTCCAGCCGGGCCTCGTCGACCGTCCAGCCCAGCGCGCGCATCGCCTCGTCGAACGTGCCGTCCAGCGACCGCGGGTGCAGCGGGTCGAGCTCCGGCACCGAGTACCAGCCGACGACGACGTAGGTCAGCGGCGCGACCGGCGCCGGCCCGCCGGCGAGGTCGTCGTACATGCCGAAGCGGTTCTCGACGCTGTCGTACACCGCCGCCCACGCGACGTCGCCGCCCGCCGCCGCGGTGAGCTGCTCGGGCAGGAACGCCGACTGCTGGCGCTTGGGCGTCTCGCGCTCCTCGCGCCAGCTGTTGCCGCGCAGCTCGGTCGTCCTTCCCTTCTCGGCCTCGACGATCCAGCTCTTCATGCGGCGCTTGCGCGAGCTGTCGACGCGCATGACCAGCCAGCGGTTCGGCAGCGGCCGCAGGCCCAGCTCGCCGACCTCGTCGCCCGCCTCGACGCGCGCGCTGGTCAGGCCGTCGGGCAGCGCCCAGTGCAGGTAGATCCCGGGCGCGCGGTTCGGCAGCTGGGTGAACGGCGGCGGCGACCCGTACGCGGCGGCGCCCTCCGAGGCGGTCGGGATGTGGATCCCGATCCCTGCCCGCTCGACGGCGCCGGTGCCGGGCACGACGAGCGCCTGCAGGTCGACCGGCACGAGCAGCGACGGGTCGCGGGCCAGCGAGGCGTCCCACGTTGCCGCGGTCTCGGCCGAGATCCGCGCGCGGGCCGTCTTCGAGAAGCGCTGGCTGAAGGTCGGGTCGTTCGGGTCGATCTTGGGGGGCACTCAGAGCTCCTGCGAGCGGCGGACGACGGAGATGTCGACGGTCGGGGCGAAGACGTCCTCGATCGGGTCGTCGGTGGCGCCGAACGGCTGGCGGTACGGGTACTGCAGGAGCTGCAGGGCCAGCTCGGCCGGCTCGATGACGTCGCCCAGCTCCGGCCGGCCGGCCTCGACCAGCGCCTCGCGCAGCGCCGTGACGTCGATGACGCCGGGCGCGTCCGGGCGGAACGGGACCTGCACCTGGATCGGCTCGCCGTCCTCGCCGGTCTTCACCTGCCCGGTGGCGGGGTCGCGCAGGTTGACCCAGCCCGAGTCGGCGGGCTGGTCCGGGCCGGCGGGGTCGACGCCGAACTGCAGGCTGCCGCGCGGCTCCTCGATCTCCAGCCGCGAGGGGACGCCGTCGAACAGCGCCAGCATCACCGCGGGCGCCAGGCGCTCCAGGCGCAGCGGGCGGACCTCCTGCTCGGCGCCGTCGACGATCCGGTAGGCGCGCATGTGCAGCCCCGGCCAGCCGGACACCACCCGCGAGCGCAGGAGGAACCCGGTGACGGTCTCGGCGGCGCCGCGCTCGACCGGCACGCCGGCGCGGTCGGCCCACAGCATCCGCTCGCGCTCGTCGACGCGGTCGCGGATCCCCTCGTACACCGACTCGAGCAGCGCGCGGTCGCGGCTGGTCGAGCCGCCGAGCGACAGCGCCCCGTCGACCGCGGCGTCGAGGAAGTCGCGGTTGAGGTGGAAGAAGCGGATCGACTCCTGCGGCAGCATCTCCTCGTGCGGGACGAGGTAGGAGAACGGGACGCCCTCGAGCAGCCGCACGCGGGCCAGCCACTCGACCAGCTCGGCGGGGAACTCGGGCTCGGCGCCCGGCTCGCGGGCGGCGTCGAGCGCCTGCCCGATCGCCGCCTCAGACGTCTCGATCGGCTCCACGGCCGCCCTCCTCGTCCAGCCGGGCGCGCAGCCCCGGCCACAGTCGCTCGATCACGTCGGGCTGCCGGCCGCCGTCGCGCGCGCGCGGCGGTGCGGCGGCGGCGCGGGCGCCGGCCGCGGCCGCGGTGGTGGCCGCCGCCGGCGGGTTGCTCTCCGACTGGGTGGCCGCGACGGCGTCGGTCAGGTTCTTGGCGAGGTGGCCGAGCCGCACCTTCTGCGCCACGATCAGGTTGAAGTCGGTCTCGAGGTGCGACTCGAACCGCGTGCGGTCGTAGCCCTGCCGCGTCAGCCCCGGCGCGAGCACGTCGCCGACGAACGCCGCGGGAAGGCCGAGCCCCTCGGCGATGACCGCCGCGTCGTCGGCGGCGAGCAGGTCGTCGACGTCGGTCGGCGGGACGGTGTCGCCGAGCGCCGCGGCGCCGTCGGCCGCCACGCCGGCGAGCACGGCGACGCCGAGCGTGCGCACGAGCGACTCGTCGCCGTTCGCCCCCGCGGCGTCCACGCCGGGCACGCGCGCGACGGCGGCGGCGACGCGGCGCGCGGCGAGCGCCGCGCGGCGCCAGCGGTGCAGCACGGCGGCGTAGCGCGGGTCCGACAGCGCGAGCAGGCGGCCGAGCTCGAACGCGGCGGCCAGCGACACGTCGGCGCGGCCGTCGGCGCCGAAGCGCAGCGCCTGGTCGGCCACGTGGTACGGCACCGGCGCGGCGCGGCGGACGACCTGCCGCGGCACGAACGGCCCGCGGTACCAGGCGCGCGCCGGCTCGCCGCGCCACGTCACCTGGTCGACGACCGTGTGGCCGGTGTCCGCGACCTCGAGCCGGGTCGCCGGCTTCGGCCCGTGGGACGGGTTCGGCGGCGTGCCGAGCAGCCCGACGTCGAGGTTCGACATCAGCGCCTGGAAGTCGCCGCCGGTCGAGCAGGTGAACTGCCAGTGCGCGAGCACGGGGAAGCGGTGGAGCACCGGCGGCTCGGGCTCCAGCGCCGCGAAGTCGGTGGCGTGCTGCAGCGTGCCCTGGCTCGGCGTGGGGGCGGGGGCGGGCGGCGGCGGCGGCGCGGCGGTCACCGGCGTCTGCCACGCGCTCCTGCGCCGGATGACCGGCTTGTAGCGGTCCTCGCCGTCGATGCTGTCGAGGTACTCGGGCGGCTCGGTGTCGACCAGCTCGACGGTCCCGCCGGTGTTCGCGTACGACGCCGCGGCGATGACCTCGGGCGGCGCCTCGTAGACCGACGTCGTGCCGACCGACGGCGCGGGCGGCACCGGGTCGGGCAGCACCGGCAGCTGGCCCTCCAGCGAGACGAGGTACGCGCCGTACGTCTGGCCCTGCTGCGGCAGGCGGTTGCACACGACGACCGCGAGGTAGCCGTCGTCGTCGCCGGTCGCGAGCTCGGTGTCCTGGAGGTTGACGCGGCGCACGTGGCACAGCGCCTCCAGCTCGTCCTCGCGCGGGAACGCCTTGTCGACGACCGTGCTCGACACCTCGAGCGCGTCGCACGTGCCCTGCTCGGTGACGCCGAGCGCGGAGCGGACCTCCTGCGGCATCGCGTCGGCGATCGACACGCCCTTGAGGAAGTTGGCCTCGCCGTCGCCGAGGATGACCAGCGCCATCCAGGGCGGGCGCGTGGCGACCGGGGCGCCGTCGGCCGCCCGCTCCCACGGCAGCGTGCGCCGCCGCAGGACGATCTGGGCCAGGCGCGTGTCGAACGCCCCGCTCGCGTTCGGCGGCGGGAAGACGCTCTGGACCTCCGTGCCCGCGAGCGTGAACCGCGGCGCGGTGACCTCCATCGGCCGGTCGACCGGGGCGATGGCGCCGCCGCTCGTGATCGCCTGCTCCAGGCGCACGGTGTAGGTGCCGGCGCTCAGCGCGGGGCGGACCGACGAGTACAGCCGCAGCTGGCCCTTGGCGACGTCGTCGTCGGCCATCTATCCCCCCTGCCTCCAGGTCGCGGTGCTCTGGCCCAGCGGGCTCGCGACGAGCGGCGCGAGCAGCCGGTCGAGGCCCTCGTGGCGCACGCGGCGGACGACCTCGTCCTTCGGCGCCGCCGCGCCGAACGCGCCGGCCAGCTCCCAGCGCTCGTCGGACGCGACCGTCACCGTCACCGGCCCGTCGCCGTCGGGCGTGACCGCGAACGCCGCGTACACGCGCGCGCCGGAGACGACCATCGACGGCGGGTCGGGGTCGACGTCGACGCCGTCCGCGCGGCGCGCGCCCTCCAGGCCGAGCACGAGGCCGGAGAGCACCTCGTCGATGCCGGCCGCGGTCTGCAGCGCGATGACCACCGTGGTGACGGGGGCGGCGAAGCGGGTGGCGACGACGGCCCGGCCCGCGACCGCGTCGGCCGCCCGGACCATCGCGACGCTGGCCGCCTGCCCGGCGCGCGTCGTGTCCGGCGAGGTGGCGGTGACGACGACGCCCGCGCCCGCGTACGTGTTGGCGGCGAGCTGGGCGAACGGCGAGCCGGCGTGCCAGCCGGCCAGGCCGCTGGGGCGCCGCTTGCCGGCCGCGTCGGGGCTGCCGAGGCCGGCGACGAGGATGCGGTGCCCGCCGACCGGGATCGGCACGGTGAGCGCGTCGCCGCCGCGGTCGGCCAGCACGCGCCCGCCGCGGTCGAGCACGACGACGCGCGCGACCTGCGCGCCGGCCGCCCCGCCGGCGCCGGCCACCGCGAAGGCCGGGCGCGGGTTGGCGGGCGTGTCGAACTCGGCGTTCGGCAGCTCCCACAGCTGGAAGTCGCCGGCGGTCAGCGGCACGCCGGTGGCGACGCCGGCCTGCAGCTCGGCGAGCGAGGCGGCCTGCGCGGCGTTCAGCCGGAAGCCGCGGCGCGCCTCGATCCCCCCGCCGGCGCGGCCGGTCGCCGGGCCGGCGGCGGCGGGGACGACCGTGCGGTCGGTCTTGTCGGGCTCGGGCTCGAGCAGGTCGAGCCGGAACGGGACCGGGTCGTCCGGCGCGGGGACGAGCAGGCCGGTGAGCACCGGCGGGCGCATCCGCGGGAACGTCGTGCCGGCCGGCACCGTCGTCCGCACCGGGTTGCGGACCTCGGCCGGCGGCGAGCCGCGCAGCACCGCGAGCAGCCGCGGCGGCACGATCGCGCTCGACGGCGACTCGGGCTCGGGCTCGACGACCGGCTCGACCTCCGCGGGCGGCGCCGGGTCCAGCTCCACCATCCCCAGCGTCAGCGGGGCCAGCTCCGGCGTCGCGGAGCGGTCGCGCGCGGCGGTGAGCTGCGCGAACGGGCTGGGCGGCGTGGCGAGCGGCCCGCCGGTGACGGTCGCCGCGACGCGGTCGAGGATCGCGCCGGTCTCCGTCGGCTGGGCGGCGACGTACGCGGCGGCGGCCTGCATGTCGGCCTCGAACCGCGCCCGGTCGGCGGCCTCCTGGTAGAAGGGCAGCGGCAGCTCGTCCCCGACCTCCACGAGCCCGGTGGTCGCGAGCACGCGGTCGCCCGCGACCGTCGAGCGCGCGGTGACGTTCGCGCCGACGTAGGCGGGGCGGACGTTCGCCTCCGGGACCGGCTCGCTGCCGAGCACCCGCCACACGCCCTCGGGGACGTTGTCGACGACCGGGTCGAGCGTGACGCCGGGGTCGCCGGCGTGGTCGGCGCCGTGGCGGTCGAGCAGCCGGACGGTGTGGGTCGAGACGACGCTCGCCTTGCCCATCGGGCCGAGGCCGATCGCCTGCGTGGTGATCGACGCCAGGTTGCGGCCGTTGACGCGGTTGGACGCCGCGCGGGTGTGGGTGGCGAACGCGAACTCGGGCGCGACGCGCCACGGCCCGTCGGCGGCGCCGTTCCCGTTCCCCGCCGCCGCCTCGACCGGGATCGCGCCCGCGACGAGCACCGCGTCCATCGTCTCCCCGCGCGGGTCGCCGGCGACGAGGTACTTGTCGTGGAACTCCCCCCAGCCGATCGGCTCGCGGCCGGTGGGCGGCGCGCTCGACCCGAAGCTGACCTTCAGCTTGGCGACGCCGAGGTCGACCTCCGCCTCGCCGCGCAGCTCCGGGCCCCAGACGTGGACGTCCGCGCCGACGTGGATGCTCACCCGCGCCCTGGCGCAGCCGAACGGCCAGACGCAGACCTTCATCTCGACCGACGCGCTGATCCCGACGTAGGCGTGGAAGTCGTAGAAGAGCGGGTCCCACGAGACGATCGCGTCCATGCCGTAGATGAACGAGGCGCGGACCGCGCCGCCGCGGTAGGCCGCCTCCAGCCGCCCGCCGGCCATGACGCACGTCGCGGTCAGCGCGAAGTACGCCTCGCCCTTGATGGCGATCTTCGAGCTGACCGCCCAGTTGAAGCCGAGGCGCGGGACGAGCGGGAACTCGGGCTTCGGCCGGTACGCCGGGTGGTAGCCGCCGAGCGTCAGCACGAACTGGCCGGTGCGGAACCAGATGCCGAACGCGAAGCCGCCGGTCAGCCGGCAGTTGCGGCTGATGAGCCACGAGTTGTCGGTGAGCTGCGCCTGGACGAGCAGCGTCGCCTCGCGGGCCGAGAAGCGTGCGCGCAGCGCCAGCTCGACGTGGGCGATCGGCGCCTCCGGCCGCGGCAGCGTCGCGCGCGAGAGGCCGAGCAGCGAGACCTCGAGGTCGCGGCCGATCGCCACCGCCAGGACGGCGATCGAGTCGACGACCGTGAAGCTCGTGAAGCGCACGCCGGCCGCGAGCCAGAACGCGCCGCGCTCGGGCGGGAACGCGGAGGCGAGCGAGTCGAGCGCGGCGACCGGGTCCTCCGTGAAGCCCTGCGCGGGGTCCATCGCGCGGACGAGCGGGAAGCTCGGCACCGCCGTGATGTCCGACGGCACGACGAGGCGCCGGTTGAGCCCGATGCCGCCGCCCAGCCCGGTGACGAAGAACGCGGGCGGGCCGCCGATCGGGCCGTTGACCGCGGCGAAGACGAAGAACGCCGGGTACGTGTCGCCGGTCCCGGTCGGGTACTCGCCGTAGCCGGCGACCGCGCCGAGGCCGTACGCGCCGAACCGCGCGGCAAGGAAGCCGACGTAGTCGGGCGGGGTGCCGGGGCGCTTGCGCAGGCCGCCGGCCAGCGACAGGCCGCTGCCCTCGTACGCGACGCCGAGGCCGGCGAGGTCGACGCGCCAGCGGCTGACGTCGTAGGGCGCCTGCGCGGGGACGCTGACGCTGAAGTCGTCCAGGCCGACGTTCAGGCCGGCGACCGAGGCGCTGCCGTCGAGCAGCACGACGACCCGGTCGAGCGTGCCGCCCGACTCCTGCGTGTCCAGCCCGACCTGCTCGATGTAGATGACGCCGAACTTGCGCTGGACCGGCACCCACCACGGGCCCTCCCCGTCGGCCATCCGCACCTGCATCCGCACCGGGGCCGGCGGCTGCCTGACGAGCACGAGCGCCGGGCTCAGCGCGGGCGCCGGCTCCGCGGGGTCGCCGCCCTGGCCGCCGGGGGCGAGGAGCTTGGAGGCGATCGGGTTGCGGTCGTCGGCCGCGCGGCCGATCGGGATCGTCAGGCGGTCGAGCAGCACGCGGCCGCCGGCGCGGACGAGCCCGCCGTCGGCGGTGCGGCCGAAGTCGCGCTCGTAGGCGCCGTGGACGCTGATCGCGTCGACCGACGCGACGAGGTCGATCAGCTTCGGGCCGGGGTCGCCGGACACGCGCATGCCGACGCCGTTGGCGCGGATCCACGGGCGCAGCTCGAGCTGGGCCGGCGTGAAGTCGCCGGCCGGCGCGGAGAGGAGGAGGACGTCGAGCGCGGCGGCGGGGGCGTCGTCGAGCCAGCTCGCGTCGGCGGTGACGTCGACCTTCACGCCGCCGGCCTTGAAGAGCTCGACGGCCTGGTTGGGGGCGAGGTCGAGCCGGACGCCGAACAGCACGCGGCCGCCGTGCTGCTCGGCGCGCGGGCGGATGCGCAGCGGGTGCAGGACGCCCTCGCCGCCGCCGCCGTCCGGCCAGCCCGCGTCGGAGAGCAGGCGGGCCGCGTGGGCGCCGGTCGCGATGACGCGGTCGCCGATCTCGTCGAGGTCGAGCGCGCCGGGGGCGAGGACGTACGCGCCGTCGGCCTCCCGCTCCAGCAGGTCGGCGGCGGTGAGGATCGCGCCGAGGCTGGCGGTGGCGGCGCCGTCCTGCGCGATGACCGCGTCGAGCCGGTCGCGGACCTCGGGCACGCCGAGGACGAGGTTCGCCAGCAGCGGGACGAGCCACTCGCGGACGGCGCGGGCGGCGCACTCCGCGACGTCGGTGACGTCGGCCTGGCCGGTGCGCCGGCACACCACGCGCCCGCCGCCCGCGAAGGGGACGAGGACGGCGAGGGCGTCGCGGACCGGCTCGGTCGCCGGGTCGACCCACAGGCCCGCCTCCAGCCGCGGCTCGCCGGCGGCGTCGGTGCCGAGCAGCACGTTCGCGAACGGCAGCAGCGGCAGGCCGGCCACGTCGAGCAGCTCGGGGTCGGTGACCTCGGCGCCGACCGACAGCGTGCGCAGCCCGTCGTCGGCGGCGCACACGGTGCCGCGCAGCTCGATCCCCGCGACGGCCTCGACGCCCGCGACGGTCGCGCACACGACGATCGACCCGGTCTCGGGCACCTCGACCGTGAGCGTCACGTCGCCGGTCTCCAGCGGGCGGACCGTGAGCGTGCGGCCGGCCGCGGTGACGCGGCCGGGCAGGACGGCGCCGGCGAGCGTCTCGACCGCGCCGAGCGCGTGCTGCGCGCCCGCGCGCAGCCGCGCGACGAGCTCGCCGACCGGGTCGGCGGCCAGGGCGGCGAGCTGGTCCCCGGAGAACCCGCCGCCGGTCCGGAGGGCGAGCGCGTCGCCGAGCTGGGCGAGCGCGGCGCCGAGCGTCGCGAGGGTCACGGGCGCGCCCGCGGCGTGCGCGGCGGCGGTCGTGCCGAGCGCGCCGCGCTCGACGGTCCACGTGCCGGTCCCCGCGCCGGCGGTCACGCGGACCAGCTCGCCGTCGATCCGCGCGTGGAAGGTGCCGGCCTTCGGGAAGCCGGCCGGCGAGGCGACGCGCAGGCTGGTCGCGGTCGCGCTGATCTGCGCGCCCAGCGTCGTCTTCGGCTCGGGTTGGTCCATGCGGACGAGCCCGTCGAGGACGAGCGGCAGGATGCGCTCGGCGGCCGCTCCCGCCATCGCGGCGAGGTCGGCGAGCCCGTTCGACGGCAGCAGGCGCAGGACGATCGGGTCGCCGGCGCGCGGGGCGAGCGTGAGGGTGAGGCTGGCCGCCGTGCCGTCGAACCCGCCGGCCAGCTCGGCGTGGTCGAGGTCGAGCGGGTCGCCGGAGCCGGCGGGGGCGCCGTCGATGCGGACGCTCGCCTCCAGCGCGGGGGTGACGATGCCGGCGCCGTCGATCCGCAGGCCGAGCGACCCGGCGAGCGTCGCGCCGCCGGCCGGCAGCGGCTCGACGGCGTCGAGCGCGACGCGCAGGCCGCTGGCCTCGTCGGCGACCGCGATGCGCAGGCCCCACGGCAGCGGCAGGGTGCCCGGGTCGCCGGGCCAGCCGAGCAGGCCGCGAATCGTGTCGACCACGGCGGGGATCGGGCTGGGAGCGGTCAGGCCGAGCGGGTCGAGGCTCGCGAGCCAGCCGGCCGGGTCGGCGAGGATCGGCGCGGGGTTGCGCACGCGCGCGCCCTCCATCCCGACCGACCGGGCGAGCGCCTCCAGCGCCACCCGCACCAGCTCGCCGACGCCGAGCGCCGCCGCCCGGGCGGCGAGCCCCTCCTCGTCGAGCACGGGGAACAGCTCGATCGGCCCGCCGAGCGGCCCGGCCGGGGCGTCGAGCCACACCCGCGCGGGCACGTCGCCTTCGAGGCCGAACGCGGCGGCGAGCCCGACCTCGCCGCCGGGCGCGCCGACGAGCACGCTCCCGGACACGCCCCCGTCGACGTCGAGCCACAGCGCGCCGGTGACGGCGAGCAGCCCGGCGAGGTCGAAGCCGCCGGGCGCGGAGCGGAGGCCGACGGCGGCGAGGCTGAGGGGATTGGGCGCCGCCCCGCCGCTCGCGTCGACCACCGCCTCCAGCCCGCCGCCGAGCGGCACGTCGATCGCCTCGTCCTCCAGGCGACCGCCGGCCAGGCGGGCGACGGCGGCCAGCGTGAGCGGGCGGGACGGCGCGCCGGGCTGCAGGCGGGCGGCCAGCTCGCCGATCGGGTCGACGAGCATCCGGTCGACGGCGTCGGGCGCCAGCTCGACGACGCCGTCGGCGGTGATCGTCGCCACGCCGAGCGCCGCGAGCACCTCCGCAGCCGCGCGCGCCGAGCCGCCGGCTGGGAGCGGGCTCATCGCACGGGCGATCTCGCCGAGCAGCACGCGCAGCTCCGGCGTCAGCGCGCCGCCCTCGGCGCTGTCGAACGTCCAGCGCGACCAGGCGCGGCCGAAGAGCGACGCGTCGTGCAGCACGACGCGCACCGAGGCGTCGAGCGGGTTCGCCGACACCGCCAGCTCGACCTCGGCCCAGCGCACGCGCGGGTCGCGCGGTGCGCCCGCCGGCTGGCCCGCCCCGGGCCCGCCGACGAGCCAGCCGCCCTCCCGGCGCAGGGCCGCCCGCAGCCGGGCGCGCGGCGCGCGGTCCCGGCCGCCGGCGGTCAGCGCGACCGCGGCGCCCTCCAGCCGCAGCTCGGCGTCGACCGCGACCTGGCCGGTCGTCGCGTCGTCGCCCGCGAGCGGCAGCCGGACGCCCGCGACGACGTGCGTCGGCGGCATCCGCGCCGCCCACCGCTCCATCGGGTCCGGCGGGTCGGCCAGGCGCGTCACGACCCGCACCACCAGCGCGTGCAGCGCCGCGTCGAGCGCGTCGCCGTCGAGCGTGGCGACGAGCGCGCGCGCCTCCTGCACCCCGGCGCCGAGCGGACCGAACGCGGGCGCGGTGAAGTCGTCGGCCGGGAAGGGGACGTGGGTGACCGCGCCGGTCTGCGGGTCGGTGACGTAGTCGTCGAGCGCCGCGCCGACGCTGGCCAGGACGCCGGTCAGCGGCGCCAGCGCCGGGTCGGCGAGGTCGTCGGCGCCGAGCAGCCCGAAGAGCCGCTGCAGCAGCCGCAGCGCCGAGCCGGTCGCGTCGTCGTCGAGGAAGCGCAGCGACGCGCCGCTGTGCGGCGTGCCGAGCGTCACGAGGTGGCTGACGCCGGCGCCCTCGGCCGCGAGCCGCGCGACGAGCCCGGACGTCGAGTGCGCGACGACCGCGACGGGATCGCCGTTCACGCCGGCGCGCGCGGCGGCGAGCGCCCGCTCCAGCCGCCCGCGCAGCCCGGCGAGCCCGTCGAGCGGCGCAGGCCCGCCGACGGCGGCGTCCGCCCGCGACGGCAGCAGCACGAACCACGGGCCGGGCCCCGAGATCGCGGCCAGGTCGAACGCCTCCGGAGCGAGCCCGCGCGCGGTCAGGTCGATCGTGCGGTCCGCGGCCTGCCCCGGCCACGGCGCCGCCCCCGGCAGCGGCGCGGAGACGTAGACGACGTGGTCCGCGGCGACGCCGCCGGGCAGGTGCGTCGGGGGGTCGAACGCCGCCGGCTGGGCGTGGTGCGGGACCGAGCCGAGGTCGGCCGTGGCCCAGCCGCTCGCCGGAGCCTGGTCGGCGGCGCGGACGAGCCCGTCGCCGGCGGCGAGCAGGTCGCGGAGCGCGGCGAGCTGCCCGCCGATGCCGCCGCCCACCTCGTCGAGCGCCGCGACGACGTCGCCGTCGAGCGCCGCGAAGTTCCCTTCGGCGCCGGCGCCTCCGAGCGCCGCGCCGCCGCCCGCGGCGCCGCCGCCGCTGCCGAGCGCCGCGCCGCCGCTCGCGCCGTCGAGCGCCGCGCCGCCGCTCGCGCCGTCGAGCGCCGCCCCGCCGAGCGCCGCAAGATCGCCGCCCTCGCCCTCCTCCGGCACCGCCGGCGGCGGCGCCATCCGCCCCTCACCGACCACGTCGCGCAGCGCCGGCGATACCACCGCGGCCCGCCGCAGCGCCTCGGCCAGCTCCGCGAGCGTCGCGTCCGGCCCCGGAAGGAAGTGGTCGGCGTAGGGCTCGAGGCCCGCGAGCGGCGGTCCCGCCGGCTCGGTCCACACGATCGCGCTCGGCGCGCGCGGGCCGGCGGCCAGGGGCACCGCGAGCGGGTCGTCGGGGCCGCCGCTGCCCGACACGTCGGCGACGACGACGCCGTCCTGCGGCTCGGCCCCGGACGCCAGGCCCGCCGCCCAGGCCGTCGCCGCTAGGAGCGACGCGCCGGTGCCGCCCGGCTCGCCGGTCAGCTCGGTCAGCCATCCGCGCAGCGCCGCGGCCGGCTCGGTGAGCAGGCCGTACAGCGACAGCACCGGCCACTCCTCGCTGTCGACCACGACCGGCAGCTCGGGCAGCGCGGCGAGGCGCATCCGCATCTCGTCGGCGACCGGCAGCCAGCCGGCGAGCGCCGACAGGCGCGCGCCCCAGTCGCCCGCGGCGGCGGCGAGCCAGTTGCCGGCCAGCCGCTCGAGCTCGCGCCACGGCAGCGCGTCGAGCGGGATCTCGGGCAGCGGCTCGCCCCAGCCGGCCTCGACTGCGGGCAGCGGCGCGGACTGGCCGTCGACCGCCAGCGCCGGCTCGCGGATCGCCAGGCGGCCCTCGACGCCGCGCCCGTGCGCCCACCGCAGCCCGGCCTCGACCTCGCTCGCGCTCAGCACGACCGAGCCCGCGGCCAGCTCCGGCCGGTCGGGCAGCGCAAGCTCGACCGCGTGGCTCGGCGCCCACGCGACCAGCACGGGGTCGTCGGGCGCCGCCGCCGGCGGCAGCTCGACCCGCACCAGCTCGGCCGTGTAGGCCAGCCGCAGCCGCGCCGCCTCGAGCGCCTCGGCGCGCGGCATGACGCGGACCCCGGCGTGCACCCGCGACCGCCCGCCGCCCGCGGGAGAGAGCCAGACGACGAGCGCGACCTCGCCGGTCACCGGGTCGTCCTCGTCCTCGGCGTTGTCGAACAGCGTGGCCGACCACGGGTCGTCCGCGGTGCCGTCGCCGCCCAGCTCCAGCTCGTCCGCGGCGAGGCTCGTCAGCAGCCGCCCGACGTCGGCGGCGACGTACCGCCACGCCGGCTCCTCGTCGATCGTCGCCCCGAGCGCCGCGAGGTGGTAGGCCGCGATCGCCCTCAGCGGGTCGGCGAACAGGTCGTGCAGGTCGACGCGCGGGACCGGCCACGTGACGCCGTCCGGGACGGTCGGCGCGAGCCACGCGCCGAGCACGAGCAGCGCCCGCGCCTCCGGCCCCGCGCCGAGCGCCGCGAGCAGCGAGTCGAGCAGCGCGGCGAGCTGGTCCTCGACCGCGTCCTCCAGCGCCGCGACCGCGTCGGCCGACGTGAGGTCGATGACGCCGTACGTCCGCCCGCCGAGCACGACGTCGCGCGCCTCGAGCACCGGCAGCGGGCGGTGCTCGGCATCGAGCGCCAGCCCCACGCGCGCCGAGCCGACGCGGACGTGCGTCGGCCCGGCGGTCCCCGGCAGCTCGACGTCGAGCAGCGGCTCCGCGCCCCCGCCGAGCTCGGCGGTCAGGTCGAGCGCGGGGAGGACGGCCGCCGTCGCCGCCGGCCCCAGCGCGAGCGCGACCAGCTCGGCGCGCGCCCGCGCCCGGCCGCCGACCGGGGCGTCGTCGGGCGCCTCGAACGTCACCGACAGCCCGGTCTGCACGTGCGTGACCCCGGTCGCCGGGTCGCGCCCCAGCACGACCGTCAGCGCGACCTCGGGCGCCTCGGCGACGACCAGCCGGTACGGCGCGGCCGCCGTCCCGTCGCCGGTGACCGGCCCGGCGGCGCCGAGCAGCGCGGCCAGCTCCCCGAGCCACGCCCGGCCGGCGACCGTGTCGGCCAGCACGGCCTCGAACCACGTCCGCAGCGCCCGCCCGCGGCTGCTCAACAGCTGGTCGACCGGCAGCTCCGGGATCCCCTCCACGTCGTGCAGGCCGACCAGCGCGAGCAGGTGGCCGAGCGCGGGGGAGACCGACCCGGCCTGCGCCTCCAGCAGCGCGGCGAAGATCTTGAGCGCCTCAGCCCCGAGGTCGTCGGCCTGGGAGATCGCGACGTCGCGCGCCTGCGCCTCGCCCGGCAGCCGCAGCCCGCTGAGCACGAGCCCGAGCACCGGCCGGCTCGTCCCGTCGGTCGGGACGGCGACGTTGACCGCCGCGCCGCGCAGCGAGACCGCGCTCGCGTCGCCGGGCGCCAGGCCGCCGGCGAGCGTGACCGTCGCCGCGACGCGGACGATGCCGTCCGCGGTGCCGAGCGCGAACGCCGCCGGCGCGCCCCCGCCCGTCCCGTCGATCCGCAGCAGCGGCACCGCGACCGTCGCGCCCGCCTCGAG
>DASZEJ010000106.1:0-6286 GCA_035940955.1 Solirubrobacteraceae bacterium
ACGGGTGACGGGGCACTGGTCAACTCCGGGGAGCTCAACGGCCTGGACAAGGCGGCGGCCATTGCGCGCATCACGTCCGTACTGCAGGAGCAGGGGCTGGGGGCGCCGGCGGTGAACTACCGGCTGCGGGACTGGCTGATCTCGCGCCAGCGGTACTGGGGCCCGCCCATCCCGATCGTGCACTGCGACGCGTGCGGCCAGGTCGCCGTGCCCGACGACGCGCTGCCCGTACGGCTGCCCCCGTCGAGCGAGGTGGACTTCGCGCAGAAGGGCGTGTCGCCGCTGGCCACCGCGACGTCGTGGATGGACGTCGCCTGCCCCTCCTGCGGCGGCGCCGCGAAGCGCGACTCCGACACCATGGACACGTTCGTGGACTCGTCGTGGTACTTCCTGCGCTACTGCTCGCCCAACCACACCGACGGGCCGTTCGACCGCGCCGAGGTCGACCGCTGGATGCCGGTGGACCAGTACGTAGGCGGCATCACCCACGCGATCCTGCACCTGCTGTACGCGCGGTTCTTCACCAAGGCGCTGTACGACATGGACCTGGTCGGCGTCGTGGAGCCGTTCGCCGCGCTGCTGAACCAGGGCATGGTCATCATGAACGGCTCGGCCATGAGCAAGTCGCGCGGCAACCTGGTGTCGCTGCAGGCGGAGCTGGCCGCGCACGGCGTCGACGCCGTACGCACCACCATGATCTTCGCGGGCCCGCCCGAGGACGACGTCGACTGGGCGGACGTCTCGGCGGCCGGCTCGCAGAAGTGGCTGGCGCGCGTGTGGCGGCTGGCAGGCGAGGTCGGCTCCTCGCCCTCGTCGCGCGACGACGACGTCGAGCTGCGCCGAGTGACGCACCAGACGATCGGCGCCGTGACCGAGCTGGTCGAGTCGTTCCGTTTCAACGTCGTCGTCGCCCGGCTGATGGAGCTGTCCAACGCCGTCCGCCGCGCCGTCGACGCGGGCCGCGGCGGCACTGCCGCCGCGCGCGAGGCGATGGACGCGATCGCGGTGATGATGTCGCTGTTCGCGCCGTACACGGCCGAGGAGTGCTGGGAACGCCTGGGGCACAAGGGCTTCGTGCAGCGCGCCGCGTGGCCGGCGTACGACCCGGCGCTGGCCGCCGAGGACACCGTGACGTGCGTCGTGCAGGTCAACGGCAAGGTCCGCGACCGCCTCGACGTCTCGCCGTCGATCTCCGAGGACGAGCTGCGGGAGGCCGCGCTGGCGCTGCCGCCCGTCACGGCGCTGGTCGGCTCGTCGCCGATCCGCGCGGTCATCGTTCGCGCCCCGAAGCTCGTCAACGTCGTCGTCTGATGGTCGCCGTCGTCACCGACTCGACCGCGTACCTCCCGCCGTCGCTCGCGGCCGAGCACGGCATCACGGTGGTGCCGTTGCAGGTGACGATGGGGGAGCGGACCGCGCTGGAGGGCGTCGACCTGACGCCCGCGGAGTTCGCGGCGTGGATCACCGGCGCGGGGCGTCGCGCGACGACGTCGCAGCCGTCCCCGTCGGCGTTCCTCGACACGTACTCGTCGGTGGGCTCGGACGAGATCGTCTCCGTGCACCTCTCCGGCGCGCTGTCGGGAACGGTCGGCGCGGCCGACGCGGCGGGGCGTTCCTCGGGGCGCACCGTCCGCGTCGTGGACTCGCGGCAGACCGGCATGGGCCTCGGCTTCGCGGCGCTCGCCGCCGCGTCCGCCGCGCGGTCGGGCGCCTCGCTCGCCGAGGTCGCGCGCGCCGCCGAGACGGCCGCCGCGTCGACGCGGACGCTGTTCTACGTCGACACGCTCGAGCACCTGCGGCGCGGCGGGCGCATCGGCGCGGCGGCCGCGCTCGTCGGCACGGCGCTGTCGGTGAAGCCGTTGCTGCACATCGCCGACGGGTCCATCGCTCCGTTGGAGAAGGTCCGTACGTCCTCCCGCGCCATCGCCCGGCTCGAGGAGCTCGCCGTCGCGGAGGCCGGGTCGTCCCGGGTGCGCGTCGCCGTGCACCACCTCGCCTCCGCGGAGCGCGCCGCGACGCTCGCCGAGCACCTCCGTTCGCGGCTGCCGGGCATCGACACGCTCGTCGTCAGCGAGGTCGGCGCCGGCGTCGGCGCGCACGTGGGGCCGGGCATGCTCGCGGTCGTCGTCCACCGCCTGCCGTGACCGCCGTCGCCGCGCTCGTCGGCTACCTCCTCGGCGCCGTCTCGCCCGCGACGTTCCTCGCGCGCCGCGCCGGCGCCGACCTGCGGGCCTCCGGGTCCGGCAACCCCGGCGCCACCAACGTCGGCCGCCTCCTCGGCCGCCGCGCCGGCATCACCGTCGCGCTGCTCGACGTGTCCAAGGGCCTCGTGCCCGCGCTCGTGTTCTCGCTGCTCGTCTCGCACCGCGCCGGCCTCGTCGCCGGGCTCGCGGCCGTGCTCGGGCACGTCACGTCGCCGTACCTGCGCGGCCACGGCGGCAAGGGCGTAGCGACCGCGGGGGGAGCCGTTCTGGGGTCGCACCCGGTGTGGGCTCCGTTCGTGCTCGCGGCGTGGGTCGTCGTCGTCCTCGCGACGCGGTGGGTCGCGCTCGGCTCGGTCTGCGCCGCCGCCGTCCTGCCCCTGCTCGCGCTCGTCACCGGCGCCTCCGGCGCGGACGTCGCGTGGGCGAGCGGGATCGCGTTGGTGGTCGTCGCGCGGCACCGGCGGAACTTCGTCCACAGATTCCGTCGCCGCCCGCCATCCACAGACCCGCTTCCCTAACGTCGTTCGGGTGCTCGACGACCCGCTCCCGCCGCCCTCCGGCCCCGCCGATCCCGTCGGCGCTGCCGCGCCCGGCGCCGCCGGCCGCCTCGCCGCGCTGACCGGGCGCTCCCTCCCTGCGCTCCCGCCTGCCCGCCTCGACCCCGGCCGCCGCGGCGTCGCCGCGCTCGCCGCGGTCGCGGTCGCCGCCCTCCTGCTCACCGGCGCCGTCGTCTGGCGGGCCCGCCCCCGGCCCGTCGACCTCGCGCCGCCGCCCGTCGTCACCGCCCCGTCCGCCGCGGCCGCGGCGCTCGTCGTCGACGTCGCGGGTGACGTACGCCGTCCCGGGCTCGTCCGCCTCCCCGCCGGCTCCCGCGTCGCCGACGCCATCGCCGCCGCCGGCGGCCTGCGTCCCGGGGCCACGACCGAGGGCCTCAACCTCGCCCGCCGCCTCACCGACGGCGAGCAGGTCCTGGTCGGTGCCGCCCCCTCGGGCGCCCCGGCCGCCGCCGCATCGCCCGGCCTCGTCAACCTCAACACCGCCACCGCCGAGGACCTCGACGCCCTTCCCGGAGTCGGACCCGTCCTGGCCGAACGCATCGTCGCCTGGCGCGACGCGCACGGCCCTTTCGCCTCCGTGGACCAGCTCCGTGAGGTCAGCGGCATCGGCGAACGCAAGTTCGCCGACCTCCGCGACCGCGTCACCGTCTGATATCCACAGATTCGCCCGCCGCTCGTTACCCACAGGCTCGCGACGCCAGCCTGGAACGATGCCGCACCACCCGCCCACCGCCTCGCCGCCCCGGCCCGCCCCGCCGCCTCGCCCGCCCCGGCCCGCCGCCGCGCCGACCGGCCGCGCCCCCGGCGCCACCGCCACGCCCGGCCCAGCCCCGGCCCCCACCGCCACGCCCGGCCGCGCCCCCGGCGCCACCGCCACGCCCGGCCCCGCCGCGGCCCCCACCCACGCCCCCGGCCCCGCCGACCTCCGCCTCGTCGTCCCCGCCGTCGCCACGTGGTTCGCAGCCGCCCTCGCCACGGCCTCGCCCCGCCTCGCCGCCGCCGCCCTCACCGCGGCCGCTCTCGTCACCGCCGCCGCGCTGCGCCGCCTCGCCCCCGAACGCCGCCGCACCGCCGTCGCCGCCGCCACCCTCGTCTGCGCGGCCGCCGCCGTCGCGGCCACGACCGCCCGCGCCGCCACCACCTCCGCGGGCCCGCTCGCCTCCCTCGCGCGCCGCGAGGCCGTCGTCACCGTCGACCTCGCCGTCACCGACGACCCGCGCGTCGTCACGGGCCGCGTCGTCGGCGCCCAGCGCGTCGCCGACCTCGCCGTCGTCCCCGCCCGCGCCGAACGCCTCGCCCTCGGCTCCCGCGCCGTCGCCCTCCGCGCGCCCCTCACCGTCCTCGCGCGCCCCGACCAGTGGCGCGACCGCCTCCCCGGCGAACATCTCCGCGTCACCGGCCGCCTCCGCCCGCCCCGCCCCGGCGACACAGCCCCGACCCTCGACCCGCACGGCCCGCCGACCCGGCTGCGCCCCGCCTCCGTCCTCGGCCGCGTCGCCGGCCGCCTCCGCGCCGGGCTCCACCGCGCCGCCGAGCCGCTCCCGCCGGCCGCGCGCGGCCTCCTGCCCGGGCTCGTCGTCGGCGACACCAGCCGCCTCGACCCCGCCGTGCGCGAGGACTTCCGCCGCACCGGCCTCACGCACGTCGTCGCCGTCTCGGGCCAGAACATCGCCATCCTGCTCACCGTCGCGCTGCTGCTCGCCCGCCGCGCCGGCGCGGGCCCGCGCGCCGCCACCGTCGCCGGAGCCGCCGTCCTCGGCTTCTACGTCCTCGTCGCGCGCCCGTCGCCGTCGGTCCTGCGCGCGGCCGTCATGGGCGGCCTCGCGCTCGTGGGCACCGTGACCGGCCGCGAACGCGCCGCCCTCCGCCTCCTCGCCGCCGCCGTGCTGTTCCTCCTGCTCGCCGATCCGGGGCTCGCGACCTCGATCGGCTTCGCCCTCTCCGCCGCCGCGACGGCCGGCCTGCTCGTGCTCGCCCCGCCCTGGCGCCGCCGCCTCGCTACGCGCCTGCCGGGCTGGCTCGCCGACGCGGTCGCCCCACCCCTCGCGGCGCAGGTCGCGTGCGCGCCGTTGCTCGCGGCGGCGTTCGGCCGCGTCAGCCTCGCCGCCCTCCCCGCCAACGTCCTCGCGGCGCCCGCCGTGGCCCCCGCCACCGTGCTCGGGTTCGTCGCGGCAGGCCTCGCGCCGGTCGCCCTGCCCGCGGCCCGCGTCGCCGCGCTGCTCGCCGGCGTACCCACGGCTTGGCTCGTCACCGTGGCCCGCCACGGCGCCACCGTCCCCGCCGCCACCGTCGGCGTCCCCACCGGCCTCGCCGGCGCCGCGCTCACCGTCGCGCTGCTCGGCGCCGCCGCGTACGCGCTGCGCCGCCGCGCCGCCGTCACCGCCACCGCCGCGGCGACCGCGCTGCTCGCCGCCGTGCTCGTCGCGCAGCTCCCGCCGGGCTGGCCGCCGCCCGGCTGGCGCGTCCTCGTCTGCGACGTCGGCCAGGGCGACGCGATCGTCGTCCGGACGAACGCCGCCGCCGTCCTCGTCGACGCAGGCCCGGACCCGCTCGCCGCCGACCGTTGCCTGCGCGACGCCGGCGTACGCCGCCTCGCCGCCGTCGTCCTCACCCACTTCCACGCCGACCACGTCGAGGGGCTGCCCGGCGCGCTGCGCGGCCGCCGCGCCGGCGCGCTCGTCGTCAGCCCGCTCGCCGAGCCCGCCGAGGAACGCGACCGCGTCGCCCGCTGGGCCGCCCGCCTCCCCACCCGCACCGCCGCCCTCGGCGAACGCTGGGCCGTCGGCGACACCGCCTTCGAGGTGCTCGGCCCGGAGGCGGCGTTCCGCGGCACGGCGTCCGACCCGAACAACAGCTCTCTCGTCCTCCGCGTCACCGCGCCCGGCCTCACCGCGCTGCTCACCGGCGACATCGAGGAGCCCGCGCAGCTCGCCGTCCTCGCGCGCGGCGCCCCGGGCCACGCCGACGTCCTCAAGGTGCCGCACCACGGCTCCGCGCGGCAGACGGCCGACTTCCTCGATGCCACGGGTGCGGCCGCCGCCGTCGTCAGCGCAGGCCGCGGCAACCCGTACGGCCACCCCGCGCCCTCGACCCTCGACGCCCTCGCGCTACGCGGCATGCGCGCGTTCCGCACCGACCGCGACGGCGACGTCGCCGTCACGACCGGCGCACGTGGCGTGCGCGTCACGGGCCGCCGGGGTCGCGGTACGCCGCCACGCCCGCCCGCGCCCTGGGAACGCGCCCTCGCGTTCCGGCGCGCCGCCGCCCCCGGCCTGTGGTGCCCGCTCCCGCTCCGCGCCGCCCCGCCGGCCGCCGCACCCCGCGCCGCCCCGCCCCGTGCCACCCCGCCTCGGCGCGCCGCCCCGCCACGACCGATCGCGCCACCCGCCGCCCGGCAACGACCGGCCGCGTCGCCGCCTCCCACCACGGCCGCGCCCGCGCGCGACCCGCCGCCGCACCCCGTCACGCGCGCTCCGACCACACCGGCCGCGCGCCGTGACATCCTTTCTCCGTGCCCGCCCCGCC
>DASZEJ010000107.1:0-55414 GCA_035940955.1 Solirubrobacteraceae bacterium
CGCGGTCGACCGCCTCGCACGTCGCGTCGACCGTGTCGAGCTCGTCGACGATCGCGCGGTCGGCGCCCTCGCCGCACGCGACGCTGTCGGCCGCGCCGTCGCGCGCGCGCAGCTCGTCGGCGCCCCCGCCGCCGTCCAGCGCGTCCTCGCCGGGGCCGCTGTCGAGCACGTCGGCGGCGCCGCCGCCGGTCAGGCGGTCGGACCCCGGGCCGCCCAGCACGACGCCCGGAACCGGCTCAGCTGCGCCGGATTCGCGCAGGTGGACGGCGTCCTCGCGGTCCGCGACGTCGATGCGCAGCCGCGTCGCGGCGTCGCGCGGGCAGAAGACCTCGATGATGTAGCCGCTGGCGTCGACCGCGCCCGGCTCGCACGGCCCGGGGGCGATCCCGCCGTCGACGGTGGGGTCGTAGAGCCGCACCTTGTCGCCCGACACGGTGGCGGTCAGGGTGTTCTGAGAAGTGGCGTCGCGCGCCGAGTAGACGATCGTTCCGCGATCGATCGCGATGATCGCGTGCGCCGACGCGGCCGCCGGAGCGGCGGCGGCGACGGCGAGCCCGGCGGCGGTGGCCGCCAGCAGCGACTTGGCACTTTCCCTCTGCACGTTGTAGACCTTGAGCATAGAAGGCGCTGCGAACGCGTTCGCGCGGACTGCGGACGCGCCGCGGGAGTGCGCCCCGACGATGGGAGGATCCGTGTCAAGACGTTCGCGATGGCTCGCCGCTGCGGTGGCGGCGACCACGATGGCGCTGGCGGGGGCCGGCGTAGGCCAGGCAGTACCCCTGGCAGAGGAGACCACCAAGAGCGGTGGTCAGCACGGCACAGGTGACCAGCACCTGCCGCCGAGCAGCAACAACGTCGAGATCGTCGGCACCCTGGAGACCAAGGGCGCCTTCGGCGACGTCGCCGAGGGTCAGATCGCTGACGTCGGCGTGTTCAAGAAGCACGCGTACCTGGCCTCGTGGAGCGAGCCCGACTGCGATCGCGGCGGCTTCTTCGTGGCCGACATCTCGAACCCGGCCGCTCCCAAGGAGGTCGCGTTCGTCCCGGCGCTGCCCGACACCTACCACGGTGAGGGCGTCCACGCGATCACGGTCAACACCCCCGCGTTCAGCGGTGACGTGCTCGCCGTGAACAACGAGCCGTGCACGGTGGACGGCGAGGGCGGCTTCGACCTCTACGACGTCTCCAACCCGGCTGCCCCGGTTCCGCTCAAGCTCGCGGCCGGCGACCGGTCGCCCGACGGGTCGCTCGAGCAGGACCCGGCCGAGCACGCCAACTCGGCGCACAGCGTCTTCCTCTGGCAGGACGGCAGCCGCGCGTTCGCGGTGGCGGTCGACAACACCGAGGAGGCGGACGTCGACATCTTCGAGATCACCGACCCGCGCAACCCGGTGCAGATCGCCGACCTCGACGTCGACGCGACGTTCCCGTCGGTCGTCGACAACAGCGCGAAGGGCAACGCGATCTTCCACCACGACATGGTCGTGAAGGAGATCGGCGGCATCCAGACGATGCTCGTGTCCTACTGGGACGCCGGCTACGTCCAGCTCAACGTCGAGGACCCGGCGAACCCGACGCTGATCCAGGACACCGAGTTCGCGGCGACCGACCCGCTGACCGGCCTGTCGCCGCCGGAGGGCAACGCGCACCAGGCGGAGTTCAGCTTCGACAACCGCTACATCCTGGCGGCGGACGAGGACTTCTCGGCCTACCGGACCGACTTCGAGATCACGACCGGGCCGAACGCCGGGCCGTACGAGTCGGGTGAGTTCGGGTTCTCGACGCCGATCGCCACGCTGCCCGACAAGCAGCTCAACGGTCCGACGGTGTTCGGCGGCTACGGCTGCGACGCCGACAACGACATCCCGTCCCGCGCCAGCGCGGGGCTGCGGCCGCTCGCCGAGGACGAGGAGGCCATCCTCGTCGTCCAGCGCGGGCCGGTCGACGACCCGGACGCGGCGTACCCGGCGTGCCGGTTCGACGAGAAGATGCAGAACGCGATCGACGCCGGCTACGACGGCATCCTGATCGCGCAGCGCCACGAGGGCAGCGAGGAGGCCGACGGCGCGTTCTGCGGCAGCGGCGAGCCTCGCGACATCGCGGGCATGTGCATCAGCCACGAGGCGATGCACCGCATCTTCGGCGAGACGCCGAGCTACGAGCGGCCGTACACCCGCCCGAACCCGAACGAGCCGGAGCCCGGCCAGCTGGGTGAGGACGTGGCGGCGACCGCGACGTTCGACGGGTGGGGCTACGCCCACCTCTACGACCGGGTGACCGGCGCCGAGCTGGACGCCTGGGCGATCCACGAGGCGCTCGACGAGCGGTTCTCGAGCGGGTTCGGCGACCTGTCGATCCACGAGTTCGCGACCGACCCGGCCACGAACCTCGCGTACTCCGCCTACTACTCGGGCGGGTTCCGCGTGGTGCGCTACGGCGACGCCGGGATCGAGCAGGTCGGCCACCTCATCGCCGAGGGCGGCATGAACCTGTGGGGCGTCGAGCAGTTCACCGCCGACGACGGCAGCCGGCTGATCGCGGTCTCCGACCGTGACTTCGGGCTGTTCATCCTGCGCTACACCGGCCCGGGGGCGATCGGCCCGCGGGCGGCCCCGCCCGTCGAGGGCGGCGGTGGCGGCGGCGGGACGACCACGACACCGGGCGGCACGACCGTCGTCCCGGCGCCGAAGGTCAGCCCGCGCCGGGTGGCGCTGCGGGTGCGGCGCATCGTGCGCCGCCGGTCGACGACGCTCATCAGCACCGGTCGCGTCGTGCGTCCGGCGGGCGTCCGGCTGGGCGCCTGCTACGGCAAGGTGCAGGTCGTCGTCAAGGCCGGTCGCGGGTTCACCGTGTCGATGCGCACGGCGAAGCTGCGGCCCGACTGCACGTTCCGCTCGCAGGTCACGTTCCGCGTGCGCCTGCGGCGGCACCGCGCGATGCAGGTGCGCGCGATCTTCGCGGGCAACGACGTGATGCGTCGGAAGAGCTCGGCGATCGTGCGGTTCGCGGCGCCGAGGACGCGCCGGTAGGGAAGTGACGGCCCTCGCGCGACTGATCGCCGTCGTCGCGCTGGTCGTGGGTGTCGCGGGCCGCGGGCCCGCGGCGCCCGCGGCCGGGCCGCTTGCGCCTTCGCTTCCGCTCGCCGCGGCTCACCCCGAGCCGGGCGACATGGACGGCGACGAGATCCCCGACGAGAGCGACAACTGCATCGACATCCGCAACGGGGACCAGGTCAACACCGACGGGGACCAGTACGGCGACGCGTGCGACGCCGACGACGACGCCGACGGGGTCCCCGACACCTCCGACAACTGCAGGGTCGCGCCGAACCCCGACCAGGCCGACGGCAACGGCAACGGCATCGGCGACGCCTGCGACAAGGACACCGACGCCGACGGCGTCAGCGACACCTCCGACAACTGCCTGCGGACCGGCAACGCCGACCAGGCGAACCTCGACGGCGACGCGCTCGGCGACGCGTGCGACTCCGACGCGGACGGCGACGGCTTCCCCGACGCGTCCGACAACTGCCCGCGGCTGCCGAACGAGGACCAGACCGACGCCGACGGCGACGGCGCCGGGAGCGCGTGCGACGACGACGAGCAGGCGCCCGGCGGGGGCGGCGGGACGGGCGGCGGATCGGTCGTCGTGCCCGAGGACCGGCAGGCGCCCGCGCTCCTGCTCCGGCTGCCGCGGCGCACCTTCCGCCACGCGGAGCTGCGCTCGGGCCTGCCGGTCGCGGCGAGCTGCAGCGAGGCCTGCCGCCTGGCGGCCACGCTGACCGTCCGCTCGGGCCTGCTGGCCGGCGTGCAGGTCGGCCGCGGCGCCGCCGACCTGGGCGGCGCGGGAGCGACGTGGGTCTTCGTGCGGCTGACCGGGCGCACCGCGGCCGCGCTGCGCCGCCAGCGCCGCGCGCGCCTGCGGCTGCAGGTCACGGCCGCCGACGCGGCGGGCAACCGCGTCGTGCTCCAGCGCGCCGTGGTCTTCCGGCGCTGACTACGGCCGCACGATGCCGCGCCGCACCAGCACGCTCCACACGCGCTCGACGGCCTCCTCGACCGGCTCGAGGCCGAGGATGCGCACGTCCGGCGACTCCGGCGGCTCGTACGGGTCGTCGATGCCGGTGAAGCCCTTGATCTCCCCGGCCCGGGCCCGTGCGTAGAGGCCCTTGGGGTCGCGCCGCTCGCACTCGTCGAGCGGCGTGTCGACGAACACCTCGAGGAACTCGATGCCCGCGTCCTCGTGCACCCTGCGGGCGAGCTCCCGGTCGGCCCGGTAGGGGCTGACCAGCGACGGGATCGCCAGCACGCCGGCGTCGGCCAGCAGGTGCGCGGCGTACGCCGTGCGGCGGACGTTCTCGGCGCGGTCCTCGGCCGAGAAGCCGAGGTCGGCGTTCAGGCCGTGGCGGAGGTTGTCGCCGTCGAGGCGGTACGCGTGGATGCCGGCGGCGACGAGCCGCTCCTCGAGCGCGGCGGCGATCGTCGACTTGCCCGACGAGGGCAGGCCGGTGAGCCACAGCGTCGCGCCGCGGCGCCCGAGCGCCTCGGCGCGCCGGTCGCTGCTGACGCCGGCGCGGTCCCACACGACGTTCGGCGAGCGGTCCTCGTCGGCGGCCGGCCGCCCGGTGATCATCCCCGCCGCGACCGTGTCGTTGGTCGCCTCGTCGATGAGGATGAAGCTGCCGGTCGCGCGGTTGCGGCGGTAGGTGTCGAAGGCGAGCGGCACGGCGGTGCGCAGCGTCATCCGCCCGATCTCGTTCAGCTCCAGGCGGTCGACGCCGTCCTCGCGGTGCAGCGTGTCGACGTCGATGCGGTGCAGCAGGTCGGTGATGACGGCGCGCGTCGTGCGCGTCGTCTGCTTGATGACGTAGCGGCCGTCCGGGCGCGACGGCGTCTCGCTCATCCAGCACACCATCGCGTCGATGTCGCGCTCGAGCAGCGGGCGGTTGTGCGGCAGGGCGATCATGTCGCCGCGCGAGACGTCGACGTCGTCCTCCAGCCGGATCGTCACCGACATCGGCGCGAACGCCTCGTGGACCGGGCCCTCGAAGGTGTCGATCGCCGCGATCCGGCTGTGCTCGCCCGAAGGGAGCACCAGCACCTCGTCGCCCTGGCGCAGCACGCCGCCGGCGATCTGCCCGGCGTAGCCGCGGTAGTCGTGCAGGTCCTCCGACGCGGCGTCGCCCGGGCGCACCACCCACTGGACGGGGAAGCGCGGGTCGATCAGGTTGCGGTCCGACGCGATGTGGACGTGCTCGAGGTGGTAGAGCAGCGGCGGGCCGCCGTACCACGGCGTGTGCGCCGAGCGGTCGACCACGTTGTCGCCGTGCAGCGCGCTGATCGGGATGAACGTGACGTCGGCGATCTCGAGCTTGGCCGCGAAGTGCGTGAAGTCCTCGACGACCCGCTCGAACGCGCGCTGGTCGAAGTCGACGAGGTCCATCTTGTTGACGCACACCACGAGGTGGGGGATGCGCAGCAGCGACGCGATGAACGCGTGGCGGCGCGACTGCTCGACGACGCCGTTGCGCGCGTCGACGAGCACCAGCGCGAGGTCGGCGGTCGAGGCGCCGGTGACCATGTTGCGCGTGTAGCGGACGTGCCCCGGGGTGTCGGCGATGATGAAGCTGCGCCGCGGCGTCGTGAAGTACCGGTAGGCGACGTCGATCGTGATCCCCTGCTCGCGCTCGGCCCGCAGGCCGTCGGTGAGCAGCGCGAGGTCGACGGCGCCGTTGCCGTCGCCGTGCCGGCGCTCCGACGCGCGCGCGACCTGCTCGAGCTGGTCCTCGAAGATCGCCTTGGTGTCGTAGAGCAGCCGGCCGATCAGCGTCGACTTGCCGTCGTCGACGCTGCCGGCCGTCGCGAACCGGAGCAGCCCGCTAGAAGTAGCCCTCACGCTTCCGATCCTCCATCGCGGCCTCGGTCACGCGGTCGTCGGCGCGCGTCTCGCCGCGCTCGGTGATCCGCGTCGCCGCGATTTCGGCGACGACCTCTTCGAGCGTCGCCGCCGTCGACTCCACCGCCCCGGTCACGACCATGTCGCCCACGGTCCGGTACCGGACCGACGCGACGAAGCCCTCCTCCGGCTGCTGCACGTACGGCGAGACCGCGTACAGCATCCCGTCGCGCCGGAACACCTCGCGCTCGTGGGCGAGGTAGATCGTCGGCAGCTCGAGCCGCTCGCGCTGGATGTACTCCCACACGTCCAGCTCGGTCCAGTTCGAGATCGGGAAGACGCGGACGTGCTCGCCCTTGCGGATCCGGCCGTTGTAGAGGTTCCACAGCTCGGGGCGCTGGGACTTGGGGTCCCACTGGCCCATGTCGTCGCGGAACGAGAAGATCCGCTCCTTGGCGCGCGCCCGCTCCTCGTCGCGCCGGGCCCCGCCGAACGCCGCGTCGAACCGGTGCTCGGCGATCGCGTCGAGCAGCGTCACGGACTGCAGGCGGTTGCGCGACGTGCCCGGCTTGGCGGGGTCGAACGAGTCGACGACGCGCCCGCGGCGGATCGACTCCTCGACCGACGCGACGACCAGCCGCTCGCCGAGCTGCTCGGCCCGCCGGTGGATAAAGTCGGTGACCTCGGGGAACTCGTGGCCAGTCGCCACCTGCAGCAGCGGGAACGGGAAGCGCCCGGGGCGGAACGCCTTCTCGGCCAGGCGGGTGAGCACGACCGAGTCCTTGCCGCCGCTGAACAGCAGCACCGGCCGCTCCAGCTCGGCGGCCACCTCGCGCATGACGTGGATCGCCTCGCTCTCGAGCGCGTCGAGGTGCGACACCTCGTAGTTCACGCGAGCACCAGCTCCCGCCGGCGGTGGTGCAGGAGGTACGCGGCGACGCCCACGCAGAGCGGGATGCCCACGAGCGCGGCGATCGGCACGTCGACGCCCGCCTTGCTGAGCACGCCGAGCGCGGCCGCGAGCAGCACGACGCCCAGCGCCGGCCGCAGGCCGTCGACCGGCACGCGGCCGAGCAGCCCGGTGCCCACCCACACGCCGGGGATCGAGCCGAGCAGGATCGTGCCCATCAGGCCGAAGTCGACGTTGCCGCCGACCCAGTGCGCGAGGCCGGCGGTCCACAGCAGGATCGCGGCGTGGAACACGTCGGTGCCGACCACGCGCCGCGGCGACAGGCGGAAGACGAGGATCAGCGCCAGGCCGATGAGCGCGCCGGAGCCGACCGACGTCAGCCCGAGGATGAACCCGAGGACGAAGCCGATCGTGACGGTGAGCCAGCGCCGCCCGCCCTCGACCTCGGCGCTGTGGCGCTCGCGCGCGATGTGCTTGGGCATGAACAGGGCGCGGAAGAGGATGGCGAGCGCGACCAGCAGCAGCGCGCCCGCGAGCGCGCCGAGCAGCGCGGGCTCGAACGAGTCGCCGTGCGCGTCGTGCAGCCGGTCCACCGCCCACACGCCGACGAGCGAGCCCGGGACCGAGCCGGCCGCCAGCCACATCGAGAGCCGCATGTCGACGTGCCCGGCCCGCCACACCCGCCAGCCGCCCACCGTCTTGGTCACCGCGCCGTAGGCGAGGTCGGTGCCGATCGCGACGATCGGGCTGTAGCCGGCCACGATGATGAGCAGCGGCGTCATCAGCGACCCGCCACCGATCCCCGTCAGCCCGACGAGCAGGCCTACCCCGAGGCCGAAGAGGACGACGAGCGGGTCCATGGCAGCCGCAGGGTAGGGCGCTCGCCGGGCCTACGCGGCGTGCAGGCCGCACTCGAGCTTGCCGGAGCCGGCCCAGCGGCCCTCGCGGCCCTCGCCCGGCTGCGTGCACGGCACGCAGCCGATCGAGGCGTAGCCCCGGTCGTGCAGCTCGTGGTACGGCAGGCCGCGCGTGTGGATGTGGCGCCAGACGTCCTTCTCCGTCCAGCTCGCCAGCGGGGCGATCTTCCACAGCCCGTACTTCGCGTCCCAGCTGATCTCCTCGGTGTTGGCGCGGGTGGCCGCCTGGTCGCGGCGCACGCCGGTGACCCACGCGTCCGCGCCCCGCAGGCGCTCGCGCAGCGGGACGACCTTGCGGGCGTCGCAGCAGGCGTCCGGGTCGGTCTCCCACAGGCGGTCGGGCCGCTCGCCGCGGACGCCCGCGATCGTGATTCCGTAGTGGCGCTCGAACGCGGCCCAGGTCGCGTGGGTCTCGTCGAACAGGACGCCGGTGTCGAGCGTGAAGACGTCGAACAGGTCCGGATCGACGCGCGTCGCGAAGTCGAGCACCACGCTCGCCTCCTTCTGGAACGAGCAGGCGATCGCGATGCGGTCGAACCGCTCCGCCGCCTCCCGGAGGACCGCCTCTGGGGAGGTCACACCGCGCACTCGCCCTCGCCGCGCACGACCTCGAAGGGCACGTTGCGGCTCCAGTCGATGAACGCGTTCATCGTCTCGATCCCGAACTCGACCGGCAGGCCGAGGTCCCTCACCTCGTCGGTGAAGCGCTCCTCGCCGACGCGGGCGACGAACTGGTTGAACGTCTCGCCGCCGGTGCGCTCGGCCTGGTACATCCGCACCCAGCGCTCGACCGCGTCGGGCACGCGCTTGGCGGGCAGGCGGACCTTCAGGCGCGTGCCGAACCGCAGCCCGTCGCCGCCGTGGCTGCCGCCGACGTGGGCGACGTACGCCGGCAGCGTGTGCTCGCCGACCTTGATCGACGCGCCGTAGAACCCGATGTGGCCGATGTGGTGCTGGCCGCACCCGTTGGGGCAGCCGCTCATCTTGATCTGGATCTGGCGGGTCAGCTCGTCGTCGATCCGCATCTCGGCGAGGCGCTCGCGGATGGCGAGGTTGAGCCCCATCGAGCTGGTGATGCCGAGCTTGCAGGAGTCGGTGCCCGGGCAGCTGACCACGTCGGTGATCTCCTGGGCGCCGGGCTCGCCGAGGCCCAGCGCGACCAGCCGCTGCCAGACCTCGTACGCCGCGCCCTCCGGCACCCAGCGCAGGACGAGGTTCTGCCCCACGGTCGTGCGGGCGTAGCCGCCTGAGTACTCGCGCATGATCGCGGCCAGGCCGCGGAACTGCTCGGGGCTCAGGTCGCCGCGGGGAACGGCGACCTCGATCGCCGCGTAGCCCGCCTGGCGCTGGGCGCGGACGTTGGAGCGGCAGAACCGCTCGTAGTCGGAGAGGTCGCCGTTCGGGCTCGCGTAGGCGCCGGCGGGAAGCGGCCGCGGGGCGTGGGCCTCCTCGTCGTGCGCGTAGGCGCGGGCCGCCACGTCGAAGTCGCGCTCGGCGACCCAGTCGCCCTGCAGCTCCTCCTCGGTCTGGCGGCGCAGCTCGTCGATGCCGTACTTGTCGACGAAGACCTTGATCCGCGCACGCGCGCGGTTGACCCGCAGCCACTCCTGGCGGTCGAAGATCCGCATGACGGCCTCGGTCACGCGCAGGTACTCGCCGTCGTCGGCGCCGACGAAGTCGTAGAGGACCTTGGCCTCGCGGGCCATGATCGCCGTGCCGCCGCCGACGAGCATCTCGAACCCGCGGCGCCCGTCGCGCACGCGCGGGATGAACGCCACGTCGTGGATGCCGGTGATTGCGCGGTCCTCGTCGGTGGCGGTGAACGCGGTCTTGACCTTGCGCGGCATCGACTGCGTCGTCGGGTGGCGGACGAAGTAGCGGACGTATGCGCCGGCGTACGGCGTCGGGTCGAACAGCTCGCCCTCGCTGATTCCGGCCCACGGGTCCCCGGTGACGTTGCGCATCGTGTTGCCGCAGCCCTCGCGGCTCGACAGCCCGGCCTCGCCGATGAGGCGGATGTACTCGGCGGCGTCGGGGAGCGGGACGTGGTGGACCTGGATGTTCTGCCGCGTGGTGATGTGGCCCTTCTTCAGCGGCACGTAGCGCTCGATCGCGTCCGCGAAGGCCTCCATCTGCTCCGGGTTGACGCCGCCGAAGGGCAGCTTCACCCGCACCATCTGCACGTCGGCCTGGCGCTGGCCGTAGACCCCCTGCTTGAGCCGGAACTTGATGAACTCGTCCCCCTCGAGCTGGCCGTCGAGGAAGCGGCGGGCCTCCGTGTCGAAGTCGTCGAACTCCCGCTGGAGGACCGGGATGATGTGCCCGGGGACGTTCTCGTACACCTCCGGGCTCGCGAGCGTGCCCTTGCGGCCGCTGGTGTCGGTGGCCATGCGCGGGCACTATACACAGTAAAGTCCTGTCGGGTTTCAGGGATTTATCCGCGCCACGGGCAGGCCGTCCCGCTGCCAGGCGAGGATCCCCCCGCCGACGCTGTAGGCCTCGAAGCCGGAGGCGTGCAGCGCGGCGGCCGCCATGGCCGACCGCGTCCCCGAGCGGCAGATCAGCACGAGCGGGCGGCCCGCCGGCAGCTCGCCGGCGCGCGCCGACAGCTCGACGAGCGGCACGTGCTGCGCGCCCTCGAGGTAGCCGTCCTCCTCCAGCTCGGCGGCGTCGCGCACGTCGACCGCCAGCGCGCCCTCCGCGATCAGCGCGGCGGCGGCGCGGGGCTCGACCTCGCGGCTCACCAGACCTGGGGCGGCTCGCGCTCGATCGCGTCGAGCAGGCCGCGGCGGAACCACGGGTTCGGCGGCGCCTCCACCGGGGCCGGCGCGGGCGCCGTCTCGCGCATGAACTGCTCGAGCGCGGCGACGATCGCGGCCGCCTCCGCGGGCGACGCGCCCGGGGCGACGATCTCGAGCTGCGGGCGCCGGTTGGGCATCGGGCGCGGAGCGTACTAGCGTGCCGCGGATGCCGAGCCTGCCCGTCCTCGACGCCGCCGCCGTGCTCGCCGCCGTCTCGCCGCGCGACGCGATCGAGGCCGTGCGCGACGCCTTCGTCCGGCACCGCCGGGGCGAGTGGGTGATGCCGGCGAAGGTCTACCTCGACAGCCCGCCGCACGGCGACTTCCGCGCGATGCCGGCGCGCGGCGGCGACGTCGCGATCCTCAAGTGGATCTCCTCGTTCCCGTCCAACCCGGCGCGCGGGCTGCCGACGGTCATCGGGCTGCTGGTGGTGTCGGACGCGACGACCTCCGAGCCGCTGGCGCTCATGGACGCGGGCGCGGTGACCGCGCTGCGGACCGGCGCGGTGGCGGCGGTGGCCGCCGACGCGCTCGCCGCCGGGCGCACGGTGGGCATCGTGGGCAGCGGGCTGCACGGCGCGTGGGCGGCGCGCTGCCTGGCGGCCGGCGGCTACGGGCCGGGCGTGTGCTTCGACGCGGACCCGGCCCGCGCGGACGCGCTGGCCGCCGAGCTGGGCTGGTCGGTCGCGGGCACGAAGGCCGAGGCGCTCGCCTGCGACGTCGTGTGCTGCGTGACGCCCGGGCACGAGCCGGTCGTCGAGGCCGCCGACCTGCACCCCGGGCTGCACCTCAACATGCTCGGCGCCGACGGCCCGGGGAAGGCCGAGGCGACCACCGGCGCCGTCGCCGCCTGTGCGCTGTTCTGCGACGAGTGGGCGCAGGCCTCCCACGGCGGCGAGCTGACCGCCTCGGTCGAGGCCGGGATCGTCACGCGCGAGCAGGTGACCGACCTCGGCGCCGTCCTCACCGGCGAGGCGCCGGGGCGGCCGGCGCCGGACGCGGTGACGCTGTTCGACTCGACCGGCCTGGCGATCCAGGACCTCGCGGTCGCCGCCGCGGCGCTCGAGGCCTACCGCGGCGGCGCCGTCGAGGCGCAGCTCGTCTCGCTCTGACCGCGCCGGAGCGGGCGCAGGGCCGTCGCCGCCTCCTAGCGGCGCCGCAGAGCCCGCCGGGCCATCACCGGGTCGTCGGTGATGAGCGCGTCGACGCCGATCCGCGCCGCGGTGCGCACGGCGAAGCGCGTGTCGAGCGTGAACGGGACGACCTTCAGGTTCGCCCGGTGCGCCCGGCGGACGAACGAGCGGGGGACCGGCCACTGCGGCGAGACCCACGTCGCGCGGGCGGCGCGGGCGGCCGCGATCGCGTCGGCCTGGCTGGCCTTCAGCGTGAGCATCGTCAGCGCCGCGCCGGGCAGCCGCTGCCGGGCCAGCGCGAGGTTGGGGGCGAAGAAGCTCTGGACGATGAGGCGCCGGCGCGGCAGCCCGGCCGCCGCGATGACGTCGAGCACGCGCTGGGTGGCCGGCCCGGCGCCGTCGAAGTCGTTCAGCTCGACGTTGACCGTCACCCGCTGGCGGCGGGCGAGCGCCAGCACGTCGGCGAGCGGGGGCGGCGGCGGGCCGCCCTCCTTCGGCCGCCACCCCAGGATGCTGCCCGGGCTGCCGAGGACGTCCGACGGGCACGCGGCGATCGCCGCCATCGTCATGTCGGCCGCCCGGCCCGAGCACGGGGTCGTGCGGTCGAGCGTGGCGTCGTGCAGGGCGATCACGCCGTCCTGGGTCACGCGCGTGTCCAGCTCGAGCACGAACCCGCGCTGCGCCGCCGCGCGGAAGGCAGGCAGCGTCTCCTCCGCGTACGTCGCCCTGCCGGCGACGAACGGCCCGCCGCGGTGCGCGTGGACCGCCGGGGCGGCGGCCGCGGCGCCGGGGGCCGCCAGCAGCAGCCCCGACGCCGCGGCGGCGAGCGCGCCGCGGATCACCGCAGGCGCAGCGTCGCCCAGATGCCCGCGTGGTCGGACGGGACGAGCCCGCCGACCTGCCGCGTGCCCACGATCCCCGAGCGCAGCGCGCGCACGCGCGGTCGCACGACGAGGTGGTCGATCCACGTCTCCAGCCGGTCGGCCGTGCTGTGCAGGTCCTCCGCGAAGCAGCACGTCGCGCGGCGCGGGAGCGGGTTGCGGAAGCCCGCCTCGATCGCCTCGTAGTACGCGCTGGCGTCGCGGCTCGTCCCGCGGTCGTTCGCGTTGGCGCCGGGCGCCGAGTTGAAGTCGCCGACGAGGATCGACTGCCGCCGCTTGGAGGCCAGCGGCTGGCGCAGCAGCTGCTCCATCTGCTGCTGGGCGATCTCCGGGCTGTAGGCCTCCAGGTGCGTCGTCACGAAGCGGAACCTCCGCCCGGCGAGCGTGCCGTCCACGCCGACCCACCCGCGCAGCGACTGCGCGAGCCCGGCGTGCGTGTTGACGTCGAAGTGGTTGGTGAAGCCGCCCGCGAACTTCCTGGTGATCCGCACCTTCGACCCGCGGCGGACGAGGATCACGTCGCGCTGGGTCAGGCGCACGTCGACGTCGGTCGTCGCGGGATCGCCGTCGTCGGTCGGCGCCTCCAGGTCGAACCAGTCGCGCGCCCGCGCCACGCGGTAGGGGGTCCCGCGGTTGGCCAGCTCCTTGAGCAGCAGCTCGGTCGAGTCGTACACCACGTCGTTGGGTCGCGTCGCGCCGCCGTCCTTCGGGCCGGTGCGCCAGATCGCCGCCTCCTGCACGCCGATCAGGTCGGGCTTCTGCGCGCGGATCTCGGCCGCGAGCGACTTGGCCCGGGTCGCGAAGTCGTTGCGCAGCACGGTCTGGTAGCGCTGCCACGTCGCGCGCTCGAACTCCTCGCGGTTCTGGGCGAGCGCCAGCGGGATGAGGTCCGCGCCGAGGTAGACGTTGCGGACCATGACCTTCAGGTCCTGCGGCTTGGCGGGCGCCGCGGCCGGGGCGACGGCCAGCAGCGAGGCGGCGGCGACGGCCAGCGCCGCCGTGCGCCGGAGCGGGGTGGGGATCAACGGTTCTCCTTCGGGGGGACAGCCGACAACGCCCGAGCGAGCCTACACCGGCACGATCGGGATGTCCCCGACGATCGCCCACGCCACGACGCCGGCGATCGCCAGCACCGTGCCGCCCGCGGTGACGACGCGCGTGAGCGTCGAGGTCTGCGCCGCGCGCTGCTTGGCGCGGTCGGCCTGGCGGATCGAGCGCTCGAGCCAGCGCTCGGCCCACTGGAACTCGAGCGCGAGCAGGAACAGCCCGATCGGGATGACCGCGAGCGCGGGGCCGGGCAGGACGAGCATCGCCACGCCGCCGAGCAGGACGGTGAAGCCGGCCACCACCATCAGCCAGCGGACCGGCCGCGGCCGCCGGGCGTGGCGCTCGCGCTGGGCGCGCAGGCGCTGGACGAGCTCGGGAACGTCGTGCTCGTCCGCCACCGCGCTAGCTCCCTCGCCGCCTCACAGCGGGATGTTCCCGTGCTTGCGCTTCGGCCCCGGCTCGCGCTTGGTCAGCAGCGTGTGCAGGGCGGTGACGACCTTCGGCCGCGTCTCGCTCGGGACGATCACGTCGTCCACGTACCCGCGCTCGGCCGCCGTGTACGGGTTCGCGAAGCGCGCCTTGTAGTCGTCGATGAGCTTGGCGCGGCGCTCGTCCGGCGTGGGCGACTTGGCGATGTCGCGCCGGTAGATGATGTTGACCGCGCCCTCCGGCCCCATCACCGCCACCTCCGCCTGCGGCCAGGCGAAGTTGAAGTCGGCGAGCATGTGCTTGGACGCCATGACGTCGTACGCGCCGCCGTACGCCTTGCGCGTGATGACGGTGATCTTCGGGACGGTCGCCTCGGTGTACGCGTACAGCAGCTTGGCGCCGTGCATGATGATCCCGCCCCACTCCTGGCTCGTGCCGGGCAGGAAGCCGGGGACGTCGCAGAACGTCAGCAGCGGGATGTTGAACGCGTCGCAGGTGCGGACGAAGCGGGCGGCCTTGCGGCTCGAGTCGATGTCGAGGACGCCGGCGAGCTGCGCCGGCTGGTTGCCGACGACGCCGACCGCGTAGCCGTCGAGCCGCGCGAAGCCGCAGACGATGTTCTTCGCGTAGTGCTCGTGGACCTCGAGGAACTCGCCGTCGTCGACCACGAGCCGGATCGCGTCGCGCATGTCGTACGGCTTGTTCGGCTGCGCCGGGACGACCGAGTTGAGCGCCTCGTCCATCCGCATCGGGTCGTCGGTCGGCATGACACGCGGCGGCGTCTCGAGGTTGTTCTGCGGGAGGAAGGAGAGGAGGTAGCGCGTGTCCTCGAGCGCCTGGTCCTCGTCGTCGGCGGCGAAGTGCGCGACGCCCGACTTCGTGCTGTGCGCCATCGCCCCGCCGAGCGACTCGAAGTCGACCTCCTCGCCGGTGACCGTCCTGATGACGTCGGGGCCGGTGATGAACATGTGCGAGGTCTCCTTCACCATCATGATGAAGTCGGTCATCGCGGGGGAGTAGACGGCGCCGCCGGCGCACGGGCCCATGATCAGGCTGATCTGCGGGATGACGCCGGAGGACCTCACGTTGCGGACGAACACGTCCCCGTAAGCGCCGAGGCTCACCACCCCCTCCTGGATCCTGGCGCCGCCGGAGTCGTTGATCCCGATGACCGGGCAGCCGATCTTGGCGGCGAGGTCCATGACCTTGCACATCTTCTGGCCCATGACCTCGCCGAGCGAGCCGCCGAACACGGTGAAGTCCTGGCTGAAGACGCAGACCCGGCGGCCGTCGATCGTCCCGTGCCCGGTGACGACCGCGTCGCCCCAGGGCCGGTTCTTGTGCATGTCGAACTCGTACGTGCGGTGGCGGACGTACGTGTCGAGCTCCTGGAACGAGCCGGGGTCGAGCAGCTTCTCGATGCGCTCGCGGGCGGTGTACTTGCCGCGGTCGTGCTGCTTCTGCTCGGCCTCCGGGCTGGAGTGGACGGCGGCCTGCCGCAGCTCGTTCAGCTGGGCGAGCCGCTCCTCGAACGTCTCGGGGGACTTGCGGCGTGCGGTCATGGGGGCGCGGACCCTACCGAGCCCGTCGCGGCGGGCGCGCCTAGCGCGAGAACGGCCGGTGGTGCGCGGACCCCAGCGTGTCGAGCACCCCGTCGAGCACGGCGGCCGCCTCGTCGTCGGCGAGCCGCGCGACGCTGATGTCGCCGGCGGCGACGGGCGGCTCCTCGACGGGGGCGGGCTCCTCCGCGACCGGCGGCGGCTCCTCCGCGACCGGCGGCGGCTCCTCCGCGGCGGGCGGCGGCTCCTCCACCGGCGCGTGCTCCGCGGCGGGCGGCGGCTCCTCGGCGGGCGGCGGCTCCTCCACCGGCGCCTCCCCCTTCGCGCGCCGCCGGAACAGCCGCGCGAACACGCCGCGCCGCCTGGGCGGCGGGTCGTCGCCGGCCGCAGCGTCGCCCGCGGGCTCCTCCGCCAGCGCGCTCTCGCCCGCGTCGAGCGACCGGGTCGCCTCGCCGAGCGACCGCTCCGCCGAATCGAGCGCCCGCTCCGCGGCGGCGACCTCGTCGGCGACGGCGGGCGGGGCCGGCTCCGCCTCGACCTCCGGCTCCGGCTCCGGCTCCGGCTCCGGCTCCGCCTCCGCCTCCACCGGCTCCGCGGTCAGCGTCACCTTCGTCCCCCACCCCGAGGCCGCGAGCTCCACCGTGCCGCGCGCGCGGTCGCCCTCCCAGGCGACGGTGGACTCGGGGTCGACCCTGACGATCCGCACCTCGCCGAACGGGGCGAGGTGCCTGGCCAGGGACTCGGGGTCGGAGACCTCCGCCCACAGCTCGGGCGGGGACTTGACGAGGGTGCGGCGTGCTTCGGGCATCGACGGGACCTTCGACCCCTCAGCGGCGCTCTCCTTCCGCCGCACGGGAACCGTCGGACGGCCGCCCACCTCATCCGTCGCGCAGGACGCGGAGCCGGTCCAGCGCGGGGGACGGCGCGCCGTGCACGGCGCCGCCCGCCGCGAGGACCGCGTCGAAGTAGGCCAGCAGCTCCGCCGAGATCTCCTCGCCCGGGAGTGCGTTCGGGATCCCCGGCGGATACGCCGCCAGCACGTCGGCCGAGATCCGGCCCACCGCGTCCTCCGCGGGGACGAGCTCGATCGGGCTCAGCAGGGCGTCGCGCACACGCGCGCGCGCCGGGCTCCAGGCGGGGGCCTGCAGAGCAGCGAGCCGGCGTCCCTCCGGACGTCCGGCCGGGAGGCGCGCGAGGGCGGCCAGGAGGTCCTGTCCCAGCCGGTCGAGGTCTTCGCCGAGGGCAAGGACCGCCGTGATGACGCGCGCGCCGGCGACCTCGACGTCGACGGAGCTCGTCGCGCGCAGGTGCTCGGCCGCCTCGAGCCCGGTCATCCGCAGAGGCTCCGCGTCCAGCGACAGCCGCAACGGGTCGAGCGCGACGACGCTGGCGTCCGCGAGGAACGCCTCGTCGGCGAGCCGGGCGCCCCGCGCCTCCTCGAGCGCGCGCCGCAGCCGCCGGGCGCCGTCGAGCGTCTCGTCCAGCAGCGCCCGCCCGCGCGACGCCATGTGCTGGCGCGCCGCGTCCAGCGACCCGAGGAGCAGCGAGCTCTCGCTCGTCGAGCGCAGGACGCGCAGTGCGCGATCGAGCAGCTGGACCAGGTCGGACGGCGCGTCCGGGCGGACGTGCAGCATGGCGGACTGCGTCAGGCTGCCCGCCATCTTGTGCGTGCTCGACACGACCACGTCCGCGCCCGCGCTGAGCGCCGGCTCGGGCAGCGCGGGGTGGAAGGCGAAGTGGGCGCCCCACGCCTCGTCGACGACGAGCAGAGCGCCGTGGCGATGGGCGACCTCCGCCAGCCCCCGCACGTCGCTCGCCGCGCCGTGGTAGCTCGGCGACACGGCGATGACGGCGACCGCGCCGGGCCGCGCGCGCAGCGCCGCGTCGAGCGCCTCGGGCGTGAGGCCGTGCGCGACGCCGAGCGCCGCGTCCACGCTCGGAGCCACGAAGTCCGCCGCCAAGCCGGCGAGCGCGAGCCCGTCGACGACGCTCATGTGTGCGCTGCGCTGGACGACGACGCGCTCGCCGAGCCCGCGCAGCGCCAGGCACGCGGCGACGTTGCCCTGCGAGGCGCCGTTCGTGAGGAACCACGTGCGGCCGGCTCCCCACGCCTGCGCCGCGAGGTCGCGCGCCCGCTCGAGCGCGGTCGGCTGCGAACCTCCGTCGATGCCCCAGAGCAGCGGCGGCACGTCGATGCGGAAGGCGTCGTGCCCGATGATCTCGAGCGCGCTCGGGCTGGCGACGACGCCCCCCTTGTGACCGGGGACGTTCAGGCGCAGGTTCGGCCCCTGCGCGTACGCCCGAAGCGCATCGAGATACGGAGCGGACCGTTGATCGGACGACGGCAGGTGGACGACGCGCGCTTCAGCGCGCCCGGCGTGCCGCGAGCCGTCGGATCGACGATCCACGCGCTGGAACCTGCCAGCGTCGCGGTCGCGCGGCCATCGAAAGGCCTGAGCTCGGCTATAGGATCGGTCGATCCTCGACCTTCGCCAGCTGCGCATCTTCGAGGCGGTCGCGCGGGAGGGGACGCTGACGGCGGCCGCTCTGGCGCTGAACTACAGCCAGGCGACCGTCTCGCATCACCTCGCCGCGCTGGAGCGCGCGCTCGGCACGGCGCTGCTCGTCCGCACGCCGCGCGGCGTCGTGCTGACCGATCGCGGTCGCATGCTGCTGCCTCACGCCGAGGACCTCCTGCGGCGCAGCGAGCACGCCGAGCGCGAGTTCCGCGCCCTCGCCCGCGCGCCTGCCGACGTGCTGCACGTGGGCACGTTCGCGACGGCCGGCGCGCGGCTGCTGCCGCAGGCGCTCGCCGAGCTGCGCCGGCGCCGTCCCGCCGTCGACGTGCGGCTCGCCGAGGCAGAGCCGCACGACGCCCTCGCCGCGCTCGGCCGCGGCGAGCTCGACGTCGCCCTCGTCTTCTGCGCGCCCGGCGGTCCGCGCGACGCCGCGGCGCACGTCGCGACCCGGTGGATCCTCGACGATCCCATGGTGGTCATGCTCCCCGCGGGACACGCGCTCGCGGACCGGTCCGCCGTCGAGCTGGCGGCCCTGGCGGACGAGGGGTGGATCGGCGGCGCCCACGAGCACGACCCGTGCGATCGCGTGCTCGTCGAGGCGTGCCGGAGTCACGGCTTCGAGCCGCGTACGGCGTTCCGCAGCGACGACTACACGGTCATCCGCGGGCTCGTCGCGGCCGGCCTCGGCGTCGCGCTCGTCCCCGCGCTCGGACTCGGCCCGGCCGAGCCCGGCGTCGCGGTCCGGCCGGTCGCCGGCGAGCCGCTGGTCCGGGAGGTCCACGTGGCGGTGCGCGGTCCGAAGCCGACGGCGTCCGCGCTCGCGCTGCGCGACGCTCTCACGCGGCACGCGCGAGCACGCGCCTGACGAGCTCGCCTAGAAGCTCGCCGGCTGCTGGTAGGCGCCGAAGACGTCCTTCATCGCGCCGCACACCTCGCCGATCGAGCAGCCGTCGCGCAGCGCCTCGCGCAGCACGGGAAGCATGTTCTCGGTGCCGCGGGCGGCCTCGCGGATCGCCTCGAGGCGGCGCTCGACCGCGGCCGCGTCGCGCGCGGCCTTGAACGCCTTGAGGCGCTCGACCTGCTGGCGCTCGGACTCGGGGTCGACGCGCAGGATGTCCTCGACCTCGATGTCGTCCTCGACGTACTTGTTGACGCCGACGACGACGTCCTGGCCCGTGCGGTAGCGCTCGGCGTAGCCCCAGGCGGACTCGTCGATCTCGCGCATGACGAACTCGACCGCCTCGACCGAGCCGCCCATCTCGTCGATCTTGCCGATCAGCTCGTAGGCGCGGGACTCGATCTCGTCCGTGAGCGCCTCGACGTAGTACGACCCCGCGAACGGGTCGACGGTGTCGGTCACGCCCGACTCGTGCGCGAGGATCTGCTGGGTCCGCAGCGCGATCTTCGCCGCGCGCTCGGTCGGGAGCGCGAGCGCCTCGTCGTAGCCGTTGGTGTGCAGCGACTGCGTGCCGCCCGCGGTCGCCGCGAAGCCCTGCAGCGCGACGCGGACGATGTTGTTGATCGGCTGCTGGGCGGTCAGCGTCACGCCGCCGGTCTGGGTGTGGAAGCGCAGCATCTGCGACTTCGGGTCCTGGGCGCCGAAGCGCTCGCGCATGATCTGCGCCCACATCCGCCGGGCCGCGCGGAACTTCGCGACCTCCTGGAAGACGTTGTTGTGGCCGTTGAAGAAGAAGGCCAGCCGCGGGGCGAACGCGTCGACCTCGAGCCCCGCGTCGATCGCCGCCTGCACGTACGCGATGCCGTTGGCGAGCGTGAACGCGACCTCCTGCACCGCCGAGCAGCCCTTCTCGCGGAAGTGGTAGCCGGAGATCGAGATCGTGTTCCAGCGCGGGATGCGGTCCCGGCAGTAGGCGAACAGGTCGGTCGTCAGCCGCATCGCGCCCTCGGGCGGGTAGATGAAGTTCCCGCGGGCGATGTACTCCTTGAGGATGTCGTTCTGCGTGGTGCCGCGCAGCTTCTCCGCCGGCACGCCGTGCTCCTCGCCGACCAGCTCGTAGAGGAGCAGCAGCACCGAGGCCGGCGCGTTGATCGTCATCGACGTCGACACCTCGTCGAGCGGGATGCCGTCGAAGGCGATCCGCATGTCCTCGATCGTGTCGATGGCCACGCCGGTGCGCCCGACCTCGCCGAGGCAGCGCGGGTCGTCGGAGTCCAGGCCGAGCTGCGTCGGCAGGTCGAAGGCCATGCTCAGCCCGGTGCCGCCCTGCGAGAGCAGGTAGCGGTAGCGCTCGTTGGACTCCTTCGCGGACGCGTACCCGGCGTACTGGCGCATCGTCCACGTCTGGCGGCGGTACATCTCGCGGTGCACGCCGCGCGTGTACGGGTGCTCGCCCGGCTCGCCCAGCCGCTCCGGGAGGTCGTCGGAGAGGTGGTCCTCGGTGTAGAGCTTCTCGACCTCGATGCCGGAGTCGGTGAACCGGCGGGGATCGTCGGGGCCGACGATCGGCGCGACGGTCAGCCGCTCCTCGGCCGGCTTGGGCTCGGTGGCCATGGGCTCAGGGTACCGCCGGGCGGCCGGACGCCAGCTTGAGCCCCACAGGCCGCGAACGGACGGATGTTGGATTGCCGCGACCCGGCCCAGCGGGTCCAATCGACGCTCCTCCCACCAGAGCAAGGAGCAAAGTCCATGCGTTCACTCGTGACCAAGAAGCGCTCGATCCTCGCCCTCGCGATCGCCGTCGGCGTGACGGCGGTTGCCGTCGCGTACTGGTCGGCCGACGGCGCCGGCACAGGGACCGGCACGACCGACAGCCCGACGGGCGGCGCGACGCTCACCGTCACCGCGCCGAACATCGCCGGCGTCACGTATCCCGGCGACAGCGACGCGATCGGCGGCACGATCACGAACACGAACGACTACGACGTGAACGTCACGACGCTGACGTCGGACGTCACGGTGACGCCGGCCGCCGGCGAGACCTGCGGCGCCGACGACAACTTCGAGGTCACGGGGCTCGTCCTGAAGAACGCCCAGGGCGACACCGTCACGGCGGCGCAGCTCTCGAAGGGCGAGAGCGTCTCGTACGCCGGCACGTTCGCCTTCAAGGAGACGAACGTGTCGCAGGACGGGTGCAAGGACGCCGACGTCGACCTCGAGGTCGCCGCCCGCTGACAAGCGACCGCTCGGATCGGGGCGGCGGCGCGGGCCGCCGCCCCGGTCCGCCCTCGCCTGCGCTCCTCATGATCCGCCTCCTGCACAGCACGACGAAGAGCACCGGCCGCGCGGTCGCGGTGCTGCTCGCCGTGCTGGCCGTGGCGGCGGGGGGCGGCTGGGCGGTCTACGCCGCGGTCGTGAAGAGCGACTTCGCGGTGAGCGCGTCGCCGTCGACGCAGACCGTGGCGCAGGGCAAGAGCGGCTCGTACCCGATCGCGATCGAGCGCCAGGGCGGGTTCGCCGGCTCGGTCGCGCTGACCGCGTCGGGCCTGCCCGCGGGCGCGAGCGCGACGTTCTCGCCGAACCCGGTGGCGGGCTCGGCGTCGACGCTCGTCGTGACGACGTCCAAGACGACGCCCGCCGGCTCGTACGGCATCACCGTCACGGGGACGAGCGGCAAGCTCGTGCGGTCGGCGAAGGTGACGCTGACCGTCCAGCAGCCGCAGCAGTCGGGGTTCACGCTCGCCGTGACGCCGGCGGTCCGGACCGTGGCGCAGGGCGACGACGCGACGTACGACGTGGCGATCAGCCGGTCGGGGAACCTCGTCGGGGTCGCGATCCCGCTCACGGTGAGCGGACTGCCCGCCGGGACGACCGCGCGCTTCGAGCCGGCGTCGCCGACCGGGTCGAGCAGCAGGCTCACGGTCACCACGACGCGGTCGACGCCGACCGGCGACGCGTCGCTGACGATCGCCGGCTCGGCGTCGGGCGTCTCGCGCACGGCCGCGGCGATGCTCACCGTCCAGCAGTCGTTCGACTTCCAGATCGCGGGGAGCGCGTCGCGGCCGCTCGTCCCCGGCCGGCGCGTCCCGCTCGACCTGACGCTGACCAATCGCAACGCGTTCCCGATCGCGGTGAAGGCGCTCGGCGGCGAGGTGCTCGACAGCACGTCGGTCCGCGGCTGCAGCGGCACGCGCAACTACGTGCTGCGCGCCTACGGCGGCACCGGTTTCACGCTGCCCCCGGGCACCGCGAAGCTGTCGGCGCTCGGCGTGCCGCAGGCGCAGTGGCCGGCGGTCGAGATGCGCGCGCTGAACGTCAGCCAGGACGGCTGCAAGGGAGCGGGCATCACGCTGAAGTTCACGGGGAGCGCGACGAAGTGAGGCGGCTCGGGCTCGTGCTCCTGGCGGCCGCGGTCGCGATCGGCCTCGCCTCCGCCACCGCGGTCGCGCACTGGGCCGCGAGCGGCTCGGCGACCGGCAGCGGCCACGCCTCGACGCTCCGCCCGCCGACGGACGTGGCCGCCGTCGCCGGCGGCGACGAGGTGGCGGTCACGTGGACGGCGTCGAGCACGGCGAGCGCCGTGGCGCCGGACGGCTACCGCGTGTACCGCGTGGCCGCCGGCGGCGCGCGGACGGTGGCGTGCGCGGCGGCGACCGGCACGTCGTGCCTCGACGCCGGCGTCCCGGAGGGGACGTACCGGTACGCCGTGCAGGCGGTGTTCCGGTCCTGGACGGCGGAGGCGACGAGCGCGCCGGTGACCGTCGAAGTGGCCGACACGGTCGCTCCCGCCACGTCGGACGACACGGCGTCGACCGGCAGCGCGTGGCGCAGCGAGGCGGCGACCGTGACGCTGACCGCGGTCGACACCGGCGGCTCCGGCGTCGCCGCGACGTACTACACGACCGACGGCTCGCTGCCGACGACCGCGTCCGCCGTCTACGACCCCGCGACGAGGATCGTGCTGTCGGCGCAGGGCACGTACACGGTCCGGTACTTCTCGGTCGACGGGGCGGGGAACGCGGAGGCGGTCAGGACCGCGTCGACCCAGATCCGCATCGACCGCACGCGGCCGGCGACGACCGACGACGCGGTGAGCGCGTGGACGAACGGGTCGCGCACGGTGACCCTGACGGCCGTCGACACCGGCGGCTCCGGGGTCGCGGCGACCTACTACACGACCGACGGCTCGGCGCCGACGACCGCCTCGGCGCTCTACGACCCGGCGGCGAAGATCGTCCTCTCCGCCGAGGGCGTCCACACGGTGCGGTACTTCAGCGTCGACGCCGCGGGGAACGCCGAGCCGGTGCGCACCGCTGCCGAGGTCCGCATCGACAGGACGGCGCCGGCGACCTCCGACGACACCGCCTCGATCGGCAGCGGCTGGCGCAGCCAGCCGGCGACGGTCACGCTGACGCCCTCCGACGGCGGCGGGTCGGGCGTCGACAGGACGCACTACACGACCGACGGCTCGACGCCGACGACCGCCTCGCCCGTGTACAGCGCCGCGTCGAAGATCGTCCTGTCCGCCGACGGCGTCCACACCGTCCGCTACTTCACGGTCGACGCCGCGGGCAACGCCGAGCCGGTCCGCACCGCGGCGACCCAGATCCGCATCGACCGGACGGCGCCGGTCACGACCGACGACGCGGTCAGCACATGGACCAACGGCTCGCGGACGGTGACGCTGACGGCGTCGGACGGCAGCGGCTCGGGCGTCGACAAGACCGTCTACACGACCGACGGGTCCGTGCCGACGAACTCGTCGCAGAAGTACAACCCGGCGACGAAGATCGTCCTGTCGGCCGAGGGCACCTACACGATCCGGTACTTCAGCATCGACGCGGCCGGCAACGCCGAGTCGGTGAAGACCGCGGCCAACCAGGTCCGGATCGACAAGACCGCGCCGGCCGCCGCGCTCAACCTCGCCTTCCCGCTGACGACGCCCGCCTACACGTCGCAGACGTGGAAGACCGGCAGCCAGGCGGCGTGCGGGCTGAGCGGCAACACCATGGGCTTCTGCGGCACGGCCAGCGACTCCGGCGGGTCGGGCGTGGCCAAGGTCGAGGTGCAGGTCAGGCGCAGCTCGAACTCCACCTGCTGGACCGGCTCGGGCGCGACCTGGAACGCGACCTGCGGCTGGCAGACGGCGACCGGCACCGCGGCGTGGACGCAGCTCTTCGAGGCCTCGAGCTTCCCCGTCGCGCGGAACGCGACCGAGGCGTTCACGGTCTCCGCGCGGGCGACCGACGCGGCGGGCAACGTCACCGCGCCGGTCGCCAGCCGCGGGTTCTCGTTCAGCGGGTAGCGCCCGCTACCCGGTGCGGTTGTTGTTGTCGCTCGCGCTCCCCCCGGCGCCGGTACGCCACTACTCAGACAGGATTCGGTGAAACGTCGCCCGCGACGGGCGTGCGACCATGCCTGCGTGCGCGTCACCGTCCGCCTCTTCGCCCAGCTGCGCGAGCGCGCCGGCCGCCGCGAGGTGGAGGTCGAGCTGCCCGAGGGGGCGCGGGTCGGCGACGCGATCACGGCGCTCGGCGACGTCGCGGCGGGGCTGCCGGTCGTGATGGCGGTCAACCGCGAGTACGCCGACGCGTCGGCGCCGCTCGCGCCCGGCGACGAGCTCGCGCTGATCCCGCCCGTGTCGGGCGGGGCCGCGGCGGTGCACGCCGCGCTGCGCGACGAGCCGCTCGACCCGGCGGCGATCGCCGCGCGCGTGCGCGACCCGCGCGCGGGGGCGGTGGTGACCTTCGGCGGCGTGACGCGCGAGGTCGAGCGCCTCGAGTACGAGGCGTACGCGGAGATGGCGCTGGAGTCGATGCGGCGGATCGCCGCCGCAGCGGTCGAGCGGCACGGGCTGTGCGCCGCGGCGGTCGAGCACCGGGTCGGCGCCGTGCCGCTCAGCGAGCCGTCGGTGCTCGTCGCGGTGTCGGCGCCGCACCGGGACGAGGCGTTCGCGGGCGCCCGCGAGATCATCGACGAGGTCAAGGCGAACACGCCGATCTGGAAGCGCGAGGTCGAGGGGGAGGAGTCGCGATGGGTCCCGGGCAGCCGCCCGTCGAGGGCGTAGGGCGGGGCGGCGAGGCTCCCCCTCCCGCCGTCGCGGCGCGCCTGCGCGCCCTCCCTGCCGTCGACCGGCTCGCGGCGGAGGTCGGCTCGACGTCGGTCGCGCGGGCGGTCATCGAGGAGCGGCGGGCGGAGCTGCTGGCCGGTGCGACCGGCGAGGCCGACCTCCTCGCCCGGGCGCGTGAGCGGCTGCGCTCCTCGCCGCGGCGGGTCGTCAACGCGACCGGCGTCGTCGTCCACACGAACCTCGGGCGCGCGCCGCTCGCCGCCGCCGCGCGCGAAGCCGTCGCCCGCGTGGCCGAGGGCTACAGCGACCTCGAGCTCGACCTGAGGTCCGGCGCGCGCGGCTCGCGGCACGCGCACGTCGAGGCGCTGCTGCGCGAAATCACCGGCGCGGAGGCCGCGATGGCCGTCAACAACTGCGCCGCCGCGGTCCTCCTCGCCGTCGCCGCGCTCGCCGGGCCGGAGCGCACCGTCGTCGTCTCGCGCGGCCAGCTCATCGAGATCGGCGGCTCGTTCCGCGTCCCCGACGTCGTGGCGCAGAGCGGCGCGACGCTGCGCGAGGTCGGCACCACGAACCGCACGCGGCTGCGCGACTACGCGGCGGCGGGCGGCGACGTGATCCTCCGCGCGCACCCGTCGAACTTCCGCACGCTCGGGTTCGTGGAGGATGTCGAGATCGAGGCGCTGTGCGGGCTCGGCGTGCCGGTGATCGACGACGTCGGCTCCGGCGTGCTGGCCGACCGGGTCGAGCTGCTCGCCGGCGAGCCGCCCGTGCGGCGGTCGGTGCGCGCGGGCGCCGCGGTGGTGTGCTTCAGCGGCGACAAGCTGCTCGGCGGGCCGCAGGCGGGCGTCATGGTCGGCACGCGCGAGGCGGTCGAGACCTGCCGGCGCCACCCGCTCGCGCGCGCCGTGCGGATCGACAAGCTGTGCCTCGCGGCGCTGCACGCGACGCTCGCGCTCTACCGCGAGCCCGAGCGGGCGGTGCGCGAAATCCCGGTCCTGCGGATGCTGCTCGACGACCCCGCGCCGCGCGCCGAGCGGCTCGCCGCGGCGACCGGCGGAGAGATCGTCGAGGCGACCGCGAAGGTGGGCGGCGGCGCGCTGCCGCTGCTCGAGCTGCCCGGGCCGGTCGTCGCGCTCGGCGGCGAGCCGGAGGCGCTCGCCGCGCGGCTGCGCGCCGCCGACCCGCCGGTGATCGGGCGCATCGCCGACGGCCGGCTGCTGCTCGACCCGCGCACGCTCGCCGACGACGAGGTGGAGCTCGTGGCGTGCGCGCTCCGCTGACCGCCGGGACCGCCGGCCACATCGACCACGGCAAGACCGCGCTCGTGCGCGCGCTGACCGGCGTCGACACCGACCGGCTGCCGCAGGAGCGCGAGCGGGGGATCTCGATCGAGCTGGGGTTCGCGTCGCTGACGCTGCCGTCGGGGCGGCGGGTGTCGCTCGTCGACGTGCCGGGGCACGAGCGGTTCGTGCGGACGATGGTCGCGGGCGCCACCGGGATCGACCTGTTCCTGATGGTCGTCGCCGCCGACGACGGCGTGATGCCGCAGACGCGCGAGCACGCCGCGGTGCTGCGCGCGCTCGACGTCCGGCACGGCGTCGTGGCGGTGACGAAGTGCGACCTCGCGGACCCGCCGGACGGGCTGGCGGAGCTGTTCGGCGGCGCGCCGGTCGTGCCGTGCTCGGCGCGGACGGGCGAGGGCGTCGCCGCGGTGGCGGCCGCGCTCGACGAGGTCGCCGCGCGGCTGCCGGGCCGGGCGGCGGCGGGCGGGGAGGCGGTGCTGCACGTCGACCGCGCGTTCTCGATCCGCGGCGCGGGGACGGTGGTCACCGGCACGCTGTGGTCGGGCGCCGTCGCGCGCGGCGACCGGCTGCGGCTGCTGCCCGACGGGCGCGAGGTCCGGGTGCGCGGGGTGCAGGTCCACGACCAGGCGGTCGAGCGGGCCGAGGCGGGGCAGCGCGTCGCGGTCAACGTGGTCGGCGCCGACCGGCGCGAGGTCGCGCGGGGGGACGCGCTGACCGCCGCGCCGATCGAGCCGTCGTTCGTCATGGACGCCGCGCTCGAGCTGCGCGACGCCGGGCACGGCCAGCGCGTCCAGGTCCACCACGGGACGCGCGAGGCGCCCGGCCGGCTCGCGGAGCTGGGCGGCCGCTTCTGGCAGCTGCGCCTGGAGCGCCCGCTCCTCGCCCGCGCCGGGGACCGCGTCGTCATCCGGTCGATCGCCCCGCCCGACACGCTGGGAGGAGGAGTCGTCCTCGACCCGGCCGCCCGCAAGCACGGCCCGTCGCGCGAGTCGCTCGCCCGGCTGTCGCGCCTGGCGCGAGGCGAGCCGGCGGAGCCGCCCGCGCCGGCGGGCGGTGCCAGGCACCGCAACATAAAGGTGCCTGGCACCTTCACAGAGAGCGAGCTCCCGCCGGAGCTCTCGCCCGCCGCGCTCGTGCTCGAGGAGCGGCTGCGGGCCGCCGGGCTCGAGCCGCCGCTCGACGCCGAGCTGGGCGACGACGGCGCCGCGCACCTTCCCGCGCTGCGCGCGGCCGGGCGGGCCGTCAGGCTCGGGCGCGCCATGCACGCCCACGCCGACGCCGTCGCGCGGGTCCGCGCCGCGGTCGAGGCGATCGTCGCCCGCGAGGGGCACGTCACGCTCGCGCGGCTGCGCGACGAGCTCGGCACCTCCCGGAAGTTCGCCCAGGCCTACCTCGAGCACCTCGACGCCGCGCGCGTGACCGTCCGGCGGCCGGACGACACGCGCGTGCTGCGCCGGCGCGCCTAGACCGCTCCGCCCGCGACCGGCGGCGCCGTCGGGTCGTCCCCGCCGTCGCCGACCGCCTCGCGCACGAGGTACTCCTCCGCGAGCAGCGGGTTGTCGCGGGCGCGCGTCACGACCGTCAGCAGGTCCGACATCGTCGCCACCTCCTCGAGCTGCTCCTTCAGGAACCACTGGAGGAACTGCTCGGAGGTGTAGTCGCCCTCCTCGCGCGCCAGCGCGGCCAGGCCGTTGATCTGCTCGCTGACCTGCCGCTCCTGGTCCAGCGCCAGCGCCACCGGGGCGACGATGTCGGCGAACTCGGCGACCGGCGCGGGCGTCGCCGGCAGCGCGGGCGTCGCCCCGGCGTCGAGCAGGTACCGGACCATCATCATGGCGTGGTTGCGCTCCTCGCGCGACTGCGCGTAGAAGAACGCGGCGAGCCGCGGCAGCGTCTCGGCCTCGTAGTGCACGGCGACCTGGACGTACTGCCGGGAGGCCGCCAGCTCGTTGCCGATCTGCTCGACCAGCCGCGCGACGAAGGCATCGGAGGGCATGGCCCCGACATTACCGACCGGATCGGTGGGTGTTAGGCTCCCGCGGCGGCCGCCGGGTCAGGCCGTCCGCGCACGGCCGGCTGCCCGCCCGCCCGGCCACCCCCGCGCAGGCGCGCGCCCGCGCGGCGGTTAGACCGAATCATCTGCGAGGCTCCGTCGTTAGGACAGCGGAATGCCCCCGACCCGGCAGGCCCTGAACCCCGAACCCCCTACCACCGCCCCCCCGAGGCCCCGAGCCCTGCCGGCCCAGCCGGCGGCGGCCGCGCCCGCCGCCCTCCCGGGGTACGACGTGCGGCGCAAGCGCCCGCCGCTGCTCTCCTTCCTGCTCCGGATGGACACCCTGCGCAGCGGCGCGCGGATCGTCTCGCTGCTGGCCGTCGACTTCGCCGGCGTGTTCGCCGCGATCTTCACCGCGCTCGCCCTGAAGGACGCCGTCCTCGGCGACGTGAACGTGCGCGAGTCGCTCGAGCAGACGCTCGACATCGTCGCCTTCGCGTACCTGGTCACGATCCTGCTGTTCGCGCGGTCGGACCTCTACGCGCGCCGCTCGGTCCGCCCCGGCCTGACGCGCATCGTCGCGTCGCTCTTCCAGGTCACCGCCGTCGCGCTCGTGTTCGCGCTCGTCAACGGCGAGCGCTTCAGCAGCTACTACATCTTCTACGGGTCGCTCTTCTTCGCGGTGGCCTACGTCGCCGGGCTGCGGTTCCTCTACGACCGGGCGACCGGCGCGATCCTGCGCGCCGCCGGCTACCAGCGCCGGGCGATCCTCGTCGGGACCGGGGAGCACATCGAGGCCGTCGCGCACGCCCTCGACGGGGAGCAGTCGCCGATCAACGTCGTCGGCTTCATCTCGCTCACGCCGCGGCCCGACAACGGCCTGCGGTCGCTCGGCGGGCTCGAGGAGATCGGCGCCGTCGTCGAGCGCAACCGGCTCGACGAGGTGATCATCGCCGACCCCGCCTTCCCCGAGCAGCAGGCGCTGGAGCTGGTCGACGCCTGCCACCAGCGCGGCGTCCGCGTGCACGTCGCGCCCTCGACGATGGAGATCCTCATCCACCGCGCGGAGTTCGTCCCCGGCCAGTCGGTCCCGCTGTTCGAGCTCAAGCCGCCGGTGTTCGAGGGCTTCGACTACGCGATGAAGCGCAGCTTCGACGTCGTCGGTGCATCGCTCCTGCTCGTCTTCCTCAGCCCCGTGCTGCTGGCGATCTCCGTCGCGGTCAAGCTGTCGTCGCGCGGCCCGGTGATCTACCGCTCGGTCCGCCCCGGGATCGGCGGCGCCCCGTTCGACTGCCTGAAGTTCCGCACGATGCACGACGACGCCGACCAGCGGCAGGCTGACCTGGAGTCGCTGAACGAGGCCGGCGGGCCGATCTTCAAGATCCGCGACGACCCGCGGATGACGCGCGTCGGCCGCCTGCTGCGGCGGTTCTCGCTCGACGAGCTGCCGCAGCTCGTCAACGTGCTGCGCGGCCAGATGTCGCTCGTCGGCCCGCGCCCGCTGCCGCTGCGCGACTTCGAGCAGCTCGAGCCGTGGCACAAGAAGCGCTACCTCGTGCTGCCCGGCATCACCGGGCTGTGGCAGGTCTCCGGCCGCTCGGACCTCGACTTCGACGACCTCGTGCGCCTCGACTTCCTCTACCTCGAGCGCTGGTCGCCGTTCCTGGACCTGGCGATCCTCGCCAAGACGATCCCGGCGGTGATCACCCGCAAGGGCGCCTACTAGGTGACGCCCCGCGGGTGGGCGGCGTTCGCCGCCGTGTCGGTCCTCTGGGGGTTCCCGTACCTCTTCATCAAGATCGCGGTCGACCACGGCGCGACGCCGTCGTTCGTGGCGTTCGGGCGCGTCGCGCTCGCGGCGGCGATCCTCCTGCCGCTCGCGGCGCGCGCGGGCGCGCTGCGGGGCCTGGGCGCGCGCTGGCAGCCGCTGGTGGCGTTCGCGGCGGTGGAGATCGCGATTCCGTTCCCGCTGATCGCGTTCGGCGAGCAGCGCGTGTCCTCGTCGCTGACGGCGATCCTGATCGCGACGGTCCCGCTCACGGTGGCCATCCTGGCGCTGCGCTTCGACGCGTCCGAGCGGGTCGACCGCACGCGCTTCGCGGGGCTGCTCGTCGGCCTGGCCGGCGTCGTGCTGCTGCTCGGGATCGACGTCGCCGGCAGCGCCGACGAGCTGCTGGGCAGCGCGGCGATCCTCGTCAGCGTCGTCGGCTACGCCATCGGCCCGATGATCGTCAAGCGTGCGCTGTCCGACGTCGACCCGCTCGGGCCGGTGACGGTGGCGCTCGCGATCAGCGCGGCGATGCTGGCTCCGTTCGCCGTGCTCGACGCCCCCGCGACGACCCCCGACGCGAGCGCGCTGTGGTCGATCGCGGCGCTCGGCGTCGTCTGCACCGCGATGGCGTTCGTCGCGGACTTCATCCTCATCGCCGAGGTCGGCGCCAGCCGGGCGACGGTGATCACGTACGTCAACCCGATCATCGCCGTCGCCCTCGGCGTGACGCTGCTCGGCGAGTCGCTGACGTTCGCGGCGGTCGCCGGGCTGCTGCTGATCCTCGCCGGGTCGTGGTTCGCGACCAGCGGCGGCGCGCCGCCCGGGCTCACCGCGGCCCTCGGGCGCGCGCCCTGGCCGCGCCGCGCCTAGGCCGTCCCGACCTGCTGGGCGAGCGCGGCGTCGACCGCGGCGTCCCAGGTGCCGGCGACGCGCTCGGCGGTGTCGCGCTCGTTGCGCAGGATGCCCTCGGCGATCGCCCACGTCCGCTCGTCGCCCGCCCGCCGGGCGGTGCGGGTCAGCAGCTCGTAGGCGCCCTGCTCGACCGCCTCGAACGCGTACGCGAAGCCGGCGATCTTCACCGGCGAGTCGGGCTGGGCCTTGAAGAAGCCGCCGGCGTTCATCCCGCCGATGCGCAGGACGGCGGCCTGGAAGCGCGCCGGGCGCCCGCCGAGCTGCTCGAGCCGCTCGTCGACGAGCCGCTGGTGCTCGCGCGTCTCGTTGAGGTGCTCGCGGAAGACGTTCGCCAGCTGCGGGAACTCGGCGATCGCCGGCCCGGCCTGGAGGAGCTGGAGCGCCTGCGCCTCCAGCGAGTGCGCGTCGCGCAGGTACTTGACGATCTCCTTGCCGAGGTCGTCGGCGCCCTTCTCGCGCAGCGACGCGTCGACCGCGGCGTCGAAGAAGCTCGCGACGCGGTCGGCCATCGCCCGCTCCTCGGCGCCGATCCTGGCGGCGAGATCGCGCACGGCGTCGTCCCCTGCGCGCTCGGCGATCCGGCGCAGCAGCTCGTAGGTGGCGAACTCCATGTGCTCGTAGGAGAAGGCGTGCATCGCCAGCTTGCCCGGCGTGTCCGGGTTGACCTTGGCGAACAGCACCATGCCCCAGCCGCCCACGCGGCCGGCGACGTCCTTGAGCGTCGACGGCGACGCCCCGCGCCGCTCCAGCTCGGCGCGCACGAGGCGCTCGTGCTGCTCGGTTTCGGTGAAGTGGTCCTCGAAGATCCGCGCGAAGTCGGGGTCGCCGGCGATCCGCGGTGCGAAGCGCATCTGCTCGAGCGCCTGCACCTCGATCGCGTGCGCGTCGGTCAGGTACTTGACGATCTGCTCGTCGAAGCTGCGGTCGGCCATGCCTTCGGGGTACCCGCCGGTGCGTCAGCCGAGCCGGCGGATCGCGCGGAGGACCAGCCATACCATCCCCGCGCACGTGACCGGCGCGGAGGGATCATCGTCACCTGACCCGGACGCGGGCCCGCGCCGCCGGGGCGTGCGCCGCGCCGCCGACGAGCCGGACGCGCGGTTCTACGCGGCCGGCGGGCTGAGCGCGAGGCAGACGACCGAGGAGGCTCGCGACAACGTCGCCAGGCTGCTCGTGAGCATCGTCGACCAGGGCCGCAGGCAGCCGCCGATCACGCCGTCCCGTCTGCGTGCCTGGCACCGCGCCGTCTTCGGGCGGCTCTTCCCGGAAGATGCCGGGCGCTGGCGCCAGGCGCACGAGGACGTCGCCTTTCCCGTGCTCGTCGAGGCCGAGGGAAGCATCGAGCCCGTCATCGTCACCGGCGCGCCGGCCCGGGACATCGAGGAAGCGGTCGCCGGCGTGTGCGGGCGACTGGAGGTGATCCTCCGCGCCGCTGAGCTCAGGTCGCCGCCTGACAGCGCTGCTGCCGGCACGGCGCTCGCGGACTTCATGGCCGAGCTGCTGCGCGTCCACCCGTTCGTCGACGGCAATCACCGCGTGGCGCTCGTCGCCGCGCAGGCGACGTTCGTGCGACTCACCGGCCAGCCCGTGCTGTGGGGCGCGGACTACGCGGCGCTCGAGGAGACGCTCGAGGTTGCGATCGTCGACGAAGAGGGCCGGAGGAGGCTCGCTCGCCTCTTCGAGCGCCGCCTCGCGGAGCCGCCGGCTGGCTGATGCGGTTCAGGTTCGCAGGTGGGCCAGAACCGCATCGGCAGACGCGTTGCCCCCGCGGGCCAGCAGGTCGCCCGCACACCGGCCGTCGAGCTCCGGTCGGGGGGAGAGAAGCCACCGCTGCGCGGCGGCGCGCGACCCTAGCCTGTCCTCCAGCGCGTGCATCACGACGTCGAGCGCGTTGCCTTCGGTCGGTCCGACGCGCCGTCCGGTGCTCAGCAGCACGATCTCGTCGGCGACGAGCTGGCTGATGACCTCGATCGAGCCGACGTCGCTGGGCTTGAGCGTGTGTTCCGTCGTCATGGGGTGACTCGCCGACCGCCATCATGCCGGACGCGCAGGACAGCCGGGCGCCGGCTCAGCCGAGCCGGCGGATCGCCCGCGGCACGAGCGCCCGGGCCGGCGCGCTCAGCGCCGCGCGCGCCGCGTTGGCCCCGCAGGCACCGTGGACGCCGCCGCCGGGGTGTGCCGACGCCGAGGCGAGGTAGAGGCCCGGCACCGGCGTCTCGGGGCGGCCTAGGCCGGGCGTGGGGCGGAAGACGAGCTGCTGGTGGATCTGCGCCGTGCCGCCGTTGACCGAGCCGCCGACGAGGTTCTGGTCGGCCCGCTCGAGCGAGACCGGCGTGAACACGTGGCGGCGGCGGATCAGCTTGCGGAAGCCGGGCGCGCGCTGCTCGACCTGCTCCTCCATGAGGTCGGCAAACTCCTCGGTGCGCGACTCGTCCCACGAGCCCTGCGCGACGTGCGTGTACGCCCACGCCGCCTCCTTGCCCGCGGGGGCGCGCGACGGGTCGTAGTGCGAGTACTGGCCGAGGAGGAGGAAGGGCTTGGAGGGAAGCACGCCCGCGGTCAGCTCGGCCGCGTGGGCGCTCATCGCGTCGAGCCCGTCGGTCACGTGCACCGTGCCGGCGAGCCGGGCGTCCTCGTTGCGCCAGGGGATCGGCCCGTCGAGCGACCAGTCGACCTTCACCGTGGAGTTGTCGTACTCGAAGCGCTTGAGGCGGATGCGGTGGGGCTCCGGGAGCATGCGCTCGTACAGCGCGGGCGCGCCGGTGTCGGCGAGCACCGCGCGCGACGCGGCGATCTCCTCCCCGCCGGCGGTGCGGACGCCCGCCGCGCGGTCGCCGCGGACGACCACCTCGACGACCTCCTCGCCGCAGCGCAGCTCGCCGCCGGCGCGGCGCAGCCGCGCGACCAGCGCGTCGGTGATCCGCTGCGCGCCGCCGCGCGCGACCGGCCACCCCAGCGACTGGCCGAGCCCGACGAGCACCCAGCCGTACAGGGCGCTGCCGGCCGAGTCCGGCGTCACGTCGGCGTGCAGGGCGTTCCCCGCCAGCAGGCGGGCGGCGCCGTCGCCGCGGAACTCCTCCTCCGCGTGGCGGCGCAGCGGCATGACGCCCAGCCGCGCGAAGTCGACGACCTCCTTGACGCCGCCGAGCGCGCGCAGCATCCGCAGCGCCGGGCGGATCGGGGGAAACGGGTTCATGAGCGACGCGACGAACGCCGGCTGGACGCGCAGCCACGCCTCGCTCAACCGGCGCCACGCGTCGCCGTCCTCGGGCGCGAACGCGGCCACCGACTCGGCGGTGCGCTCGACGTCGCGGTGGAGCGTCACGCAGCTGCCGTCCGAGTGCGGGTGCGCGACGACGGCCGGCGCGTGCAGCCACTCCAGGCCGTACGACCGCAGGTCGAGCGCGCGCAGGTGCGGCGACGCGATGCCGAGCGGGTAGAACGCGCTGAAGAGGTCCGAGACGAAGCCGGGCTCGGTGATCTCGCCGCTGCGCACGGCCCCGCCGGGCGACGGCTGGGCCTCCAGCACGAGGACGTCCCAGCCCGCGTCGGCCAGGATGTTGGCGCCGACGAGCCCGTTCGGGCCGGCGCCGATGACGATCGCGTCGGGCATCGGGGTAGGGCACTACCCCGCATGGCTGTCAACGAGATCCACATCGACGCTCCCCCCGAGCGCGTCTTCGCGGTCCTGGCCGACTGGCGCAGCTACGGCGACTGGGTCGTAGGGTCGCGCCTCATGCGCGGCGCCGACCCCGGGTTCCCCGCGGCGGGGACGCGCTTTCACCACCAGATCGGGTGGGGGCCGCTGAACCTGAACGACCACACCACCGTCCTCGAGGTCGACCAGCCGCGCAAGCTGGTCCTCAAGGCGAAGGCCCGGCCGCTCGGCACCGCGGTCGTGGCGCTCGAGATGCGGCGCGAGAACAGCGGGACGCGCGTCGTCCTGCGCGAGGACCCGGGGGACAGCGCGACCGCGTTCGTCTTCAACCCGCTGACGCACCTGCTCGTGCGCGGGCGCAACACCGAGTCGCTCCAGCGGCTCAAGCGCCTGGCCGAGGAGCGGCCGGACGTCGGCCGCGAGGTCGACGTCCCGCCGGGGAAGGTGGAGCCCTGAGCGAGCAGCAGCCGGAGGTCCCCGGGCTGGACCTCCGGCACAGCTTCGTCCAGGCGCGCGGGCTGACGTTCCACGTCGCGGAGGCGGGGGAGGGGCTGCCGCTGGTGCTGCTGCACGGCTGGCCGCAGCACTGGTGGATGTGGCGGCGGGTGATGCCGTCGCTCGCGGAGCGGTTCCGGCTCATCGCGCCCGACCTGCGCGGCCTGGGGTGGAGCGACGCGCCCGACGGCCCGTACGACAAGCTCACGCTGGCCCAGGACGTGCTGGCCGTGCTCGACGAGCTGGGCGTCGGGCGGTTCCGGGTCATGGGCCACGACTGGGGGGCGTTCGCGGCGATCCTCATCGCGTCGCGCGCGCCGGAGCGCGTCGAGCGGCTGATCCCGATGTCGTTCCCGCCGCCGTGGGACACCCGCCCCGACCCCCGCCGCGCGATCGGCGGCGCGCACATCCCGATCCTGTCGGTCAGCGACCGCCTCGCGCCGGTGGTGGCCGAGCAGATCCTCCGGCTGGGCAGCAGCCTGGGCGACGACGAGGTGCGGGTCTACGTCGACCGCATCCGCCTGCCGGAGCGGCGGCGCGCGACGCGCGGCTACTACCGCTCGTTCCTGCTGCGCGACCTGCCGCGCGGCCTGCCGGGCGGCAGGCCGGACGTCCCGATCCGCCACCTCGGCGGGGCGAGCGACCCGGTCGTCCGCTGGTCGAGCGGCGTGGAGCTGATCGAGGGCGCCGGCCACTTCCTGCCGGAGGACAAGCCGGACGCGGTGATCGAGCGCGCGCTGTCGTTCCTCTAGATCGGGCACTCGTAGTCGTCCGGCGTGCACTCGGTCAGGCCGGCGATCCAGATGAGGAGGATGAAGCCGACCGGTACAGCGCCGGCAGGGTGACCACCCAGCAGGCGACCTTCAGCCGGCGCGACCGGACGAAGGCCCCGAGCGCGTAGTAGCCGAACAGCAGCGCCGCCACGGCCAGCGCCGCCACCACGCCGCCGGTGAGGGCGGACGACGTCGTCACGTCGGGCTCGCGGCCGGCGAACGCCGCGGCGCCGACGGCCGTGCCGGCGCTGACGGCCACGGCCGCGGCGACGCCGTGCCAGCGAGTGGAGCCGCGGGCGCGGCGCGCCGCGTCGCCCGCGGCGACGACGGCGAGCGTGCCCAGCACGACTGCGACGACGAGGACGACCCCCAAGGCGGCGGGGAGCGTACGGCACCGAGGGCGGGACTACCCTTCGTCGCCGTGCGGGCGGCCGAAGCACCTCCGGCTCCGCGCCCGGATGCCGCGCGCCCGTCCCGGCCGTCGGGCCGTGCCGCCGGCGTCCTCGGCGCGATCGTCTCCGTCGCCGTCCTCGGCGCGGTCGTGTGGTGGGCGCTGCGGCAGGACGCGCCGTCGTTCCCGACCTCGTCCGGCCGGCTCGCGGAGCTGGGGCTGGCTGTCGCGCTCTACTTCGTGGCCTGTGCGGTGCGCGGGGAGCGCTGGCAGGTGCTGCTGGTGGAGAACGGGGCGGCGCCGCGGCGGGCGGACACGTACGGGCTGATCGCGGTCGGCTACCTGGGGAACAACGTCCTGCCGGCGCGGGCGGGGGACGCGCTGCGCGTGGTGCTGATCGCGCCGCGGGCGGACACCGATGCGCGCACCGCGATCGGGACGCTGGTCGCCGAGCGGCTGTGCGACGTGCTCGTGCTCGGCCTCCTGTTCGCCGTGCTGGCGTACGGCCTGTTCAGCGGGTCGGGCGTCGACCTCGGCGGGCGGTTCGAGCTGGTCGCGCTGGCGCTGGCGGGCGCGCTGGCGCTGGGCGCCCTCGCCGCCGCGCTGCTGCACCACCACGGCCGCCTGCGCCCGCTGCTGGCGTTCCTCGCCCCGATGGCGGCGGCGACGCGCAACCTGCGCGGGCGGCACGGGGCGGAGGTCCTCGTGCTCACCGTGCTCGTCTGGGCCGCCGAGGGGCTCGTGTGGTGGCTGACCGCCGAGGCGGCCGGGCTCGGGATCTCGCTGATCGAGGGCCTCTACCTGCTCGCGCTGTCCTCGATGATGGTGCTGATCCCCGCGGGGCCGGGCTACGCGGGCACCATGGACGCCGCGGTGGTGATCGGGGCGCGGGCGCTGAAGGTGGCCGGGTCGGGCGCGGTGACGTACCTGCTGCTGCTGCGGTTCGTGCTCATGGTGCCGATCGGGATCGCCGGGCTGGTCGTCGGCGCCGCGCGGTACGGCGGGCTGCGGCGGCTGATGCGGCTGCGCGCGTGATGGACGCGTGGTTCGAGGACGTCTGGGCGGCCGTGCCGGAGGGCGCCGAGCCGGAGGCGTTCGCGCTGCGGCGCGACTTCCTGCTCGCGCACCTGCCGGCGGGCGCGCGCGTGCTCGACGTCGGCTGCGGCGAGGGCGCGTTCAGTGCGACGATGGCCGGGGCGGGGGCGCGGCCGGTCGCGGTCGACGTGGCGGACGAGCCGCTGCGGCGGCTGCGGGCGCGGTTCCCGTCGCTCGAGGACGTGCGCCGGGCGCACGCCGGCCGGCCGCTGCCGCTCGCCGACGGAGAGGTCGACGCGGCGTGGGCGGGCGAGGTGATCGAGCACGTGGTCGACGTCGGCGCGTTCTGCGCCGAGCTGCGCCGGGTCGTGCGGCCCGGCGGCCCGCTCATCCTCACGACGCCCGACCACCCCCGCGCGCTGCTGCTGCGCCTCGCCGCGCGCCGGCGCGCGTTCGAGGACCACTTCCACCCCTACGCCGACCACCTGCGCTTCTTCACCGCGCGCACGCTGACGGTCGTGCTGCGCGACGCCGGGTTCGAGGACGTCCGCGTGCGGCGCCGGCGGGGGCGGTTGCTGGCGCTCGCGTCCTAGGGCCCGCCGCGGGCGGCGCGCGCCGCGTCGAGGTAGCGCTGCGTGACGTCCCACGAGCGCGGGTTGAGGTAGATCGCGACCTTCGCCGCCTCGAGCGCGCCGCGCGCGTCCTTCTGCTCGAACAGGCGGTGGTCGGTCAGCCGCATCCAGCCCACCCAATTCGCGGGCTGCAGGCGGACGGCCTCCTCGAGGGCGCGCTCGGCGGCCTGCGGGTCGCCCGCCGCCTGCTCGATCGTCGCCCGGTCGAGCAGCGGCTCGGTGCTGAGCGGGTTGCGGTCGCGGGCCGTCTCGACGAGCTTGCGCGCGCGGTCGAAGTCGCGGGCGTCCATGGCGGCGAGCGCCTCGTCGGCCGCCTGGCTGGAGCGCAGCGGCTGCCAGACGGCCCACGCGGCGATGAGCGCGAGGAGCACGACGGCCGCCGCGGGCGCGACGCGCCCGGCGTCGCGCCAGTCGACCCGCCGGCGGGGCGCCCGCTCGGGCTCGGGGCCGCGGCCCGCCACCCAGCCGGCGCAGAGCAGCCCGACGACGGCGGTGCCGGGGACCGCCCAGGTCCAGTCGATCGAGGCGTGGGCGCCGAACACGACGGCGGTCGCGGCGAGCGTGACGAGGCCGGCGCGCTCGGGCTCGCGGGCCGCGCCGATCGACAGGCGAGCGGCGAGGATCCAGGCCACGAGCAGCGCGATGCTGAGCCCGGCGCCGAGCAGGCCGAGCTCGGCCATCGTCTCGGGGACGTAGCCGTGCGCGTGGCGGACGTCGAGCAGGTCGCGGCGGTACCGCGCGCGGGCGGTCGCGTAGCCGCCCGCGCCCATCCCGGTCACCGGCTCGTCCTCCCACATCTGGAGCGCCTCGTCCCAGTAGCGCGAGCGGACGCTGCCCGTCGCGGTCAGGCGGCTGGGGTCGTTGGCGGGGCCGACGGCGCTCGTGTCGGTCAGCGACGACCAGGCGCTGTCGATGCTGCCTCCGAGGCCCTCGTCGGTCGTCGCGAGGACCCCGGCGGCGGCGACCGGCGCCAGCGCGAGCGCGAGCAGCAGCGCGATCCCGGTCTGCCGCCGGTTGCGCGCGCGCAGCGGGCGGGCGTCGGCGAAGAAGCCGGCGACGAGGCCGGTCAGGTAGAGCAGGGCGAGGACGAGCAGGAGGAGGATCAGCAGCTCGTGCCCGGCGTCCGAGCGGGCGTCGAGGGCGGCGCGGTCGGTCGAGAGCGCGTCCTTGCCGAACGACCACACGGCGACCATCGCGGCGCCCGCGCCGCCGGCGAGGAGGACCGTCGCGGCGCGCAGCCGCAGCGGGACGAGCGCGAACCAGACGATCGCGCCGGCCGCCGCGGCGAGCAGCGCGCCGCGGGAGTAGGCCATGAGCGTCGCGCTGAGGCACACGCCGAGCGCGGGGTAGGCGAGCGCGCTGACCAGCGGCCGGCCCTCGCGGCGCGCCCCGAGCCACAGGCAGCCGGGGACGGCGAGCGCGCCGGTGAGCCCGACCGCGTTCCAGTAGCCGAACGGCTCGCGCAGCCGGGCGAAGAGCTCGAACTCGTTGAGGTGCTCGGGGAAGGCCTTGGTCAGCAGCGCGTAGCCGCAGACGGCCGTCGTCGCGAGCAGGACGCCGCCGATGACCGACGGCCACCGGTGCGGGGCGACGCGCGCGAGCGCCACGGCGCCGGCGAGGGCGGCGGCGTAGGCGAACAGGCGGTTGGCCTCGAGCCACGCGTCGGACGGCTGGACCGCCCACGTGATCGAGACCGCGGCGAGGACGGCGAGCGCGGCGAGCAGCCCGACGACGGCGCCGCCGCGCATCCGCGTTCCCGCGGGCGCGACGAGGAGCGCGGCGGCGGTGGCCGCGGCGCCGAGGAGGATGAGCAGAAGCTCGACCCGCGTGGCCGGCTCGAGCGACTGGCCGCCGCCGGCGCCGAAGGCGATCGCGGCGAGGAGGGCGCCGATGGCGAGGCCGGTGAGGGGCTCGGCCCAGCGGGCGGCGCGGGCGGCGCGGGCGGCGGGCGGTCGCGGCGGGCGGGCGGGGCGAAGCGCGCGTGGCCGCATCAGTCCCCCGGGGCGAAGCCGCATCACCCGCGTCCGCGCGTTTCCGCGGTCGTCGCCGGCCCGCGCTCCTTCGTCGCCATCGGTCGCGGGAGGGCCTGCGGCTCCGCCCTTGCCACCGGCCGCCGGAGCGACCGCCGCTCCTCCCTCGCCACCCGCCGCCGGAGCGGCTGCCGCTCCGCCGTCGCCGTCCGGCGCGCGGTCCGCGCCGGGGTCGGCGCCTTCGCCGGGCGGGCTAGCCGAGCCGAGAGCGGACAAGGTCTCGGAGCCGTGGGGCGGCCAATGCGAGCGCCCCGCCAGCCGTGAGCACGAGGAGCGCGATGACCGGCAGCGGCAGGTCCGCGTCGTGGTCGCCGGGGCTGACGCCGGCGACCCGCGGCGGGGCGCCGGCGCCCGCGCGGGCGCGGTCGAGGTCGGCGCGCTCCTGGGGCGTGGCGATGCCGCGCGGGTCGATCGGCTTGCCGTCGGGGCCGAGCGGCAGGCCGCCCTCGCCGGCGGGCAGCGCGCCGTAGTCGTCGTCGTCCTCGTGCGTCGAGCCGGGCCCCGCGCCGCCGCCGCCGCGCTGGTTGTCGCGCGCCGCGCGGATCAGCTCGCGGCAGTTCGTGTACTCGTCCAGGTCGGCCGGCATGTCGGCGAGCGCCTGGCGCAGCTCCGAGCGCGGGTAGCGCTTGTCGAGCCGCCCGTCCTGGCAGTCCTCGAGGATCTGCTCGACGCTCGCGCCGGCGGCGGCCGGCACGGCGAGCAGGGCGATCAGCGCTGTGAGCACGACTCGTCTCATCGGTTCCTCCGCAGCTCGGCGCTCTCGATCGCGCCGGCCATCCCGGCCGCCCACGCCTCCGGCGTGAACGCGGCCGCGTCGCGCCCCGCGTTCCTGCCGAGCGCCTGCCGAAGGGTATCGTCCGCCGCCGCGCGGCGGATCGCCGCGGCGAGCGCTTCCGCGTCGTTTGCAGGGACGACGAGCCCGTTGCGCTCGTGCCGGACGAGCCCGCCCGCGGCGGCGCCGACGGCGTCGGTGGCGATGACGGGGACGTTCATGTGCATGGCCTCGTTGGCGACGAGCCCCCACGGCTCGCGGAAGGCGCGGGTGGCGACGGAGGGCATGACCAGAACGCTCGCGCGGGCGATGAAGTTGCGGACGTGGGCGGGCGGCAGCGGCCCGGTGAAGGTGACGCCGGGCGCCGCCGCGCGCGGCTCGCCCGGCCCGACGACGACCAGCTCGCCGTCCACGCCGGCGCGCCGCCAGGCGTCGAGGAGGACGTCGATCCCCTTCTCGGGGGCGAGGCGGCCGACGAAGAGGGCGCGGAAGGGGGCGGCGGGCGCAGCGGTCGCCGCCGCGCCGCCGGTCACCGCCGCCCCGCCGGTCGCCGCCGCGCCGCCGCTCCCGGGCGCCTCCCCGCCGCGCGTCCAGAACGCCGGGTCCACCGCCTGCGGCGCGACGTGGACGTTCTCCGCCCCGCGCGCCCGGACGTACGCGCTGACGTGGTCGCCGTACGTCACCACCGCGTCGGCGTGGCGGTACAGGTGGCGCAGGAGCGGCCAGCTCAGCGCGTGCGCGGGCGTTCGGGGATGCGCCCACAGCGCCGTCCACAGCACGAACGGCACGCGCGCCCGCCGCGCGCCGAGATACGCGGCGGGCAGCGCGACGCGCCCGACCGTCCCCGCGACGACCGCCCGCGCGCCGCCCGCCAGCCGCGCGACCTCCCGCTCGGCAACGTCGCGCACCGGCACGCCGGGATCGTCGACCCCGCGCGTCGCGTGCCGCCGGTCGCCGCCGAACCGCGCGACCAGCAGCGGCATCCGCTCGTGCAGCGCCCGGAACGACGCGACGCGGTCGGGCGGCACGTCGCTCGTGACGACGACGACCGGCCTCATGACCGCAGCGCGTCCTCGTACGCCGCGACACGGTCGGGCTGCACCTCGCTCGCGACGACGACGACCGGCCTCACGACCGCAGCGCGTCCTCGTACGCCGCGACGGTCGCCGCCCCGCAGCGCTCCCACGTGAACGCGCGCACGACGGTCTCGCGCGCGGCGGCTCCCAGCCGCTCGCGGTCGCGCAGGCACTCCTCGATCGCCGCCCGCAGCGCGGCGACGTCGCCGGCGGGGACGAGCCGCATCCCGCCGCCGCTGCGCGCGATCTCCTCCGGCCCGGGCTCGCCGGCGCAGCCGATCGCCGGCAGCCCCGCGGCCATCGCCTCGACGTAGGCGACGCCGAACGCCTCGTCGGTCGACGGCAGCGCGAAGACCGCGCAGCGGCGCGCGACCTCGCGCGCGCGCGCAGGCTCGAGCTGGCCGTGGAACGTCGCGTCGACGCCCAGCTCGCGCGCCAGGCGCTCGAGCGCCGGCCGCTCCGGCCCGTCGCCCACGACCTCGTACGGCACGCCGGGCGGCAGCGCGCGCAGCACGTCGGCGTGGCGCTTGCGCGCGACGAGGTGCCCGACGGTCACGACCGCGCGGCCGCCGGCCGTCGCCGCGGGGGGCACGTCGGTCCCGAGGTGGACGACGCGCACCTCCCGCGCGCTCACCATCTCCCCGACGCCCGCGCTGTTGGCGAGCACCATCCGCGCGGCGTCGAACGTCCGCTGCACCGGCGCCGGCCAGCGCCGGGCGGTGAAGAACACGTCCCCGCCGTGGACCGACACGACGAGCGGCTCGCGCCGCCGCGCCCGCCGGACCGCGTCGCCGGCCGGCACCGCGTTGTGCGCGTGGACCAGGTCGACGTCGCAGCGGCGCAGCGCGCGCGCGAGTGCCGGCGCGGCCCACGCGCTCCACGACCCGTACGACGCGCCCCGCGGCGGCGAGACGAACGGGACGTACTCGACCGGCACGCCGTCCAGCTCCACCCGCCGCGGCTGGCGCACCTTGCGGGCGAGCGAGCGCACCGCCGCCGCCGGGCCGCTCGCCGCCTCCGCCCTGGCCGGGACGAGGCGGTGGAGGACGAACACGCGCACGTCCGCCCCGGCGTCGCGGGCGGCGACCGCCTGGCGGTGCGCCCAGACGCCGAGCACCGGGTCCTCCGCCCGGGGGTAGAACTCGGCGACGACCGCGACCCTCACCGGTGCGTCCGCAGCGTCCGCGCCTCGTCGCGCCGCACGTACGGCCGGCCGGCGAGGAACGCCCGCGCCTCGGCGATGGCGTCGCCGTGGCCGTACGCGTTCGCCGCGGGCACCGCGTGCAGGATCGGCGTCGCGTCGACCACGCCGATCCGCCACCCGCGCTCGCGCGCGACCGCCGACCAGTGCGCGTCGAGCCCCCAGCCCATCCGCACCCCGTCGGGGAACGGCAGCAGCGCGCCGAACGTCGCGCGGTGGAAGGCGGTGACCGGCCCGATCTCCACGAACGCGGTCTCGCGCGCGACCGACGCCGGCCGGCGTCGCGTGACCGGCCACGCGGCATGCGACGCGAACCGGTGCGCGGGCTGCGCGATCCGCAGCTCGAGCCGCTCGGCGATCGCGATGAAGCGGTCGAGGAACCCGCGGGGGAGGACGACGTCGTCGTCGACGACGAGGAGCCAGTCGAAGGCGGGAGCGGCGCGCGGGGCGCCGGTCGATGCGGCGTCCTCCGCGGCGGCGCCGGCCGACGCGGCCGGCGAAGCGACCCCCTCCGCGGCGGCGTCCTCCGCGGCGGCGCCGGCCGATGCGACCGGCGAAGCGGCGCCGGCCGCGCCCACCAAGCCCTCCGCCGCGAGCAGCCGGTTCACGTTCTCGAACTTCCCGCGCCCGTCCACGCCGCACGTCCGAACCTCGACGTCGTGCGCCGACCGCCGCAGCTCGGCCTCGATCGCCGGCCACCGGCTGCCCGGCCGGGCGACCGCGATGACGAGGACGCGGCGGCGGGGCGAGCGCGCCGGCCCGCGGCGCCAGGCGACGTCGAGCACCGCGTCGCCGGCCATGCGCACCGCGGCGCGCCGGCCGCCGACCGTGCCGCTCAGGCCGGACAGGAAGTCGTCGGCGCCGGGAGCGGGTGCCGGGCGCAGCGCCTCCTCGATCCGCCCGACGCTGTGCGCGGTGAAGATCGGTCCGTTCGCGCAGCGAAAGCGCGGGCCGTGGGTGAGCGCTCCGGCGAGCACGCGCAGCTCGCGCGCGAGCGACGGGGGCGATCCCTTGGCCACGTCCTCGCGCCGCGCCGCGCGGCCCCGCGCCCGCGCCGCCCGCGCGAGCGCGGACACCCGCGCGTCCGGCCCCGCCCGGCGGTGGTCGAGCGCCGCGCCGGGCAGCCACCGGATCCGCCCGCCGGCGGCGCGCAGGCGCGCCTCCCACTCCTGCTCGTCGCCGTACAGCTCGAGCGACTCGTCGAACCGCCCCACCCGCTCGACCGTCGAGCGCCGCACCGCGAGGTTCGCCCCCCACGCATGCGGCGCGTCGCGCTCGACCGGCCCGAGGTCGAGGAACGTGATCGGCGGGCCCTCGCGGCCGCAGAACCGCGGCGCGTACCCCTCGAACACCGCGTGCACCGGCCCGGTGAGGCAGCCGTGCTCAGGGTTGCGCCGCGCGCCGTCGAGCAGCGCGGCGAGCCAGCCCGGGCGGACGGACACGTCGTCGTCGACGAAGCACACGAGCTCGGCCGTCGTCGCGTCGAGCCCGGTGTTCCGAGCCGCGTTCAGCCCGCGCGTCGCCGGGTGCGCGACGTAGCGCGCGCCGTGCCGCTCGGCGGCCGCGCGCGTCGCCTCCGACGGCCCGTCGTCCACGACGAGCAGGTCCGCCCCGGCGGCGCGCGCCTGCTCGGCGAGCCCGCGCAGCGCCACGTCGAGGTAGCCCGGACGGTGCTTCGTGGGGACGACGATCGCCGCGTTCACCGCGCGCCAGTCTAGGTTTGCGCCCACCGTGATCCTCTTCCTGCACAACCGCTACCGCACGACCGGGGGCGAGGAGCGCGCCGTGGAGGACCTGCTCTGGCTCGTCCGCGAGCGCCTGGGGGAGGACGCGGAGCTGCTCGCGCGCGACTCGTCGGTGCTCGGCCGCCCGCGCGCGGCGGTCGGGCTGCTGCGCGGCGGGCTGGACGCGGACGACGTCGCGGCGGCCGTCCGGCGGACGAAGGCGCGCGCCGTCCACGCGCACAACCTGCTGCCCGCGTTCGGCTGGCGCGCGCTCGCCGCCGCCCGCGCGGCGGGGGCGCGGGTCGTGCTGCACCTGCACAACTACCGGCTGGTCTGCGCGGTCGGGACGTGCTTCACCCGCGACGGCGACTGCGTCCGCTGCCACGGGCGCAACACGCTGCCGGGCGTGCGGCTGAACTGCCGCGGGACGGGGCCGGAGGCGGCGGTGTACGGCGCGTCGCTGGCGCTGTGGCAGCGCAGGATGGGCGCGCTGGCCGACGCGATCGTCGTGCCGAGCGCGTTCGCGCACGCGCGGCTGCGGGAGCTGGGGGCGCCGCTCGCCGCGCCGGTCCGCGTCGTGCCGCACGTCGTGCGCGAGATCGCGACGCAGCCGCGCTCGACGGCGGGCGGTCCCGCGCTCGTCGTGTCGCGGCTCGCCCGCGAGAAGGGCGTCGAGGTGGCGATCGACGCGTGCCGGTCAGCGGCGATCCCGCTCGTCGTGGCCGGCGACGGCCCGCTCGCGGACGAGCTGCGAGCGCGCGCGGCGGGCGCCGACGTCCGCTTCGCAGGCCGCGTCCCGGCGGCCGAGCTGGCCGCCCTGCGCGCCCGGGCGTCGGTCGCGATCGTCCCGTCGCGCGCGGCCGAGACGTTCGGCCTCGCCGCCGCCGAGGCGATGGCCGCCGGGCTGCCGGTCGCGGCCACGCGGTCGGGCGCGCTGCCGGAGCTCGTCCCGCCCGAGCAGCTCGCCGCGCCGGGCGACGCCGCGGCGCTCGGGGCGCTGGCGGCCCGGCTGCGGGGCGACGCGGAGGCGGGCCGGAGGGGATGGGAGCGCGTGCGGGCGACGAGCGCGCCGGAGGCGGTCGCGCCGCGGCTGGCCGAGGTGTACGGGGCCGGATGAGCGGTCGCGACGGCGCGCCCTACTGCGCCTGCCAGCCGCGCCGCGCGCCGCCCGCGGCGCGCACGCACGCGAACCGGCGGACGCGGCGGTTCGAAGCGCGGCCCGAGAGGCACCGCGGGCCGCGGGCAGCCGCCGCGGCCTTCGCCGACCCCGCGCCCGGGCCGGCCCAGCGCGCCCCGGCCACGCGAGAGCTGCTCGCCGCGGGCGCGGCGACGACCTCGTCCTCGACGTCCTCCTCGTCCGCGACCGGTGCGGGCGCGGCCGGATCCGCCGTCTGCTCGCACGCCGGCAGCGGCCGCGAGTAGGTCGGGTCCATCAGGAGGTCGCCGCTCGTGTGCTGGCGGCCGAGCAGGTGCCCGACCTCGTGCGCCAGCACGGTGCAGAACTTCGGCCAGTCGAAGTCCATGTCGACGTTGAACTCCACGCGGCAGTCGTAGTTCGCGCGCGGGTTCGACCAGGGGTCGGTCGGGTTCCACCAACTCGCCGTCGCGTTGACGCCCGCGGCCAGCCGCGTCCACGACAGCTCGACCTTGCCGCCGCACGGCGCGGCGGCCCAGTGGCTCGTCGCCACCTCCCACGCCGCGGCCGCGGACGGGCCTCCGGCCGGGAACATCGCCTCGGGCGCGACCGCCGGATCGACCGCCGCGCGCGCGGAGGCCGACGTCGCGCCGCCGCGCACCGCCGCGCCGCCGGGCGCGAGCGACCCGGCCAGCGTGACCGCGACGACGGCGAGCATGGGGACGAGCCGGAGCACGACCCCCGCATCGGCCCGCCGCCCGCGGGCGTCGCGCGCACACCGGGCCACATAGGCTTTCCGCCGAGGACCTTCATCTCACCTGGACGCGCGGCCGACCCCCGCATCCCCACTTCTGGGGAGGGTCAGCGCCCGCGCAGCGCGGCCAGGTCCGCCTCGACCATCTCGCGCACGAGCTCCTCGAAGCTCACCCGCGGCGCCCACCCGAGCACCGCCCGCGCCCGCGACGCGTCGCCGACGAGGACTCCCTCCTCCGCCCGGACCAGCTCCGGGTCGACGCGCAGGTAGGGCTCGGCGGAAAGCCCCACGACGGCGAACGCCGCCGCCGCGAACTCGCGCACCGTGCGCGCGACGCCGCCCGCCAGCACGTAGTCGCCCGGCGAGGGGTGCCGCAGCGCGAGCACCATCCCCTCCACCACGTCGCGCGCGTGCAGCCAGTCCCGCCGCGCGTCGAGGTTGCCGATCGCGACCTCCTGCTCCAGACCGAGCGAGACCGCCGCCGCCGCCCGCGTCAGCTTGCGCGTGACGTACCGCTCGGGCCGGCGCGGCGACTCGTGGTTGTAGGCGATCGCCGTGCACGCGAACAGCCCGTCGCCGCGCAGCACGCGCACGAGCTCCTGCGCCGCCGCCTTCCCCACCCCGTACGGGGAGTCGGGCCGCAGCGGCGTGTCCTCGTCCTGCGGGCTGACCGGGCTCGCGCCGAAGACCTGGGCCGACCCCGCCACGAGCACCCGCGCGCCGACCTCGCGCGCGCCCTCCAGCACCGCCGCGGTGCCCGCGCCGATCGCCGCCAGCGCGGCGGCCGGCGAGCGCCACGACTCGGGAACGAACGCCGGCGCGGCCAGGTGGAAGACCTCTGAAGGCGCGACCGACACCACCGCCCGGCGCACCGCCACGGGATCGAGCAGGTCCGCCGCGACGCGGCGCACCTCCGCCGGCACCCACGGCAGCGGCCGGTCGAGCGGCGGGCGCATCATGCCCACCACCTCGCGCCCCTCCGCGACGAGCCGCTCGGCGAGGTAGGAGCCGTCCTGGCCGGAGATCCCCGTGACGAGGGACGGCCCCACGGGGCGGCTCAGGCCGCGGGGGCCGCTGCCGCGAGCGTGCGCCGCACGCCCTCGCGCACGTCGACGCGGCTCTGCCAGCCGAGCACCTCGCGGGCCCGGCTGACGTCCAGGCAGCTGCGCTCGACCTCGCCCAGCCGCGCGTCGGCGAACTCCGGCTCGAACTCGCCGCCGGACGCGCCGCCCGCCTCCCGCACCGCGTCGATCAGCTCGAGCACCGTCGTCTCCTCCGCCGTGCCGATGTTGATCGCGCCGCCGACGTCCGCGTCGCCGGCGGTCAGCGCGGCGTCCACCAGGTCCCCGACGTAGATGTAGTCGCGTGTCTGGCGCCCGTCGCCGAACACGGTCGGCCGCCCGCCGGAGTGGAAGCGCCCGCAGAAGATCGCGATGACGCCCGCCTCGCCGTGCGGGTCCTGCCGCGGCCCGTAGACGTTGCCGAACCGCAGCGCGACGGTCGACAGCCCGTGCAGGCGCTCGTAGAGCCCGAGGTAGGCCTCGGCGCAGAACTTCGACTGGCCGTAGCCCGCCATCGGCCGCGGCGGGGTCCCCTCCGGCGTCGGCACCACGTCGGTCTCGCCGTAGATCGCGCCGCCGGTCGACGCGAAGACGAGCCGGCGCGCGCCGGCCTCCCGCGCGCCCTCCAGCACGTTGATCGTGCCCTCGACGTTCGTGCGCGCGTCGTACGCGGGCCGCGCCACCGACACGCGCACGTCGATCTGCGCGGCGAGGTGGAACACGACCTCGGGCCGCTCGCGGCCGAAGACATCGGCCACCGCGGCCGCGTCGCGGATGTCGGCCCTGTGCAGCCGCGCCCCGCGCTCCAGCGCGCCGGCGACGTTCGCCTCCTTGCCGGACGACAGGTCGTCGAGGACGGCGACGTCGTCGCCGCGGTCGACGAGGGCGTCGACGAGGTTCGAGCCGATGAACCCGGCTCCGCCGGTGACGAGGGCGCGCATGGCCGGGGAGGCTAGCGGCGCCCGCCCACGGCGGCGGGCTGCGCGCGCAGCCACTCGACCGTCTGGGCGATGCCCTCCTCGAGCGAGATCCGCGCCTCCCACCCCAGCAGCCGCTTGGCCTTCTCCACCGACGGCCAGCGCCGCACGACGTCGACCTCGAACGTCGGCAGGTGCTCGACCTCGAACGCCTCGGGGTCCTCGCCGCAGGCCGCCCAGATGACCTTCGCGATGTCGAGCACGGTCATCTCGCGCGACGCGCTGATGTTGAAGTCCTCGTTCAGGCCGGCCGGCGAGGCGGTGGCGGTGACGACGCCGTCGGCGATGTCGTCCACGTGGGTCAGCGTGCGCGTCTGCTCGCCGGAGCCGAACAGCTGCAGCGGCCGCTGCCCGCTCAGCACCTTCTTGATGACGTCGGGGACCATGTGGGCGATCCCCGGCTCGGGGTCGGGCAGCTCGCCCGGCCCGTACGCGTTGAACGGGCGGCAGATCGTGTAGGGCAGGCCGTGCTCGTCGTGCGCCGCGCGGCAGTAGACCTCGCCGGTGAGCTTGCTGAACCCGTACGCCGACTGCGGGATCGGCGTGTCGCGGATGTGCTCCTCGGTCGTCGGGTACTCGGTCGCGCGCTCGAAGACCATCGAGGAGGAGACGTACGTGAACCGCTCCACGTCGTGGTCGAGCGCCGCGTGGACGACCGCGTTGTGGAGCGCGTTGTTGACCTCGGTCAGCGTGTGGGGGAGCTTGTGGAAGTTGGCGATCCCGCCGACGATCGCGGCCAGGTGGATGACGTGGGTGCAGCCCTGCACCGCGGTGCGCGCCTCCGCCAGGTCGCGCAGGTCGCCGCGGTGCACCTCGCAGCCCTCGCGCATCCACTGCGGGGCCTCGCGCTGGTCGCTGACGCGGACCTCGAAGGCGGGGTCGCGCAGCAGCCGCCGCACGACCGCGGCGCCGATCGTGCCGGCGCCGCCCGTCACCAGGACGCGGTTCACGCCGGCTCGGCGGGCTGCTCGGCCGGCGCCATCGCCGTGACCTCCGACGCGTACGCGAACACCTGCGCCGCGCCGAAGCAGTTCCACGGGTCGACCACGAGCGCGTCGGGCGTCGCGAGCCGGGCGATCGCCCGCAGCGGCTCGGGGCCGCAGAACTCGCGGTGGTTCGTCGCGACGACGACGGCGTCGGCGCCGCGCAGCGCGTCCTCGAACGGCTGCGTCGGCGTCGGGACGTGCGGGTCGTGCACCGCGACCTCGACCAGCTCGCGCTCCAGCAGCCGGACGAGCTTGTGGGCGAGCGAGTCGCGCTCGTCGTCGGTGTCGGCCTTGAAGGCGAGGCCGAGGACGGCGACGCGCCGGCCGCGCAGCGAGCCGAGCCGGCGCTTCATCCCCTCGACGAGGAAGAGCGGCACGCTCTCGTTCACCCGCGAGACGGCGAGCAGCATGCCGGGGGCGTGCGAGCGCTCCTCGCTGAACGTGAAGTCCTTGCGCAGGCACGTGCCGGCGGTGAACCCCGGCATCTTGATCCCGCCGCGCGGATAGTCGCGGTTGATCAGCTCGATGACGTCGAAGACGTTCGCGCCGTACTGCTCGCAGTCCATCATCAGCAGGTTCGGGAGCGCGAACGTCGCGTAGCGCAGGATGTTCGTCCAGATCTTCGCCAGCTCGGCCTGGACGGGCGTGGTCTCGATGACGTCGGACTCGTACACCTCGAACAGCTCGCGGCACACGGCGGTGGAGCGCTCGCCGACGCCGCCGACGATCTGCGGCAGCGAGTCGATCTCCTCGAAGAACTTGCCGGCCGCGATGCGCTCGGGGGCGTGGCTGACGAACAGGTCCTCGCCGACGGCGAACCCGCGCTTGCTCTCCAGGTAGCCGGCGACGAACTCGGTGGTGCCGGGCGCGATGGTGGAGCGCAGGACGACGCTGTGGCCCGGCTCGAGCACCGGCAGCAGGTCGTCGAGCGCCGAGCGGATGTCGGTCATGTCGATCTCGATGTGCGAGAACGACGGGGTCCCGATCGTGAGGATGACGTGGCGGGCGCGCGCGGCGTCGGCGACGCGGTCGGACAGGTCGAGGCGGCCGGAGCCGTGGACGCGCCCCATCACCTCGTCGCCGCCGGTCTCCTGGAACGGCATGCGCCCGTCGCGGACGGCGGTCAGGCGCTCGGCGTCGCGGTCGACGCCGACGACGGTCAGGCCGCGGTCGGCGAGCGACAGCGCGAGCGGCAGGCCGACGCGGCCCAGGCCGATGACGGAGACGTCGCGGTCCACGCCCCCGGAGGCTAGCGGCGGCGTGCGCGCGCGTACTGCCGCGCGAACCCGGCGACGAAGCGCGGGTTGTACCGGGCGTAGCGCCGCCACAGCCGGCGCGGCTCCTTCGAGAGCCGGAAGACCCACTCGAGCCCGACGTTCTGCATCCACGTCGGCGCCTGGGGGACGAGGCCGGCGTGGAAGTCGAATGCCGCGCCGACGCCGACGAGCATCGGCGCGTCGAGGAGCGGGCGCATCTCGCGCATCCAGATCTCCTGCTTCGGCTGGCCGGTCCCGACCCAGACGACGTCGGCCCGGGAGCGGTTGATGTCGTCTACGACCCAGTCGCGCTCCTCGTCGGTGAGCGGCCGGAACGGCGGGGAGTAGCCGCCGACGATCCTGAGGCCCGGGTAGCGGCGGCGCAGGCCGAGCGCCAGCTCGACGAGCGCGCCCTGGTTGCGGCCGCCGTAGAGGTACATCGTCGTGCCGGTCTTCGCGGAGCGCTCGCAGTACTTCGCCATCAGGTCCGGGCCGTAGACGCGCGTGGCCTGCGGGTGGCCGAGCGCCCTGAGCGCCCACACGAGCGGCTGGCCGTCGGGGACGACGAGCGTCGTGTCGCGGACGGCCTCGCGCGTGGCCTGGTTCTCCTGCGCGACCATGACGAGGTGGACTGCCGCGGCGCTCAGCGTCGCGCGCCCGCGGGCGGCGATCGTCGCGTCGATCCAGTCCATCGTGCGCTCGTAGTCGGCGAGGGCGAGCGGGACGCCGAGCACCTCGGCGGTGGCGGGCTTCGGCGCGGGCTCCGGCGGCGTGGCGGGGGCGGCGTCGACGCGCGTGATGTCGATGAGCGGCTGTTGCATTCCGTGGACCGCCGACTTCAACGCCCGGCCGGCGGAAAAGTCGCGCCCTTTCGGCGGGCGCGACTCGCGGGCGAGCGCGCAAGAGGTCTCCGGGTCGCGCTCGCGACGCAGCATAGCCGCACGAACTTCCCTGTGGACGGCGGCGATCCTGCGCTCGGCCGCCCTAGGATCCGGCCGCATGGCGGTCGTCGACGAGGCGTTCTGGGCCGGGCGCCGGGTGCTAATCACCGGGCACACGGGCTTCAAGGGAGCGTGGCTGGCGCTGTGGCTCGAGGCGCTCGGGGCGTCGGTGTGGGGCCTTGCCGACGGCGTCCCGACCGAGCCGTCGCTGCACGCGCTGGCGCGGGTCGGGGAGGGGATCGACGAGGTGCGCGCCGACGTGCGCGACCTCGACGCGGTGCGGCGCGCGATGGTCGCGGCGCGGCCGTCGGTCGTGCTCCACCTCGCGGCGCAGCCGCTGGTGCGCCGGTCGTACGAGGCGCCGGCCGAGACGTTCGCGGTGAACGTGCAGGGGACGGCGCACGTGCTCGAGGCGGTCCGGTCGGTGGGCGGCGTCGAGGCGGTCGTTGTCGTGACGTCGGACAAGTGCTACGCGCCGGGGGAGGCGGTCGGGGGGTCGGCGGGGGAGTCGACTGCGGAGGTGGAGTCGTCGGCGCGAGCGGGGGCGGGCCACCGCGAGAGCGACCCGCTCGGCGGCCGCGACCCCTACTCGGCGTCGAAGGCGGCGGCCGAGCTGGTGACCGCGGCGTACCGCGCGTCGTACGGCCTTCCGCTCGCGACGGCGCGCGCCGGCAACGTCATCGGCGGCGGCGACTGGGGCGCGGACCGGCTGCTGCCCGACGTGATGGCGGCGGCGCTGGGCGGCGCGCCCGTCGAGCTGCGCGCGCCCGATGCGGTGCGGCCGTGGCAGCACGTCCTGAACCCCCTCGCCGGCTACCTGCTGCTCGCCGAGCGGATCGCGGAGGGCGACGCGGAGGCGGCGTCCGCCTGGAACTTCGGCCCGGCGCCGGAGGAGGCGATCCCCGTCCGCGCCCTCGTCGAGCGGCTCGGCGAGCTGTGGGGCTCCTCCCTCGCGGTCACCGCCCAGCCCGGCGACCATCCCCACGAGACCGCGACCCTCCGCCTCGACTCCACCCGAGCCCGCGAGCGCCTCGGCTGGAGCCCCGCATGGGACCTCGACGACGGCCTGCGCGCGATCGTCGACTGGTACCGCGCGTACGCGGCCGGGGCTGACCCGCGCGACACGACGCTGTCGCAGATCGCGGCGTACCAGCGAGCGGCGCGCCGGCCGGAGTCGGCGCGCGGCGCGGCGCCGGCCTGACGGCTCGCCGAGGGGGAAGTCGCCGGGTCCGTCAGCGGTGCCTGCGGGACGCGTCGAAGCGCGGTCCGTGCGAAAAAAACTTCCCGCTCTTTGCGAAGAAACGCATTGCGGATGATTACGAAGCGTTGAGAATGCATGGCGAACGCTTTCCACTAAAAGTCCCGGAGGAACATGTCTCGCCACATCCGCCCGCCGCGGCACGCGCCCGGCCGGCCGCTCAGCCTCGCGCAGAAGCGCGCGCTCGTCGCGCTGGTGCGGCTGTGCCCGGAGCTGGGCAGCGAGTCCGGCGCGCCGGGGGTTGCGTACCTCAGCGGCCTGAAGCCGAACGTGAGCGTGCTCGCGCTGCACGGCCTCCAGCGCCGCCAGCTCGCGGTCCGGCACGGCGGGAAGCCGGAGGCGTGGGCCCCCACGATGTCCGGCCGGGCGATGGCGAAGTACGTGCGGGCGCGGGAGCCGCGCAGCGCGCCGGTCGGGGAGTTCCGCACGAGCGACGGCTGAAGGCGCGTCGGGGGGTCTCCGGCGGGCCGGCGCTCCGCGCTCAGCGCCGCTCGGTCGCTTGGGATGCGGCGCGGTCGCTCGCTGCGATCGGTGAGCTACGTGCCACTGATGGGCAATCCTGTTCGCCCCGTCCCGCGAGCGGGAACCATCCCTACTGGTGCCCGCCCTCACGCCGTCGCCGGATCGCGCCCTCACGCCGGCGCAGAAGCACGCTCTGCTGGCGATGCCTCCCTCGGCCGACGCCGACATCGCGTCCGTCGCCGAGGCGACCGGGATGCGGCCGAACGGGGTGGCGCTCGCGCTCCGGGGGCTCGAGCGGCGCGGGTTCGTCGCGCGTCAGCCCGGTGACTCGCCGGCGTGGAGGATCACGTTCACCGGCCGGGCGCTCATGCAGCGCCTCACGCGGGAGCCCGCGTAGGCCGCGCCCCCGCCCGCGCTCAGACGGTGACGCCGACGAGCGCCTCGACGCCCGCCTCGTCCAGCGTCCGCTGCAGCCCCTCGCGCAGCTTGACCCGCGGCTCCCAGCCGAGGATGTCCTTGGCCAGCGAGATGTCCGGCTGGCGGACCTGGGGGTCGTCGGTCGGGAGCGCCTCGAACACGATCTCCGACTTCGAGCCGGTCACCTCGATCACGGTCTCGGCCAGCTCGAGGAGCGTGAACTCGTCCGGGTTGCCGACGTTCACCGGCAGGTGGTGGCCCGACTCGGCGAGCCGGATCATCCCCTCGATCAGGTCGCTGACGTAGCAGAACGACCGCGTCTGCTTGCCCTCGCCGAACACCGTGATCGGCCGGTCGGTCAGCGCCTGCCGCAGGAACGTCGGGATCGCCCGCCCGTCGTGCGAGCGCATCCGCGGGCCGTACGTGTTGAAGATCCGCATGATCGCGGTGTCGACGCCCTGCGCCCGGTGGTAGGCCATCGTCAGCGCCTCGGCGTACCGCTTCGCCTCGTCGTACACGCCGCGGGGGCCGATCGGGTTGACGTTCCCCCAGTAGGACTCCGGCTGCGGGTGGACCTGCGGGTCGCCGTACACCTCGCTCGTCGAGGCGATCAAAAACCGCGCCCGGTGCTGCTTGGCGAGCCCGAGCGTGTTGTGCGTCCCGTACGAGCCGACCTTCAGCGTGTGCAGCGGGATGCGCAGGTAGTCGATCGGGGAGGCCGGCGACGCGAGGTGGTAGACGAAGTCGACCGCCTCGTCGACGAAGTACGGCTTGATGATGTCGACGTTCAGGTGGACGAACTCGGGCCGGCGGATGTGCTCGATGTTGTTCAGCGAGCCGGTCTCGAGGTTGTCGACGCAGATGACGCGGTGACCGCGCTCGAGCAGTGCGTCGCAGAGGTGGGACCCGAGGAAGCCGGCGCCGCCGGTGACGAGGGAGGTCGGCATGGCGTGGGGGAGAGTAGCGGCGCCCTCAGTCGCGAAGGACGAGCCTGGTCGCCGACGGCCGCGCCGGACCGGCCTGGTCGCGCCCGCGGATCGCGACGCGCACGCGCAGCGGCGCGAGCCGGCGGACGAGCGACCGCGCCCGCGCGTCGAGCGGGATCGCGACCTCCGCCGCGGTGCCGGCGACGACCGCGTACGCGGCGCGCCCCAGGCGCGCCGGCCGGCGCCGGCGCACGCGCCGGACCGTCGACGCGCGCACCGTCCCCGTGCACCGCACGAACGCCTGCGCCGGGCACTCGACGCGCACGCGCAGCGCGCCCGCGTCGAGCGTCCGCGCGGCCCGGAGCACGCGCGGCGCGAACGTCGCCGAGCGCTGCTCGCAGTCGACGTCGACCGGG
>DASZEJ010000108.1:0-10917 GCA_035940955.1 Solirubrobacteraceae bacterium
GCCGGTCCCGACGCGCGTCGCGACGTGGATCGTGCCCGTCCGCGCGCGCCGGACCCCGAACGGCTCGCGCCCGCGGGCCGCCGCGCGCGCGATGCCGCCGTCGCCGAAGCGGCGGTCGAAGCGCCCGCGCGCGGTCAGCCGCACGACGCCGGGCCGCTCGATGCCGCCGGCGATCAGGACGTGGCCGCGCAGGTCCAGCGCCCCGGCCCCGCCGCCGTCCAGGGCTGCGGTCGTCACGACGCCGCCGTCGCCGAAGCGGCGGTCGGGGTCGCCGGGCTCGGCGGCCGCGGTGGCCGGGGCGAAGAGGGCGAAGAGGAGAAGGGCGACAGGCGCGGGGACGATGGAGCGGGGCATCCGCGCTTCAAACGTCTCGCTGCGGTGAGAGTTGCTGATTGCGTCAGCTTCTGGCCTCTCCGGCGGTCCGGCTGCGGAGCCGGCCCCAGCGCAGGCGCCACGAACCGTGGGACGCTCGCAGCGTCGTGAGCATGTCGCCGCGGGCGGGCAACGTTCGCAGCGTCCGCCAGCGGGCGCTGCGCGGCAGGCGGCGCTGGACCTCGACGGCGGGCGGCAGCCCGTCGAGCCGGGCACGGGCGCGGCCCCAGACGGTGACGGCGGCGCCGCGGCGCACGACCCAGATCGGCAGGCGCCAGGCGCGGAGCGCCGGCTTCGCCCGGCCGTCGGCGAAGCGCAGGCCGCTCTGGAAGCGGTGGGTGTCGGGCTCGTCGAAGAGCAGGTACTGCGCGACGCTGCGCACGCGCGGGTGGCCGCGGACCATCCACTCGGCCTCGTTGAGCCACCGCGCCTGAACGGCCGGCGGAACGCCGAAGAGGCGGTCGGGCGGGCTCGTCTGCCAGCCGCCCTCGGTCAGGTGGACGCCGGCCGCGCGCGGCAGGACGCCGCGCCGGCCGGCGGCTCGGACCATCGCCGTGACCTGCGCGAGCGCCGAGATCGCCAGCTCCCCGCGCATGCTGGGAGAGCGCGGCGGCTGGCTGCCGCCGCGGGTGTAGGCGTGGTGGGCGATGCCGGTCGCGGGCAGCCGGCCGCACCGCGCGCACAGCAGCCGGCGCAGGAAGAGGCCGGGCATCATCGGGCTGTCCGCGCTGCGCCCGGTCCGGCCGCCGATCGGTGCGGTCTCGCCGGCGAGCAGCTCGTCGCCTCCGTGGCCGGTGGCCTTCAGCGCGGCGGCGGCCGCGACCACCAGGCGCCGGTACAGGGCGGGGGAGCGCGGCCTGCGGTGCGCGAACTGCGGCGTCAGCCAGTTCGGGTTGTTCGGCTCGTTCCACACCGCCCAGTGGCGCACCGCCGGGTAGCGGCGGCCGAGCGCGGCGACGAAGCGGCGGAAGTCGTCGGGCTGCGGCGAGCACGTCTGCCGGCCCGAGCGGCACTCCGACGCCCACGCCGGCCCGGGCCCGGTCGGGGTCAGGATCACGTCGAGCCCGCGGGCGGCGGCGCCCGCGACGAGCCCGTCGAGCGCGTCGAACGCCCCGGCCGGATACGCGGCCGAGTCGCCGGCGTCGAAGTCCAGCGGCCGCCGCGGCGAGCGGGGCGCCGGTGCGTAGCGCCGCCACACGACCAGCACCCGGATCGCGTCGACCCCCAGCCGCCGCAGCTCGTCGAGCGTCCGCTCGCGCACGGCGGCTCCGCGGTACAGGAGCGCGGCGTCGTCCTGCAGGATCGCGCGAGGCGGGGCGGCGGCGGCGCGCGCCTCAGCGCCGCCGGCGACCAGCGCAGCGGCGGCGAGGATGGCGACGGCGGCGGCGCGCGGCACGAGGGTGCCAACGCTTCGCGGCGGCCGGGGTTGCGGCGCCCGCGGCTCCGGCACGTCCCGGTCCGCGGCGCCGGCCGCCACCGGTACGCTCCGCCCCGATGGCGCGCGGCGACCTCCTCTGGACCCCCTCCGCCGAGATGGTCGAGCGGGCGGCGATGACCCGCTTCATGCGCTCCCTCGACCGCGGCTTCACGACCTACGACGACCTCTGGCGCTGGTCGGTCGACGACCTCGACGGCTTCTGGGCGGCGATCTGGGAGCACTTCGGCGTCCGCGGCTCCTACGACGCCGTCCTCGCCGACCGCTCGATGCCCGGCGCGCGGTGGTTCCCCGGCGCCCGGGTGAACTACGCCGAGCACATGCTCCGCGAGCGCGGGCGCGACGACCAGGTGGCGATCGTCCACCGCTCCGAGCTGCGGCCGGCCGCCGAGGTGACGTGGGCCGAGCTGCGCGAGCAGGTCGAGCGCTGCGCGACGGGGCTGCGCCGGCTCGGCGTCGGCGAGGGCGACCGCGTCGTCGCCTACCTGCCGAACGTCCCGGAGACGATCGTCGCCTTCCTCGCCACCGCGTCGCTCGGCGCGATCTGGTCCTCCGCCGCGCCCGAGTTCGGCCTGCGCAGCGTCGTCGACCGCTTCGCCCAGATCGAGCCCAAGGTGCTGCTCACGATCGACGGCTACCGCTACGGCGGCCGGGACTTCGACCGGCGCGAGATCGTCGAGGGGCTGCTCGCCGAGCTGCCGACCGTCGAGCACACCGTCCGCCTGCGCTATCTCGGCACCGGCGACGACGACTGGGCCGCGCTCCTCGCCGACCGCGAGCCGCTCGACTTCGCGCGGGTCCCGTTCGACCACCCGCTCTGGGTCCTCTACTCCAGCGGCACGACCGGGCTGCCCAAGGCGATCGTCCACGGCCACGGCGGCATCCTGCTCGAGCACCTGAAGAAGATGCACCTGCACCTCGACGCCCAGCCCGGCGACCGCGTCTTCTGGTTCACGACGACCGGCTGGATGATGTGGAACTTCCTCGTCGGCGTGCTGCTCACCGACGCGACGATCCTGCTCTACGACGGCAACCCGGCCGGCGACGTGCTGTGGGACTTCGCGAGCGAGACCGGCATGACGTGCTTCGGCACGAGCGCCGCGTACATCGCCGCGTGCATGAAGCAGGGCGTCGAGCCGCGCGCCGGCGGCCGGGACCTCGACCGCCTGCGCAGCGTCGGGTCGACCGGGTCGCCGCTCGCGCCCGAGGGCTTCCGCTGGGTCTACGACCACGTCGGCGAGGACACGTGGCTGTTCAGCACGAGCGGCGGGACCGACGTGTGCACGGCGTTCGTCGGCGGCGTCCCGCTGCTGCCGGTGTACGAGGGCGAGCTGCAGGCCCGCGCGCTCGGCGCGAAGGTCGAGGCGTGGGACGAGGAGGGCCGGCCGCTGACCGGCCGGGTCGGCGAGCTCGTCATCACCGAGCCGATGCCGTCGATGCCCGTCTTCTTCTGGAACGACCCGGACGGGACGCGGCTGCACGAGAGCTACTTCGACGTCTACCCGGGCGTCTGGCGCCACGGCGACTGGATCGAGATCACCTCGCGCGGGACCGCGGTCATCTCCGGGCGCTCGGACTCGACGATCAACCGCGGCGGCGTCCGCATGGGGACGAGCGAGATCTACCGCGCGGTGCTCGCGCTGGACGACGTGGTCGACGCGCTGGTCGTCGACCTCGACGACTACATGCCGCTCTTCGTCGTGCTGCGCGAGGGCGCGACGCTCGACGACGACCTGCGCGCGCGGATCGCCCGGCGCATCCGCGAGGACTGCTCGCCGCGCCACGTGCCGAACGAGGTGCGGGAGATCGCGGAGGTGCCGCGGACGCTGTCGGGCAAGGCGCTCGAGGTGCCGGTCAAGCGGATCCTGATGGGCGTCGACCCGGAGAGGGCGGCGTCGCGCGACTCGCTCGCGAACCCGGCCGCGCTCGACCCGTTCGTCGAGCTGGCGGGGGCGTTCAGCCCGCAGGCGTGACGTCCACGAGGCGGCTCATCGCCTCGTGGCCCGGCAGCGAGCAGTAGAGGCGCCAGCGCCCGGCGGTGAGCGGCGCGTCGGCGCGGACGGCGGTCTCGCCGGGCGTCGTCCGGACGATCTCGCGGGGCGGCGCGGCCGGCGCGACGCCCTCGGCCCAGAGGTTGTGGGAGGAGAGGTCGGTGTTGCGGAACTGGAACAGGACGGTGCCCGCCGGCACGCAGGTCCGCGTGAGCCGCAGGCGGAAGCCGCCGACGTCCTCGGCTACGGCGCCGAGCCAGGGGGACGGGTCGCAGAGCGGGGCGGCCGGGGCCTCGGGAGGCGGGGCCGGGGCGGGCTCGGGCGCGGTGGCCGCCGCGTCCGGCGACGGCGCGGGCGGCTCGGGCGCCGGCGCCGCGAGTGGGACGGCGAGGGGCGCCGCCACGGCGCCCGGGATCGCGCGCCAGCCGCGGCCGGCAGTGCGCCGGGAGGCCCGCTTCGCGACGGCCGCGCGCCGCTTCGCGGCCCAGCGGACGGCGGTGCGGGCGGCGCGGCGGCGTGTCGCGGACGCGGCTGCCGCGGTCGGTTCGGCGCTCGCGGCGTGCCGCTTCCCGGCCGCCGCGGTCCGCTTCCCCGCTGCCTCCGCGCCCGGCGCCAGCGCCAGCGCCACCAGCAGCACCGCGGCGGCGAGCGCCCTCACCGGACCACCGCGTACCGGCCGAACGACGAGGCGCCCGGGATGATCCCCTCCGCCTCGGTCCCCAGCCAGTCCTCGAGCAGCGAGCAGTACAGCGCGCGGAAGTCGGTCGTCGCCCGCACGTTCCCCTGCGGGTCGAGCGTCCCCAGCCCGGGGAACTCCCCGACGAGCTTCCCCGCGGCGCGCGCGCCCACGAGGAACCCCACGCCCGCGGCGCCGTGGTCGGTGCCCGCGGACCCGTTCTCCTCCGGCCGGCGGCCGAACTCGCTCCACAGGTGGACGAGGACGCGGTCGGCCAGGCCGCGCGCCTCCAGGTCGGCCTGGAAGGCGGCGACCGCCTCGGCCGTCGCCCGCAGCCCGCTCACGAACGGCGCCGCCTGCCCCGAGTGCGTGTCGTAGCCGCCCGCGGCGTCGAGCGTCGCGCAGCGGATCGGCAGCCCCGCCGAGAGCATCCGCGCCAGCGACTGCAGCCGCTCGGCCACGCCCGAGTCGGGGTACGCGACGGTGCCGGAGTCCGCCGGCAGCGACGCGAGCTGCGCGCGCAGGATCGCCGCGTTCGCCGTCGCCTGGCGCGCCTGCCCGAGGATCGGGTTCGACGCCTGCAGCGTGCCGAGCCGCCCCAGGCTGTCGAGCATCGACGCGACCATCCGGTCGTCCCACACGCCAGGGCTGTCGAACGTGTACTCGGTGATCGACGAGGTCGCGGCGACCGCCACGTTGCTCGTCGCGAGCGTGGGGGAGAGCTGGCCCTCCAGCGAGAGGCCCTGGATCGCGTTGTTCGGCTCGCCGACGCGGTCGAGGTAGCGGCCGAGCCAGCCGGTCCGCGCCTGGACCTCCAGCGACCCGACCTCCCAGAAGTGGCGCGAGGTGAAGTGCGACTGGTTCGGGCTCGTGTACCCCATCGCCGGGATCACGCTGACCTTGCCGGCGTCGTAGAGCCCGCGCAGCGCCTCGGCGGCCGGGTGCCAGACGAGCCGCGGGTCCTCGGTGAGCGGCGTCCCATTCGTGACGCGGAGCGAGCTGCGCAGCGCGACGTACCGCGGGTCCTGGTAGGGCGCCAGCACGCTGAGGCCGTCGATCCCGCCGGACAGGAAGATCGACACGAGCACCGGCGCCGGCCCGCCCTCCGCGGCCAGCGCGACGCCCTCCTCCAGCGCCGCCGGCGCCAGCCTGCCCGCGCCGTACACCGACAGCGCCAGGCCGGCGCTGCGCAGCAGGAACGCCCGGCGGTCCATCCCGGTGCCGGCGGGGAGCGGCATCCCCGGCTCGACGGCGGGCAGGCCCTGGCCGGCGACGGCGCGCAGGGCCTGGGAGCGGGTGTAGCCGTTGCAGCAGCTCATGAGGTCTGGAAGTCCGGGGAGGCGGCGACGAGGTGGCGCAGCGCGTTCATCCGGTAGGCGCGCAGGTGGCTCTGCTCCCAGCTCGGCAGGCCGGGCGGGATCGACGCCTCGGCGAACCGCAGCAGCTCGGCGACCGTCTCGGCGGTGAGCGACGGGCGGTCCCAGAAGGCGAGCGCCTCGTCGACCGCCTCCGCGGCCGTCTCGGTCGCGCTGTAGCCGCTGCCGCGTACGTACTCGGGGCGCAGCACGTAGTAGCCGAGCAGCCAGCGGCCGCGCACGGTCGAGGTGTCGAGCCAGCCGTTGTCGTTCCAGCCCGACACGTTCGGCGGGTGGAAGAGCTGCTGGCCGGACAGGCTGCCGAGCCACGCCCACGAGTCGGTCTCGATCGCCCGGCCGCGCAGGCGCAGCAGGCCCGCCGCGTACACGACCGGCGGCTTGACGAGCGGGGCCGACGGCGCGTAGAGGTCCGGGTGGGTGAGGATCGCCTCGACCACCGGGCGAATCTGGAAGCCGGACGAGACGTAGAGCTGCTCGAGCTGCGCCCGCGTGCCGTCCGGCGGCGGCGTGGGGACGAAGTAGCTCCACAGCTTGCGGACGAAGAACTCGGCGTGCATCGGGTGCTCGAGGCACAGGCGGACCGCGTCCTCCCAGCCGAACGTGCCGCTGCGGGCGTGCGCGGTGCCGGCCCACAGCGACTTCGTGCCCGTGTCGTGGCGGTACGGCTCGAAGCGGAAGTCCACGAGCCGGCCCTCGGCGTCGCTCCAGTCCGCGCGCCAGCCGGTCAGCGCGCGGGCGAGCTCGCGGACGTCGGTCTCGGTGTACGCGCCGCGGTCGGCGCCGAGCGTGAACAGCTCCATCAGCTCGCGGGCGTAGTTCTCGTTCGGGCGCCCGCGGCGGTTGTCGATGCCGTTGAGGAAGACGAGCATCGCCGGGTCCCTGGTGACCTCGAGGGCGAGCGTGTGGAACGAGCCGAGGCCGTGCGTGCGGAAGAGCGCGTTCTGGGCGAGCATCATCGGGGCGTCGCCGACGTCGGACTGCGAGGTGGCGAACCAGTCGTGCCAGATCAGCGCCATGCGCTCGACGAGCGGCTGGTCGCCGCGGACCATGCGGTCGAGCCACCAGACGTGGTCGTGGCCCCAGACGTTCAGCGGGTCGATCGGGTTGCCGTCCGCGTCGCGGGGCTCGGGGCCGGTGAGCGTCGCCTGGCCCTGCGGGCGGGTCAGCGACTCGACCGCGCCCCGCAGGCCGAGCGCCGCGAGGCGGTCGGCGTCGCCGGGGCGCGGGCCGAAGCCGGCGCGCCACAGCAGCCGCTCGGCCTGGCGGCGGCCGAAGGCGCCCTGGTAGACGCCGATCGGCGACTTGATCTGGTGCAGCGACCGCGCGGGCGGCGCGGTGGCCGGCGGGGCGGCGGCGGACGGCACGGGCAGCCGCGGCAAGGGCTGCGGCACCGGCGCGGCGGCCGGCCGGCGGACCGGCTTGCGGCAGACCTTGCGCTTGCGGCCGGTGCGCTTGTCGCGCACGACCCGGCAGCGCTTCGACGGCGTGCGCTTCTTCTTGCGCGTGGCGAGCTTCACGTAGCGCTGGCATCGGCGCCGCGCCGCGCGCTTTGAGCGGTCGTGCGCCCGGCTGGACGCTCCGGCTCAGCCCACGTCCGCGTCCAGCTTCCGCACCACCCGCAGCGCGAGGTCGAGCGCCGCGCCGAGCGCCTCGGCATCGGCGTTCGCCGCCGTGTCGTCGCGGCCGCCGGCCCGCGGCACGCGGCCGTCGCCGTCCACGCAGCCCACGGCGAGCGCGGGCCAGCCGGCCTGGCGGGCGCGGAGCGCTCCGGTCACGCCGCGGCCGCGGTGGGGCCGGCCGCGCGCCGCGGCGGCGAGCCGGGCGAGCTGCGGGTGCAGGCGCGTGCCGAGCACCGGGCCGTCGTGGGTCCAGAACCGCGGCTCGCCGCCCGCGCAGGGCTCGATCGCCAGCACGGCGACGCGCTCGGCGGCCAGCGCGCGCCGCCGCGACCGGACGTAGCCGCGCATCCCGAGCGCCGGCCCCGCGCCCGCGCCGGCGAGCACCAGCTCGACGTCGAGCCTGCGCGGCGGGCGCTCGTCGAGCGCCGCGACCAGCGCCAGCGCGACCGCCGCCGCGCTCGCGTTGGCGTTCGCGCCGCGGGTCGGCTCGGCGAGCGCGAGGTCGGCGAGCAGCGCGGTCGCGACGATGCAGACGACGGTCGGCAGGAGCTGGACGGCGCCGAGCCACGTCGCCTCGACGCCGGCGACCCGCGCCCCCGCGCACGCGGCGATCGTCAGCAGCGACAGCGCGAGCAGCCCCAGCGGCGACGGCCATCGGCCGCCCAGCGCGCGCCGCAGCCGCGCGTCCACCCGGCCGAGCGCCCGCGCCGCGCCCGTCGCCGACCGCGCCGCGTCGTACGGCGCGGTCACGATCAGCCGCACCGGCGCCCGCTCGTCCGGCGGCGCCGCGACGACGTTCTGCGTCGCCCGCCGCGGCCACAGCAGCGCGATCGTCCGCACCCGGCCGGTCAGCTCGCCGAGCCCCGACAGCGCCGCGACGCCCGCGACCGCGAGCCCGACGACCGGGTGGTCGACGCTCACGACGCTCCCCGCGATCCCCAGCAGCGCGTGCGCCAGCCAGATCGCCGGCCACTGCGGCCGCACCCAGAGCGTCTCGGTGCGTGCCCGGCGGCCGCTCGCACGCAGGTGGCGCGCCAGCGCGCGCGCGGCGCGGCGCTCGGCGTCGGTGCACGGCCCGCGCCCGCCGATGGCGGCGAGCTCGCTGACGATCCGGGCCGGGTCCATTCCCATACTCTTCTCGATCTTCATGGACGCGACCGATCTCGCCTTCGCCGGCGCGGCACGCCAGGCCGAGCTGCTGCGGTCCGGGGAGGTCTCCCCGCGGGAGCTCGTCGAGACGTACCTGCGCCGCATCGAGCGCATCGACCCGGACCTCAACGCCTACCGCAAGGTGCTCGCCGAGCGCGCGCTGGTCGAGGCCGACCAGGCCGCCGCCCGGCTGCGCGCGGGCGACGAGCGCCCGCTGCTCGGCATCCCGGTGGCGGTCAAGGACGACGTGGGCATCCGCGGCGAGGTGCGCGCCGAGGGCACGAACGCGTACGGCGAGCCGGAGGGCGAGGACTGGGAGATCGTCCGCCGGCTGCGCTCCGCGGGCGCGATCCTGCTCGGGATCACGAACCTGCCCGAGCTCGCGATCTGGCCGTTCACCGAGTCGCCGACGTGGGGGACCACGCGCAACCCGTGGGACCCGCAGCGCACGCCGGGCGGCTCGAGCGGGGGGTCTGGCGCGGCGGTCGCGGCCGGCCTCGCGCCCCTGGCGACGGGCTCGGACGGCGGCGGCTCGATCCGCATCCCCGCCGCGTGCTGCGGCCTGGTCGGGCTCAAGCCGCAGCGCGACCGCATCCCGTACGCCCCGACCGGCCCGCACTGGCACGGGCTGTCGGTCGTCGGCGGGCTGGGGCGGACGGTCGAGGACGTGGGCTTCTTCTACGAGGCGGTCACCGGGCTGCCGTGGCGCGCGGCGGCGACGCGCGACCCGGAGCGGCTGCGCGTCGCGCTGTCGTTCAAGGTCCCGCCGGGGGTCGTGGCGCGCGTCGAGCCGGCGATCCGCCGGGCGACCGAGCAGATCGCGGAGCTGCTGCGCTCGCTCGGGCACGAGGTCGTCGAGCGCGACCCCGACTACGGCACCGCCGGCCAGCGCTGGGCGGTGCGGTGGCTCGCCGGCATCCACGAGGACGCGCGGCGGATGGCGCATCCCGAGCGGCTCGAGCCGCGCACGCGCGCGATGGCGCAGACCGGCCGCCTGCTCACCGGCCTCGGGGCGGTCCCGCGCGCGCTGGAGGGCGCGAAGGCCGACACCGCCCGGATCAACGCGATCTTCGACGACGTGGACGTCGTGCTCGCCCCCGGCACGGCGACGCTGCCGCAGGCGGTCGGGCGGTACACGGCGGCGGGGACGCTGCGCACGTGGCTCGGCGTCTCGGCGGCCGTCCCGTTCCAGGGCGTCTGGAACCACGTCGGCAACCCGGCGATCACGATCCCGTCGGGCGCGACCGACTCCGGGATGCCGCTCTCGGTGCAGCTGGCCGCGCGGCCCGACGGCGAGGAGACGCTCCTGTCGCTCGCCGGCCAGGTCGAGCGCGCCCGCCCGTGGGCCGACCGGCGTCCCGCGATCGCGCTCTGATGGCCGCCGCGCCCGCCGATCTGCTCGCGGTCGCCGAGCGGGCCGCGCGCGAGGCCGGCGCGCTGCTGGCCGAGCGGTTCCGCGCGGGCCGGGAGTCGTCGGTGGTCGCCAAGTCGACGCCCACCGACCTCGCGAGCGAGGCCGACGTCGCCGCCGAGCGGGTGATCCGGGCCCTGCTCGCGCGCGAGCGGCCGGCCGACGGGGTGCTGGGGGAGGAGGAGGGCGGCGACGTCGCGCCGCCCGGGCGAGGGGAGGTGCGCTGGGTGATCGACCCGCTGGACGGGACGATCAACTACCTCTTCCGCGTGCCGCAGTGGTGCGTGAGCGTCGCGTGCGAGGACGCCGAGGGCACGATCGCCGGCGCGGTGTTCGACCCGCTGCGCGACGAGCTCTTCGCCGCCGCCCGCGACGGCGGCGCGCTGCTCAACGGCGCGCCGGTCGAGCGCGCGCCGCGGCGCCCGTTCGAGGAGGCGCTGGTGGCGACCGGCTTCGCGTACGACGCGGCGGTCCGGGCGCGGCAGGCGCCGGTCGTCGCCGCGCTCCTGCCGCGCGTGCGCGACGTGCGCCGGATGGGCAGCGCCGCGCTCGACCTCGCGTGGCTCGCCGCCGGCCGGTACGACGCCTACTTCGAGCGCACGGTCAAGCCGTGGGACGTCGCGGCCGGCGCGCTCCTGTGCCGCCGCGCCGGCCTGGACGTCCGCGACCTGCCCGCCCGCGACGGCCGGCCGTACGGGATCATGGCCGGCCGCGGCGAGCTGCTCGACGCGCTGGCGCGCTTCGACCCCTAGATGAGTGATTCCGCGCGCTCGTTATGCGACGAAGTCGACGAGCGAGCGGGAGGGGCGTCCGAGCCAGTGGTTGAGGTAGACGCAGGCGGTCAGCGCGAGTAGGCGTTGGGCGATGCGGGCGCGCAGGTTGCGTAGC
>DASZEJ010000109.1:0-9223 GCA_035940955.1 Solirubrobacteraceae bacterium
TGGGTGCCGCCGAGCACCGCGGACAGCGCCTCGACCGCGGTGCGAACCACGTTGTTCAGCGGCTGCTGCGCGGTGAGCGAGACGCCCGCTGTCTGCGAGTGGAAGCGCATCAGCATCGAGCGCTCGTCGCGCGCGCCGTAGGTCTCGCGCATCTCGCGGGCCCAGATCCGGCGGGCGGCGCGGTACTTCGCGATCTCCTCGAAGAAGTCGATGTGCGCGTTGAAGAAGAACGACAGCCGCGGCGCGAACTGGTCCACGTCGAGGCCGCGCTCGACCGCCTGCTCGACGTAGGTCAGCCCGTTCTTCAGCGTGAACGCGAGCTCCTGCGCCGCGGTCGAGCCGGCCTCGCGGATGTGGTAGCCCGAGATCGAGATCGGGTGCCAGCGCGGCATCTCCGTCGAGCACCACTCGACCATGTCCCCCACCAGCCGCATGGCCGGGTCGATGGGGAAGCACCACTCCTTCTGGGCGATGTACTCCTTGAGGATGTCGGTCTGGATCGTCCCGCCCAGGTGCTCGGCGGCGACACCCTGGCGCTCGGCCGCTGCGACGTAGAAGGCGAGCATGATCGCCGCGGGCGCGTTGATCGTCATCGAGACGGTGACGTCGCCGAGGTCGATCCCCTCGAACAGCGTCTCCATGTCGTCGAGCGTGTCGACGGCGACGCCCTCGCGCCCGACCTCGCCGAGCGACTTCGGGTGGTCGGAGTCGTGGCCCATGAGCGACGGCATGTCGAACGCCGTCGACAGCCCCGTCTGCCCGTGCTCGATGAGGTAGCGGAAGCGCTCGTTGGTCTCCTCCGCCGTGCCGAAGCCGGCGAACTGCCGCATCGTCCACAGCCGCCCGCGGTACATCGAGTCGTAGACGCCGCGGGTGAACGGGTACTGGCCGGGACGCCCGATGTGCTCGGGCGACGGCAGGTCGTCCTCGGTGTAGAGCGCCTTGACCGGCTCGCCCGACATCGTCGTGAACTGGTCCTTGCGCTCCTTCGGGCGCGCCCTCTCCTCGGTGGCCATAGAGGAAAGGGTACGCCGCGCGGCGCGGCGGCCGATCACACGGGTCGTGCGAACCTCGCGGCTCCTCGCCGTCGTGCTCCTGCTCTGCGTCGCCTCGTCGGCGGCGCCCGCCTCCGCGCGCGCGGCGGTCGCGCGGGACTGGGCGGGCGTGAACGCGTACCACCTGTTCGCCGCGCTGCCGCCCTCGTCGTGGGACGCCCACCTCGACGCGATGCGCTCCGCCGGCGTGCGGCTCGTGCGCTACGACGCGTCGTGGGCGCGCGTGGAGCCGGCCGCGCCGGCCGGCGGCGTCCACGACTACCGGTTCGGCCACCACGACGCGGTCGTCGCGGCGCTCGCGCGGCGGGGGATCCGCTGGTACCCGATCGTCGACTACTCCGCGCGGTGGGCGGCGGCGACGCCGGGCGCGTGGCGCTCGCCGCCCGCGTCGGTGCAGGCGTACGCCGCGTACGCCGCGGCCCTGGCGCAGCGGTACGGGCCGGGCGGGACCTTCTGGTCCTCACACCCGGAGCTGCCGGAGCTGCCGGTGCGCGAGTGGGAGGTGTGGAACGAGGAGAACGGCGCGTACTACTGGCCGCCGGCGCCCGACCCCGCCGCGTACGCGGACCTCTACGCGGCCGCGCGCGCGGCGATCCGCGCCGTGGACGCCGATGCGCGCGTGGTCGTCGGGGGGCTGGTCGCCCGCTCGGCGGGGGCGTTCGTGCGCGACATGCTCGTCCACCGGCCCGACCTCGAGCTCGACGCGGTCGGGCTGCACGCCTACGCGGTGCACGCGGGCGGGGCCGTGCAGTGGATGGAGAGCCTGCGCGGGTGGCTGCGCGACCTCGGGCGGCCGGGCGTGCCGATCGAGGTGACCGAGGTCGGCTGGACGACGGTCGGGCCGCTCAACCTCGCGACCGACGAGCAGCGGGCCGCGTGGCTGCGCGAGCTGCTGCCCGCGGCCGCCGCGGTGCCGGGGGTGACGCGGCTGATCGTGCACACGTGGGCGACGCCGGAGCAGCAGGCCGACGTGGGCGAGGACTGGTACGGGCTGTGGCACCCGGACGCGTCGCCGAGCGCGAGCGGGGTGGCGTTCGCCGAGGCGCTGGGCGCGCTGGCGGGGGAAGGCGGCGTCGAGGTGCCGGCGGTGCCGGCGGGCGGCGGGCTTCCGGGCGCGCCGGCGGGCGGCCCGAACCGGGCGCCCCTTCCCGAAAGCGAGAGCGTCTACGCGCCAACTTCCATCGAGCCCCGCCAGTTGCCTGCGCTGCACGCGTTTGCAGCGGCGCCGGAAACGCACAGGAAGCGCGTAAGGGGGAAGACGAAGTGCAGCAGCACGAAGCGGTCGCGCTGGCGCCCGCACCGCTGGCAGACGCACCACCGCACGGCCGGGCGAGGCGATCGCCCCGGCGCGGCTCGCCTCCGCATGGCGCGCCGCGGCGGCGGCGCACGGACCGCGGCGAGCACGTCGCGCTCGCGCCCCCGTTCTCGTACGACACGCGCGACATCAACGCGGTCGCGCGGCGGGCGCGGTTCGTCCGCACGTCGCTGCTGAGCGCCGACCTGCTCGCGGCGCTGGCCGCGCTCGCGTTCGTCGTCGTTGGGAGCGGCGGGCACCTCCACCTGACCGCGCTGCTGCTCGCGCCGCTCGTCGTGGTCCCGGCGAAGCTCGCCGGCCTCTACGACCGCGACCAGGTCGTCCTCAACAAGTCGACGATCGAGGAGCTGGCGGCGATCCTGCGCGTCGCGGCGGTCTCGGCGGTCCTGATGTGGCTGCTCGACGACGCGCTCGACCGCAGCGACGTGACCGCCCTCTTCGGCGCGCTGCTGCTGCTGCTGATCGCCGGTCGCGTCGCCGCGCGGGCGACCGTCGCGCGCCTGCTCCCCGGCGAGCGCTGCCTGCTCGTCGGCGACCCGCAGGCGGTCGACCGCATCGCCGGCAAGCTCGAGCGCCACGGGGCGCAGCTCGTCGGCTTCCTCCCGCTCGCCGACCGCCGCCGCGACGGCGACTTCGCTCCGGCCGCCGCGCTGAACGCGATGGTCGAGCAGCTGCGGGTCGACCGCGTGGTCGTGGCCCCCGGCGTGCACGACGACGTGGACGCGGCGCTCAACGTGATCACGCGCGCGAAGGCGATGGGCGCGCACGTCTCGATCCTCCCGCGGCTGTTCGAGGTGGTCGGCTCGTCCGTCCAGTTCGACCACGTCGGCGGCCTCGTGATGCTCGGCGTGCGCCGCTTCGGCCTGACACGCTCCTCGCGGGTCGTCAAGCGGGCCGCCGACCTCGCGGGCGCGTCGCTCGCGCTGGTGGTCGCGGCGCCCGTGATGGCGGTCGTCGCGCTCGCGGTCAGGCTCGACAGCCGCGGCCCGGTCCTCTTCCGGCAGACCCGCGTCGGGCGCAACGGCGAGCCGTTCACGATGCTCAAGTTCCGCACGATGTTCCACGGCGCCGACCAGCTGCGCGAGGAGCTGCGCGCGCTCAGCACCGCGGGCGACGGCATGTTCAAGCTGCGCAGCGACCCGCGCGTGACGCGCGTCGGGCGCCTGCTGCGGCGCACATCGCTCGACGAGCTGCCGCAGCTCGTCAACGTGCTGCGCGGCGAGATGAGCCTCGTCGGGCCGCGGCCGCTCGTGCTCGAGGAGGACGCGCTGATCGAGGGCTGGCACCGCCGGCGCCTGCACCTCACCCCCGGGCTCACCGGCCCGTGGCAGGTGCTCGGCAGCGGCGACTCGCGCGTACCGCTGCGCGACATGGTCACGATCGACTACCTCTACGCGGCGAACTGGTCGCTGTGGTCTGATGCCAAGGTGCTCATGCGGACGGCCTGGCACGTGTGCCGCGCGCGAGGGGTCTAGGGATGGCAGCCGAGCCGTACGTGCCGTCGCGCGCGGCGACGCTCCGCCGCGGGCTCGCGGTGGTCCGCCGCCGGCTGCTGACGATCGCGGCCGCGGTCGTGCTCGTGCCGGCGATCGCCTACGCGGTGTCGAAGGCGCAGGACCCGGTGTACGAGGGCCGGGCGACCGTGCTGGCGACGTTCAAGGACCCGGCCGCGGGCGTGACCGAGGACGACACGTTCAACCGCGACGACGCTCAGCGCTTCGCCGCCACGCAGGCCGGGATCGCGCGCACGCCGGCGCTCGCCGACCGCGTCGCGCGCTCGCTCGGCGGCGGGGCGACCGGCGGCGACGTCCTCGACGACTCCGCGGTCGCGCCGCGGACCGGCACGGACCTGATCGACTTCGCGCTGCGCGACGGCGACCGCGGGCGGGCGCTGCGCGGCGCGGAGGCGTACGCGCGGGAGTTCGTCGCGTACCGCGGCGAGCTGGAGCGCCAGGCGCTCGACCGGGCCGCCGACGAGCTGCGCGCCCGGCTGCGCGAGCTGGAGGCGCGGGGGCTGCGCGACTCCTCCGTCTACCGCGAGCTGGCCGAGCGGCGGCGGCGGGTGCGGACGCAGGCGGCGCTGCCGGACGCGAGCGTGCAGTTCGTCAGCCGGGAGGACGAGGCCACGACGGTGAGCCCGCGGACGGCGCGCAACGTCGCGCTCGGCCTTGCGCTGGGGCTGCTGCTCGGGCTGGCGCTGGCGTTCCTGCGCGAGGCGCTCGACACGCGCGTGCGCAGCGGCGACGAGGTCGTGGACGCGCTCGGGCTGCCGGTCCTCGGGCGGGTGCCGAAGCCGGGGCGGCGGCGGCGCGGGCGGCGGTCGGGCCGCGGCGGCGCCGGGCGCCCGGTCGTGCTGGAGGCGCCCGAGGGGCGCGAGGCGGAGGCGTTCCGGAAGATCCGCACGAACCTGTCGTTCGCCGCGCTCGACGAGCCGTTCCGCACGGTCCAGGTGGTCAGCGCGACCGCCGGCGAGGGCAAGACGACGACCGCCGCGAACCTGGCCGCCGCGCTGGCCCGCGGCGGGCAGCGCGTCGTGCTGGTCGACCTCGACCTGCGCCAGCCGGCGCTCGGCGCGGCGTTCGGGCTGTCGGGAGCCGGGATCGCCGACGTGCTGGCGGGCGACGGGCGGGTCGAGGACGCGCTCGTCGAGGTGCCGGTCGACGGCGGGTCGCTCGAGGTGCTCGCCGCGGGGTCTGCCGCGCGGGGCGGGAGCGAGCTGCTGGCGAGCGCGCCGGTGCGCGACGCGCTGGAGCCGCTCGCCGAGCGGGCCGACGTCGTGGTGGTCGACGGCCCGCCGTGGGTCGAGTCCGGCGACGGGCCGGCGCTGAGCGCGCACGTGGACGCGCTGCTCGTCGTCGTGCGGCTCGGCGAGGCGCGGCGCGACGAGGTGGCCGAGCTGCGCAAGGCGCTCGCCGCCAGCCCAGCCCGCAAGATCGGCGTCGTGCTGACGGGGATCGAGAGCGAGGACGGCTCGGGCTACGCGTACGGGCACGTGACGGCCGGCCGCGCGCTGTCGGCGGGGCGGCCATAGGCGCGCGGGTGCTCGTCGTGGCGCCGTTCGAACGCGGGCGCGCGCACGGCGGCTCGCAGCGGGCGACGGCGATGGCGGAGCGGCTGGAGGAGCGGGGCGCCGAGGTGGAGTGGGTGACGCGCGGCGTGACGCGCGGCTCGCCGGGGCAGAAGGCGGCGGCGCTGCTGCTGCGCCGCGAGCCGGAGGTGGTGCGGGAGAACACGCGGCCGCGGCTCGTCGTCGACGGCCGGTGGGACGCGGCGATCGCGGCGCACTCCTACATGGCCCCGCACCTCGACGCGCTCCCGGCCGGCGTGCGCCGCGTGGTGGACTTCCACAACGTCGAGTGGCGCGTGCTCGACGCGCTCGGCCGCGGGATCGGCGGCGCGCGCGGCGCGTACAAGCGCGTGCAGGCGCGGCTGATGGAGCGCTTCGAGCGGGCGGTGCTCGCGTCGGGCGCGGCGGCGGCGATGGCGTCGGAGGACGAGCTGGCGTGGGCTCGGGAGGCGGGTGCGCGGGGGACGGCGCTGCTGGTGCCGAACGTGCTCCCGCGGGGGGACGTGGCGGAGGCGCGGCGGATCGGGGAGGCGCGTGGGGGCGGCGAGGCGCTACGCGGCCGCGGGGCGCTCCACGGCCGCGAGGCGCTGCCGGCTGCGGGCGCCTCGGCGGAGGCGCGTGGGGGCGCGGCCGGCGCGCCGCTCGTCTACGTCGGCACGCTCACCTTCCCGCCCAACGTCGCGGCGCTGCTCGGGTGGCTGGAGCGCGACTGGCCGGCGGTCCGGGCCGCCGTTCCGGGCGTGGAGCTGGCGGTCGCGGGGCGCTGCGGTCCCGGGGTCGGCGAGGCGATCTCCGCGCATCCGGGCGTGCGCGCCCTGGGCTTCGTCGAGGACCTCGCCGAGCTGCTGGTCGCCGCGCCCGCGGCCGTGCTGCCGTTCGGCGGCGAGGGCGGGTCGTCGCTGCGCTTCCTGCACTTCGCGCTCGCCCGCGTGCCGGTGATCTCGACTCCGGAGGCGACGCGGGGGCTGCCGTTCGCGCCGGGGCTCGTCGCGGCGACGCCGGGCGAGTGGGCCGCCGCGGTCGCGGCGTGCGTCGCGAGGGACGGCTCGGTCGCGGGCGCCGTCGAGGACGCCGAGCGGGCGGTGACCGCGCTGCAGGATGACGAGGCGCCGTGGGACCGGCTGTGGGAGGTCGTGGCCGGATGAGCGGGCGCGTCGCCGCACCGGCCGTCGCGGGCTGGCTGGCGATCCCGCTGGCGCTGCTGGCCGCGGGCGCCGCCGCCGGCACGGGGCACGGGCTGCCGGCGCTCGCGCTCGCCGGCGGCGCGGTCGGGGCCGTCGCCGTCGCGCTCGCCCCCGAGCGGGCGCTGCTCGCGCTGCTCGTCGCGCTCCCGTTCTGCGTGTATCCCCTCTCGACCGGCGGGCTGTCGGTCTTCCTGGCGCTGCCGGTCGCGGTCGCGATCGCGGCCGGCATGGCGCTCGTCGCGCCGCCCGCGCGCACGCCGCTGCGGCTGCCCGTCGTGGCGTTCGCCGTGCTCGCGGGCCTCGCGACGGCGTCCGCGCTGCGGTCGGCCGACACCGCGACCGCGGGCAGCCGCGTCGTCTACCTGCTCGCCTTCGGGCTGCTCGCGTGGGCGACGGCGACGGCGGTGCGCTCGGGGCTGCTGACGCCGCGCCGGATCGTGGCCGCGCTGGTCGCCGGCGCCGCGCTCGCCGCGCTCGCGCTGATCGCGCAGTTCGCCTACGCCCTCGTGGCCGGGCGCGACGAGGCGACGGAGTGGCTCGCGTCGGTCTACCCGGCGTTCGGCGGCCAGCGGGCGTCCGGGACGCAGTCGTCGAACTGGTGGATCCCGCGGCTCGCGCTGATGCGCGGCGTGTTCCCGTTCATGGCGGCGCCGAGCGCGGGGATCTACATGGCGTTCGGGGTGCTCGGCGCGGTGTGGCTGCGCCGGGAGCGCCGGCGCGCGGCGCTGCCCGCGGGGGCCACCACCGCGGCGCTCGCGCTGTGCACCGTCGCGCTCGCGTTCACGTTCTCGCGGCAGGCGTGGCTGGCTGTGCTGGTCGGGCTGGTCGTCCTCGGCCGCGGACGCGCCCGCGCGGCCGTGCTCGTGCCGCTCGGCGCTTTGCTCGCCCTGCTCGCGTTCGTGAACGTGCCGGGCCGCGGGACGACGTTCGGGAGCTACCTGCTCTCGTCCGCCGACGCCGGGACCGAGTCGACGGGCGTGCGGATCGGGCTGTGGGAGGAGGCGATCGGGCTCGTCGCCGACCGGCCGCTGCTCGGCGTCGGACCGGGCCAGTACGGGTCGCTCAACCCGTTCCCCGAGACGGCGCCGATCTACTACGCCCACAACGTCGTGCTCGACATGGCGGTCGAGGCGGGCGTCCTCGCGGCGCTCGCGCTGGTCGCCGTGTTCGCCGTGGCGATCGCCGGCGCGTGGAGGCGCGGCGCGGACCTGGCGGCGGCGCTGCTCGTCGCGTACGTGGTAGCCGGCATGGTCGACGACGTCCTCTACTTCCCGCGCAACGGGTTCGCGCTGGCGGTCGCGTTCGGGCTGGCCGCGGTGGGGGTCGAGCGGGCGGGCGGGCGGAGGGTGGCGGGAGCGGTCGGGTTCGGCGGGCCGCGGGAGGGGGCGGGCCACGGGGTGGGCATGGTGGCCGGCGGCGGGCCGGCGGACGGGGCCGGCACGGCGGCCGGCGGCGGGCTGCCCGATGGGGCGTCCCACGCGGCAGGCGACGGGCCGCCGGAAGGGGCCTTCGGCGCTGCCGGCCTCGGGGCCGCAGGCGACGCGGGGCGCGCGGCGGAGGAGCGCGACGCGACTCGCTCCGGGGCGGCGTCGCCGGGAAGCGCTGCCGCCGCGGGCGGAGCGGCCGCTCCCGCCGCGCGGATCGCCGCGATCGTCGCCACGCGCAACCGTGCGGCGCTCCTCTCCGACTGCCTCGAGACGCTCGCCGCGCAGGACGTCGCGCCGGGGACGCTCGAGGTCGTCGTGGTCGACGACGGGTCCGACGTCGATCTGGCCCCCGTCGTCCAGCGGCACGCGAGCGAGCGGGTGCCGATGCGGCTCGTCCGGCAGGAGCCGGCGGGGCTCAGCGCGGCGCGCGACCGCGGCGTCGCGGCGACGGCGGCCGGGATCCTCGCGTTCCTCGACGACGACGTGCTCGTCTCCCCCGGCTGGGCGGCGGCGGTCGCGGCGGCGTTCGACGCGTTCGGCTGCGACGGCCTCGCCGGGCGGATCGACCTGCGCACGGAGGGGCCGATCCCGCGGTGGCTGACCAGGCCGCGCCGCGCGTACGTCGGCGAGCTTGACCTCGGCCCCCGCCCGCGGTGGCTCGTGCCGGGCGAGACGCCGTTCGGCGGCAACTGCGCGGTGACCCGGAGCTTCCACGAGCGGGTCGGCGGCTTCCGGTCCTCGCTGGGGCGCGAGGGCGAGAAGCTGCTGTCGAACGAAGAGGTCGACTTCTTCCAGCGGGTCCGCGACCACGGCGGGCGCCTGCTGTGGGCGCCCGACGCTCACCTCCTCCACCGGGTTCCCGCCGACCGGCTGACCGAGGGGTGGTTCCTGCGGCGCGCGTACGCGCAGGGCGTCAGCGACGAGAGCCTGCTCGACCGCGCCCGCGGCGCCCGCCGAACCGCGCGCGCGGCGCGCGAGGTGGTGCGGATGGGCCGCGCCGCCCCGATCCTCGCCAAGCGGCTCGCGGAGGGGCGCGGAGCGGCGGACGCGCGGATCTGGCTGGCGTACTGCCGCGGCCGGCTCGCGGCGGTGCGGGAGCGGTAGGCGCGGCCGTCGCGCCGCGGCCCGCCCCTACTCCGCCGGCCCCGCCTCGGTGAACCGCAGCGTCGCCGCCG
>DASZEJ010000110.1:0-13781 GCA_035940955.1 Solirubrobacteraceae bacterium
TCCCGGCACGGGTCCCGCGACGGATGTGGGCAGCGGCGACGGCGCGGGCTTCTCGGTCAACATGCCGGTGCCCGCGGGGTCGGGCGACGACGTGTTCCTCTCGCACGTCGCGCACGTCGTGCGTCCGCTCGCGCGCGCGTACGCGCCCGACTTGCTGCTCGTGTCGGCGGGCTTCGACGCCCACGCCGACGATCCGCTGGCGTCGTGCCTGGTCAGCGACGCGGGCTTCGCCGGGATGGCGTCGCTGCTGCGCGCGTGCGCGCACGAGCTCGGCGTGCCGCTGGGGATCGTGCTCGAGGGCGGCTACGACCTCGGCGCGCTGTCGCGCTCGCTGTGCGACGTGCTGGAGACGTTCGCGGCCGACGACCCGCCGGCCCGCCCCGACGTCCCCGTGCACCCCGCGGCGGCGGAGGCGCAGCGGCGCCTGGCGTCGCGCTGGCCGGCGCTGGCGTAGCGGGGCGGGGGCGCGGCGCGCCGCGCCGGCGCGCACGAACCTGAAGGTGCCGGGCACCGCCGTTCGCCGGGCGGCGCGCGCGGTGCCGTTCGCCGTCTACGGCTCCGACGGCGCGGGCGGTGCGGCGGGGGCGGTCGCCGTGGGCGTCGTCGTCGTGCCGGTCGCGGGAGGCGTCGTGGTCGTCGGGACGGTCGGCGTCGTCGCCGGCGCGGTCGTCGGGGGGACGGGGGTGGTCGGCGGCACGGTGGGCGGTGTCGTCGTCGGGGCCGACGCCGGCGTCGTGGGCGGCGGGCCGGCGGGGTCCTCCGTCAGGTCGACGAAGGCCACGGCCAGCGCTGCGAGCGCGAGCGCCGCGGCGACCGCGGCGACGGCGATCGGCACGCGCCAGTGCGGCGTCGGCTTCACGGCGGTCCGCGCGGCGTAGCCGCACTCCAGGCACCAGTCCTGGTCGGGCGGGACCGGGGCGTCGCAGCGCGGGCAGGGGATCGTGCCCGCCGCCTCGGGCGGCTCGGGCGGCGGCGCGGCCGTCACGACCCGGCGCCGGGCGGGTTGTCGACCGGCGTGACGCGCAGCGGCCCCGCCTCGCCGACGACCGAGCCGCGCAGCGGCGTCCCGCAGCCGGGGCAGAAGTTCGCGTCGGTCCCGTGGATCGTGGCGCACCGCGGGCAGGAGGCGATGCCGGGCTCGCGCAGCTCGATCAGCGGCCGGCGAGCATCGAGCGCGACCTCGATCGCCCGCAGCTCGGAGTCCATGCGCTGGAGCGCCTCGAGCTTCGCGGCGACCAGCTCGCCCCGGTCGCGCCCGAAGCGATGAAGCTCGAAGGTGAGCCCGCCGAGGTCCCGGAACGCGATCTCCCGCAGCCGCCGAAGCTCCCGCATCCGCCGCCGCAGCCGCGTGCGCTCGCGGAAGCTCGGCGTCGCGTCGGCCGGCGCCTGCTCCACGACGGCCGCCCCGTCGGCGGCAGGCTCCGCTGCAGCGGCATCCGGCGGCGGAGCCGCCTCGAGAGGAGGCACGACCGCCGTCGGCGCCTCGCCGGTCGAGGTCGCGTCGGCGCCGTCCCCGGCCCCCGGCGCCGACCAGAGCGGCGCATCGCCCGCCGGAGGCCGCGCATCCGCGGACGCGCCCGGCTCGGGAACCGCGCCGCCCGCCGACTCGGCCGCGTCAGTCGCGGCGGCGCCCGTCGGCGCCTCCTCCGTCGCGTGCCCCTCGGCGCCGACGGGCGACTCCGCCGTCGCCGCCGGCTCTACCGCCGCCCCGCCCGCCACCGAACCCGCGCCGGTCAGCGGGTCGCCCGACGTCACGTCGTGCGGCGCGGGATGCGTCGTCGAGTCGGGGGCCGGGGCGGCGAGCGGGTCGCCTGAGGTCAGCTTCTGCGTCTGCTGCTCCGGCTGCGTCTGCTCCGCGGCGTGCGGCTCCGGCGGGGCGTCCTGCTCGCCCCTGCCGAGGCGGGGGAAGCGTGGCATCGATCCGAGTCTAGTCGCGGCCTCGCGGCACGCGTCGCGTTCCCTGCGCAAACCCGCGTCAGGCGCGCGGGTCTTTCGTCACGTTCGCGTCTCGATCCGCCACGCGACCCGGCGGAGCATCGGCGGCGTCCTCATCCATCTCCCTCTGGAGGTCGTCCGATGCCGTACCAGCTCTTCGCCCGCCTGCACACCGCCGCCCTCGCGGCCCTGCCCGCCCACCGCGAGCGCGGCCAGGGCACGGTCGAGTACGTCGCCCTCATCCTCCTGCTCGCGCTCGTCTTCGCGGCCGTCGTCAAGTTCGGCGCCGGCAAGGACTTCGACATCGGCAAGACGATCGTCGAGAAGCTCAAGGACGCGATCGACGGCGTCGGCGACGCGCCCAAGAAGGGCTAGAGACGCCGATGCTCGAGGACGGGCGCACCGTCGTCGGCCCCATCGCGACCGCTTGCGCCCGTCCTCCAGGAGGCTGCCCTCGGTTGGGCGGCTGGCAACATCTCCGGGGCCGTCGTCGCCCGCATCGCGAAGCGGCGCGGCGTCGAGGTCGACGCGGACGAGCTGAAGGAGCGCTGGGGCCTGCTGTTGGCATCCGTCGGCTTCGTCGTGGCGCTGGTCGGTGAAGTATCCTGAGCGCTGCAATGCGACCGACGAGCATGGTGATGTGGGCCCTGACGGTGGTCTACGTCTACGGGTTCCACAGAGGCTGGGAGCTGCAGCTGCTGACCGCCGTCGCGCTGCTGGTCACGTTCTGGCCGGCGACCGGCGCCCGGCCCGCCCGCCGCTGACCACGCCGGGCCGTTTGCGAACATGGGCCGCCGATGGCGCGCGACCTCCATCCCTCCGAGCGGCCCGTCGCCGTGTTCGACTCCGGCGTCGGCGGGCTGACCGTTCTGCACGAGCTGCTCGTCGCGCTGCCGCACGAGGACTTCCTCTACCTCGGCGACACCGCGCGCTTCCCGTACGGCGACCGCACGGTGGAGGAGCTGGAGCGCTTCAGCCTCGAGATCGCCGAGCTGCTGCTCGAGCGGCGGGCGAAGCTGCTGGTCGTCGCCTGCAACACGGCGACGGCCGCCGCGCTCCCCGCGCTCCAGCGCCGGATGCTCGAGACGACGCTCGGCGTCGACGTGCTCGCGGTCGTCAGGCCAGAGGCCGCCGCCGCGATCGCCGCGACGCGCAACGGCCGCATCGGCCTGCTGGCCACGCCCGCGACCGTCCGCAGCAACGCGTACGAGAGGGCGATCGCGCAGGTCGACCCCTACGTCCACCTCACGAGCGTCCCGTGCCCGGACCTCGCCCCGATCATCCAGGCCGGCTTTCCGTTCGACGACACCGTCGTCCAGACGGTCAAGGAGTACTGCGCGCCCCTGCGCGCCGACGACGTCGACACGGTGATCCTCGGCTGCACGCACTACCCGCTCGTCAGGCCGCTCCTCCAGCGCCACCTCGGCCGCGGCGTCGCGACGGTCACGTCGGGGGAGGCGCTGGCCCGGCAGGTCGAGCACGCGCTGCGGTCGCGCGGCCTCGCCAACCCCCGCCGCACCGAGGGCGAGTACCGCTTCCTCACGACCGGCGACCCCGAGGAGTTCCGCGCGCTCGGCACCCGCTTCCTCCAGATGCCGCTGACCGACGTCGCGCACGTTCGGCTGCGCAAGGGCGTCCCCGCGTGACGAGCCCCGCCCGCGCCGGCGGCCGCGCGCCCGGCCAGATCCGCCCGACCGCGATCCGCCCCGGCTTCGTCCCGACCGCGACCGGCTCGGCGCTCATCGAGCAGGGCGACACCCGGGTGATCTGCACGGCGTCCGTCGAGGAGTCGGTCCCGCGCTGGATGGAGGGCCGCGGCACCGGCTGGGTGACGGCGGAGTACGGGATGCTCCCGGCGTCCACCGGCCAGCGCAAGCAGCGCGACGTCAGCAAGGGCCGCCCCGACGGCCGCACGGTCGAGATCCAGCGGCTGATCGGCCGCTCCCTCAGGCAGGCGCTCGACTTCCAGGCGCTCGGCGAGCGCACGGTGTGGATCGACTGCGACGTCCTCACCGCCGACGGCGGCACCCGCTGCGCGGCGATCACCGGCGGCTACGTCGCGCTCGCGCTCGCGCTGAAGGCGGTCGGGGCGGAAGCGGCGCTCACGGCCCAGATCGCCGCGATCTCGTGCGGCGTCGTCGACGGCACCGCGCTCCTCGACCTCGACTACCGCGAGGACTCGCGCGCCGAGGTCGACGCCAACGTCGTGATGACCGCCACGGGCACGCTCGTCGAGGTCCAGGCGACCGCCGAGCGCACGCCGCTCGAGCGCGCCGGCCTCGACGACCTGCTCGCGCTCGCGGCGGCCGGGGTGGAGGAGCTCCGCGCCGCCCAGGACGCCGCGATCGCGGCGTGAGGCTCGTCCTCGCCACCCGCAACGCGCACAAGGTGCGCGAGCTGGGGGCGCTGCTCGCGCCGCACGCGATCGAGCCGCTCCCCGGCGACGTCGAGCTGCCGCCCGAGACCGCCGACACGTTCGCCGGCAACGCGCTCGGCAAGGCGCGCGCGGCGGCCGCCGCCACCGGCCGCACCGCGATCGCCGACGACTCCGGCATCGCCGCCGCCGCGCTCGGGGGAGCGCCCGGCGTGCGGTCGGCGCGCTACGCGGGCGAGGACGCCACCGACGAGGCGAACCTGGCCAAGCTGCTGCGCGAGGCGCCCGCGGGCAGCGACGTCGCCTACGTCTGCGCGCTGGCGTACGTCGAGCCGGGCGGGACCGAGCACGTCGTCGAGGGCCGCTGCGAGGGAACGCTCGCGGCCGAGCCCCGCGGCACCGGCGGCTTCGGCTACGACCCCGCGTTCCTCCCGCGCGAGCACCCGGACCGCACGATGGCCGAGCTGACGCCGGCCGAGAAGGACGCGATCAGCCACCGCGGCCGCGCCGCGCGCGCCCTGCTCGACTGGCTCGCCGCCCGAGCCGGCTGAGATCGCGACAACCCGGCCGCCGAACGGCCCCCGACCGCGACCACCCGCCGGCACGGACCTCCGCAGGGGCTAGCTTTCCGTCCATGACGGGCGGCACCGCCCAGCGCACGGCGCTCTTCAGCGTCCTCGCCGCCGCGCTGCTGGTCGCGGTCAAGCTGGTCGCCGGCCTCGTCACCGGGTCGCTCGGCCTCGTGGCGGAGGCCGCCCACTCGGGCACCGACCTCGTCGCCGCGCTCCTGACCCTCTTCGCGATCCGCGTCGCGACGCGGCCCGCCGACGAGCAGCACCACTACGGGCACGGCAAGGCCGAGCACCTCGCCGCGCTGGCCGAGTCGACGTTCCTCATCGTCGTCTCGGGGCTGCTGGCGTGGAAGGCGGTCGAGCGGCTCGCGAGCGACGCCCCGCCCGAGGTCGACGCCGCGTGGTGGGCGTTCGCGGTGCTCGGGCTGGTGATCGTCGTGGACGCGTCGCGGGCGACGCTCAGCTACCGGGCGGCCCGCGAGCACCACTCCGCCGCGCTCGAGTCAAACGCGCTGCACTTCGCCTCCGACCTGCTCGGCACCCTCGCCGTGCTCGTCGGCCTCGCGTTCGTCGCCGCCGGCGAGCCGCGCGCCGACTCGATCGCCGCGCTCGTGGTCGCCGCGATCGTGCTCGTGGCGGCCGGCCGCCTGGTCAAGCGCTCGATCGACGTGCTCATGGACCGCGCGAGCGAGGACGCCGAGCGCGGCGTCCGGCGCGCGCTGGAGGGGCTGCGGGTCGAGGTGCGCAGGCTGCGCGTCCGCCAGGCCGCCGGCCGGCACTTCGTCGACCTCGTCGTCGCGCTCAGCGCCGACGCCGGCCTCGCCCAGGCGCACACGACCGCCGACGCGATCGAGGAGGCGGTCCGCTCCGAGCTGCCCGGCGCGGACGTCCTCGTCCACGTCGAGCCGCGCGCGGTGGAGGGCGACCTGCGCGAGCGGGCGACGGTCGCCGCGCTGTCCGTGCCCGACGTGCGCGAGATCCACAACGTCCGCGTGATGCAGATCGACGGCGGCTACGAGCTGTCGCTGCACGTCAAGCTGCCGCGGGCGCTGTCGCTGGCCGACGCGCACGAGACCGTCGAGCAGCTGGAGACCGCGGTGCGCGCGGCGGTCCCGGCTTTGCGGATGGTGCACACGCACATCGAGCCGCTCGCGCGCACCGACTGGGCGAGCAAGCCGTCGCTCGACGAGGTCGCCGAGGAGCGCGACGCGATCGACGACGTCGTGCGGCGCTACACGGGCCACGAGCCGGCGGGGGTGCGCTTCCGCGACGCCGAGCGCGGCCGGGTGGCGCTCATCACGGTCCTCCTGCCGCCGGACCAGCCGCTGCCGAGCGCGCACCGTCGCGCCGGCGAGATCGAGCAGGCGGTGCGCGAGCGCTGCCCGTCGCTGGCGGACGTGATCGTGCACACCGAGCCCGCCGCGGCGGGCAGCGCTACCGCAGGTTGATCGCCGCCGAGAGGCCGACGGCGACGGCGAGGAGCGCGTAGCCGTTGTAGTCGGACACGAGCAGCAGCAGCGCGACGACGAGGGACGCCGCGACCGTCACCAGCCACGCGATCCGGGAGAGGGGCACGCGCCCAAGTGTGCCGAAACACCCCCGAATCCGCGCAAACACGGCGTCGAAGTGGGTGCCGAGCGCCGTTCCGCCGCTCGCCTGCAATAAGGTGCCCGCGACGTTTCCGCAAGATGGGGAGGACAGCTTTTCCATGAACAAGACCGAACTGGCCCAGCAGGTCGCCTCCCAGGGCGGCGTGGACACCGGCGATGCGCGCAAGGCCGTCGACGCGGTCTTCGAGGTCATCGCCGACCAGCTCGCGTCCGGCAACGACGTCGCGATCGCCGGCTTCGGCAAGTTCAGCGTGTCGGATCGCGCCGCGCGCCAGGGCGTCAACCCGGCCACCGGCGAGAAGATCCAGATCGCGGCGAGCAAGGCGGCGAAGTTCTCGGCGGCCTCGGGGCTGAAGAGCAAGCTCAACGGCTAGCCGGTGAGCTGCGCCGGTCCGCCGGGCCGGCGCAGCCCGACTTGTCCCAGAGGAAGGACGCAGACGTGACGAGGTCCGAGTTCGTCGACCAGGTCGCCGCGCGCTCCGGGCTGAGCCGGAAGGACGCGGCGAAGGCGGTCGACGCCGCCCTGCGGACGATCCAGGAGGCGCTCGAGCGCGGCAGCGACGTGACGTTCTCCGGCTTCGGCAAGTTCCACGTGGCCGAGCGCGGCGCGCGCCAGGGCGTCAACCCCGCGACCGGCGAGAAGATGCAGATCGCCGCGTCGCGCGTCCCGCGGTTCACCGCGGGCTCCGGTCTCAAGAAGGCGATCAAGGGCGGCTGAGCCGCCCGCGCGAGTGGCAGCCGGCGGCTTCCGCGAGCGGCTCGCCGAGGCGGTCGCCGCCCGGCGGTCGTCGATCGTCCTCGGGCTCGACCCCGACCCGCGCCGGGTGTGGCCCGAGGCGCTGGAGGCGGCGGGCGGCGCGCGCGGGACGGCGCCGTCCCCCGCGGCCGCCGCCGCCGACGTCGTCGTCGCCCACTGCGCCGCGCTCATCGCCGCCGCCGGGCCCGCCTGCGTGGCCGTCAAGCCGCAGGTCGCGTGCTTCGAGCGGCTCGGCGCTCCCGGGTGGGCGGCGCTCGAGCGGGTGGTGGCGGCGGCCCGCGCGGCCGGGCTGCTCGTGCTGGCCGACGCGAAGCGCGGCGACATCGGCGTCACCGCCGAGGCGTACGCCGAGGGCCTGCTCGGCCCGGCGCCCGGCCTGGACGCCGACGCGCTCACCGTCAACCCGTACCTCGGCGAGGACGCGCTCGAGCCGTTCGTGCGGACCGGGAGGGGCGTCTTCGTCCTCGTCCGCACCTCCAACCCGGGCGCCGCCGACCTGCAGGACCGCGAGCTGGCGGGCGGGGGGCGGCTGTGGGAGGAGGTCGCGCGGCTCGTCGACCGCCTCGACGCCAACGCGGTCGTCGGCGCGACCGCGCCCCAGCACCTCGAGCGGGCCCGCGAGCTGATGCCGCGAGCCACCTTCCTGCTCCCCGGCGTCGGCGCCCAGGGCGGCCGCGTCGAGGATCTGCGCGCGGCCTTCGCGCCCGGCCCGCACGGCGGCCTGGTGACCGCGTCGCGGTCGATCGCGCGCGCACACGAGCAGCACGGCGGCGAGCCCGCGGCCGCCGCGCGCGAGGAGGCGGAGCGGCTCCGCGAGGCGGCATGGGCGCTCTGCGCTTAGCCGCGTCCATACACTCCGGCCGCGATGACCTCGCACCGCCCGTCGCGCTGGCTCGCGCCGCTCGCCCTGCTGGCGGCGATGGCGGCGGTGTTCGCCGTGGTCTCGACCACGATCGGGGACGGGGAGGGCGGCGAGGGGCCGGCGGCGACGACGGCCCAGAAGCGCGACGGCGCCCGCACCGGCCGCGGCTCGAACGGCGAGACGACCGGTGGCGGCACGACGACCGGCCCGCGCACGACGCCCCAGCGCCGGACCTACACCGTCCGCCCGGGCGACACGCTCGCGCGGATCTCCGAGCGGACGGGCGTGAGCGTCGAGGAGCTGCAGGAGCTGAACCCCGACATCGATCCCAACAGCCTGACCGTCGGGGACAAGATCAAGCTGACCGAGTGAGCGCGCCGCGCCCGATCCGCCGCGCGGCGGCGCTCGCGGCCGCCGCCCTGCTGGTCCTCCTCGCGGCGGTCGCCACGGCCGTCCCCGCCGCCCGCGCCCAGGAGCCGCCCCGCGTCCAGGCGCCCTCGGCGATCCTCGTCGAGGCGAGCACCGGCGACGTCGTCTACCAGCGCAACGCCGGCGAGCGCCGCCCGATCGCCTCCACCACCAAGCTCATGACCGCGCTGCTCGCCCTCGAGGGCATCGCGCTGGACGACGTCCTGACCGCGCCCGGCTACCAGGCCGGAGCTGCGGAGTCGGTCGTCGGCCTGCGCGAGGGCGAGCGGATGACGGTCCGCGACCTGCTCCGCGCGCTGCTGCTCCCGAGCGCCAACGACGCCGCCGTCGCGCTCGCCCAGGGCCTCTCGGGCTCGACCGACGCGTTCGTCGACGAGATGAACCGCCGCGCCGAGCAGCTGCGCCTGCGCGACACCAGCTACGCGAACCCGATCGGCCTCGATGAGCCCGGCAACCGCTCGTCGGCCCGCGACCTCGTCAAGCTCGCGATCGTCCTGCGGCGCAAGCCGTTCTTCCGCGAGACCGTCGACTTGCCGCGCGTGACGCTCCGCAGCGGCGCGCGCACGCGCACGATCGTCAACCGCAACACGCTGGTGCGCCAGGTTCCGCTGGTCGACGGCGTCAAGACCGGCCGCACCGAGCAGGCGGGGTACGTGCTCGTCGGGTCGGCCACGCGCGGCGGCGTGACCGTGGTCAGCGCCGTCCTCGGCGAGCCGAGCGAGGCGGCCCGGGACGCCGACACGCTGGCGCTGCTGCGCTACGGCCTCTCGCGCTATCGCCGGCGCACCGTGCTGAGGGAGGGCCAGCCGCTGCGCACCGCGGACCTGAGGTTCCGCGACGAGGACGTCCGCCTCGTCGCGGCCGAGACCGTCCAGCGCGTCCTGCGCCGGGGCGAGCGCGCCCGCGCCCGGGTGGTCGCCGCCCCGGAGGAGCTGGACGGCCCGCTGCCCGCCGGCGCCGAGGTGGGGACGGTCGAGGTTCGCGTCCGCGGCAAGGTGGTCGAGCGCGTCCCGCTCGTCACCGCGAGCGCCGTCGCCGAGGCCACGCTGACCGACCGGGTCGCGTCCGTCCTCGCTCGCCCCGCCTCCATCCTCCTGGTCGTCCTTCTCGTGGGCTGTACTGTGCTCCTGGCGCTTCTCCGGCGACGCGTCGTCCGGAGGGCGGGGGGAGCCCGATGATCATCACCGTCACCCTCAACGCCGCGATCGACAAGTCGCTCTCGGTCCCGAACTTCCGGCTCGGGCGCCGTCACCGGACCGTCGAGCAGACCACGATGGCCGGCGGCAAGGGCGTCAACGTCGCACGGGCGCTCAAGGCGCTCGGCCAGCCGGTCATCGCGACCGGGCTGCAGGGCGGCCCGACCGGAACCCGGATCGTCGAGCAGCTGACGCAGGAGTCGATCCTCAACGACTTCGTCCGCATCCGCGAGGAGTCGCGCACGAACACGGCGGTCCTCGACCCGACGACCGGCGAGCAGACCGAGATCAACGAGCGCGGCCCGACGGTCACCGAGCAGGAGCTCGAGCTGTTCCGCGACAAGCTCGTGTACCTGGCGCGGGGCGCCGCGATCGTCGTGCTCGCCGGCTCGCTGCCGCGCGGCCTGGACCCGAACGCCTACGCCATGCTGGTGCGCGAGCTCAAGCGGGTGGACGTCGACACGATCGTCGACACCGACGGCGAGCCGCTGCGCCACGCGGTGCGCGCCGAGCCGACGGTCATCTCGCCGAACGTCACCGAGGCCGAGGAGCTGGTCGGCCACGAGTTCAACGACGAGCAGGACATGGTGGCGGCGGTGCGCCAGATGGGCTCGCTGGGCGCGAAGCAGGCGCTGATGACGACGCCGGACGGGTGCATCGCGTGCGTGCCGGCCGAGCAGGGGCCGACGCTGCTGCGGGCGCGGATCGAGCCGCGCGAGCCGGTCGCGACGGTCGGCTCGGGCGACGCGTTCCTGGCCGGGTTCGTCGCGGCGCGCTACACGGGCGCCCCGCCCGACGAGTGCCTGCGGTTCGGCGTGGCGTGCGGCGCGGAGTCGACGCAGCGGCTCGGCGCCGGGCTGATCGAGCCGCGCGAGGTGGAGCGGCTCGTCGGCGAGGTGCAGGTCGAGCGCGTCTCCGAGCCGGCGGGGGTGTGACGGGCCGGGGGCGAAAACCCCCGAAATTCGCCGTTGCTAGGCTCGATCCTTCCTCGTCCGTCCGCCCCTCGTCCTAGGATCGCGCAATGGAAGTAGAGATCGGCCGCGGGAAGAAGGCCCGCCGCGCTTACGGCTTCGATGACATCGCGATCGTGCCGTCCCGGCGCACGCGTGACCCCGACGACGTCGACATCTCCTGGAAGCTGGGGGATTACCGCTTCGAGCTGCCGCTCATGGCGTCGGCGATGGACGGCGTCGTGTCCCCCCGCACGGCCGGCATCGTCGGCAAGCTCGGCGGCCTCGCGGTCCTGAACCTCGAGGGCATCTGGACGCGGTACGAGAACGCGGACGAGGAGCTCGAGCGCATCGCGCAGCTGCCGCGCGACGAGGCGACGCGGGCGATGCAGGAGATCTACCGCGAGCCGATCAAGCCCGAGCTGATCGAGCGGCGCATCCGCGAGATCAAGGACCAGGGCGTCGTGGTGTCGGCGTCGCTGACGCCGCAGCGCGTGCGCCGGTACTACGAGCTGGCGCTCGACGCGGGGCTCGACGTGCTCGTGATCCAGGGCACGGTCGTGTCGGCCGAGCACGTCTCGACGGTGTCCGAGCCGCTCAACCTCAAGGAGTTCATCCGCGAGGTCGAGGTTCCGGTCGTCGTCGGCGGCTGCGCGTCGTACCACACCGGCCTGCACCTGATGCGGACCGGCGCGGCGGCCGTGCTGGTCGGCGTCGGCCCGGGCGCGGCGTGCACGACCCGCGGCGTGCTGGGCATCGGCGTCCCGCAGGCCACGGCGATCGCCGACGTCGCGGCGGCCCGCTCGCAGCACATGCTCGAGACCGGCGAGTACGTCCACGTCGTCGCCGACGGCGGCATGCGCAACGGCGGCGACGTCGCCAAGGCGATCGCCTGCGGCGCCGACGCGGTCATGATCGGCTCGCCGCTGGCACGGGCCTACGAGGCGCCCGGCCGCGGGTTCCACTGGGGCATGGCGACGTTCCACCCGACGCTGCCGCGCGGCGCCCGGGTGCAGACGCGGCAGAACGGGACGCTCGAGGAGATCCTCGTCGGCCCGGCTCACGAGAACGACGGCACGTTCAACCTGTTCGGCGGCCTGCGCACGTCGATGGCGACCTGCGGCTACAAGGACCTCGCGGAGTTCAACCGCGCGGAGCTGATGGTCGCCCCCGCGCTGCAGACCGAGGGCAAGCACCTCCAGTCGGCGCAGGGCATCGGCATGGGCTCGCGGGGCGCGGCGGCCCCGGCCCCGGCCCCGCGCGAGGGGAACGGGAACGGCGGTGCGGGGCACGACGCCCCGCCGGCGCTCTCCGGGGCCCCGGCCATGGTGAGCGGGCCGAACTAGTGGAGTCGCTCGTCACCGCGAGCAACGCCGCGCCGGAGGTCGTCCCCGAGGCGACGACCGACGTCGAGGCGCCGCGCGCGGTCGACGAGGTGGTGGTCCTCGACTACGGGGGGCAGTACTCGCAGCTCATCGCGCGGCGCGTCCGCGAGTGCGGGGTGTTCAGCGAGCTGCTGCCCCACCACGTCGGGGCGGAGGAGGTCCGGCGCCGCAACCCGAAGGGGCTGATCCTCTCCGGCGGGCCGGCGTCGGTCTACGCCGACGGCGCGCCGGCGCTGGACCCCGAGCTGCTCGAGCTGGGCGTTCCGGTGCTGGGCATCTGCTACGGGATGCAGCTCGTCGCGCGCGAGCTCGGGGGGCGCGTCGAGGGCGCCGAGGTCGGCGAGTTCGGGCGCTCGGAGCTGACCGTGCGCGAGCCCGGGCGGCTGCTGGCCGGCCTGCCGGCCGAGCAGACGTGCTGGATGTCGCACCGCGACACGGTCTACGCGCCGCCGCCCGGCTTCACGGCGCTGGCGTCGTCGCGCGAGTCGCCGGTGGCGGCGCTCGAGTCGGTCGAGCGCGGCATCTACGGCATCCAGTTCCACCCCGAGGTCGTGCACACGCCGTACGGGCAGGACGTGCTGAGGCGGTTCCTGAGCGACATCTGCGAGGCGGACCTGACGTGGTCGGCCGCGAGCATCATCGACGAGCAGATCGAGCGCATCCGCGCGCAGGTCGGCGACGGGCGGGTGATCTGCGGCCTGTCGGGCGGCGTCGACTCCAGCGTGGCGGCGCTGCTCGTCCACCGCGCGATCGGCGACCAGCTGACGTGCGTGTTCGTCGACCACGGGCTGATGCGCAAGAACGAGGGCGAGCAGGTCGTCGCCACGTTCCGCGACCACTTCCAGGTCCCGCTCGTGGCGGTCGACGCCGAGCAGCGCTTCCTCGCGAAGCTCGCCGGCGTGACGGACCCGGAGACCAAGCGCAAGGCGATCGGCGCCGAGTTCATCAGGGTCTTCGAGGAGGAGGCGGCGCGGCTCGCGGGCGGGGGCGAGGGCGCGCGGTTCCTCGTGCAGGGCACGCTGTACTCGGACGTGATCGAGTCCGGCGGCGGCACGGGCGCCGCCACGATCAAGTCCCACCACAACGTCGGCGGGCTGCCGGACGACCTTCAGTTCGAGCTCGTCGAGCCGCTGCGGACGCTGTTCAAGGACGAGGTCCGGGCCGTCGGCGCCGAGCTCGGGCTGCCCGAGCGCCTGGTCTGGCGCCAGCCGTTCCCCGGCCCGGGGCTGGCGATCCGCATCGTCGGCGGCGAGGCGACGAAGGAGCGCCTCGACCTGCTGCGCGACGCCGACTACGTCCTCCAGGACGAGATCCGCAAGGCGGGCCTGTACCGCGACCTGTGGCAGTCGTTCTGCGTGCTGCCCGACATCCGGACCGTCGGCGTCCAGGGCGACGAGCGCACGTACGGCTCGGTCGTCGTCATCCGCGCCGTCACCTCCGACGACGCGATGACCGCCGACTGGGCCCGGCTGCCGTACGACCTGCTGGAGCAGATCGCCTCGCGCATGATCAACGAACTGCGCGAGGTCAACCGGGTGGTGCTCGACATCACGTCGATGCCGCCCGGCACCATCGAGTGGGAGTGAGGCGGGCGGCGCCCCGCGGCGCTCCGTGCGGGCGCGCGGCGGCGCCCCGGCGGCGCCGCTGACGGCTCGGCGAGGGAGGGGGAGCCCTGGCTTTCGCGGGGTGTGGGCGACATTCTGGTTCGCAT
>DASZEJ010000111.1:0-21443 GCA_035940955.1 Solirubrobacteraceae bacterium
GGCGGGGACGCCGGCGAGCCGGACCGGCGGGACGGGCCGCGCGCGTCGCCGGCCCAGGGCCGCGCCGCGGGCGGCGGAGGGGACCCGGCGCGCCACCTCGCCGCGCTGCAGCGGATCGCCGACCGCAGCGGCGGGACGCGCGCGGCCGGCACGGCCGGCGACCGGCGGACGGTCGCGTACGTCGCGCGGACGCTGCGCGCCGCCGGGTGGCGTGTCGAGCTGCAGCGGGTCGCGTTCCCGTACTTCGAGCGGCGCTCGCCGCCGCGGCTCGCGGGCCTGCGCCCGGGGCGGGAGCTGCGCGTCGCCGAGTACTCGGGGTCGGCGCGGCTGCGCGCGCGCGTGCGGCGGGTGCGCGGGCGCGGCTGCTCGGTCGGCGACTTCGCGCCGGTGCCGCGCGGCGACGTCGCGCTCGTCGACCGGGGGACGTGCTTCTTCCGCGTCAAGGCGCGCAACGCCGAGCGCGCGGGCGCCGGGGCGATCGTCATCTCCGACGTCGAGGGCGGGACGCCGGTCGCCGCGACGCTGATCAGGCCGGGGATCGGCATCCCGGTGTTCATCGTCACGGCGCGCGGGGCGGCGCGGATCGAGGGCCGGACGGTGACGGCCGAGGTCGACGCGGTGTCGGAGCGGCGGACCACCACGAACGTCATCGCCGAGGGGCGGCCGGCCCGCGGCGGGCGCTGGGTGATGGCCGGGGCGCACCACGACTCGGTCAGCGCCGGCCCGGGGATCAACGACAACGGGAGCGGGGTCGCGGCGCTGCTCGCCGTCGCGGAGCGCCTGCACGGCCGGCCGGGGATCCGGCTCGGGTTCTGGGGCGCCGAGGAGCTCGCGCTGTACGGCTCGCGCCGCTACGTCCGGTCGCTCGCGGCTCCCGAGCGCCGGGCGATCGCCGCGTACCTGAACTTCGACATGGTCGCCTCGCCGAACGGCGCGCTGAAGGTCTACGACCGCGACGACCGGATCGAGCGGGCGCTGCGGCGCGCGATCCCGGGGGCGGAGGGCGAGGTGTCGCTGCGCGGCGCGTCGGATCACGCGCCCTTCGAGCGCGCGGGGATCGCCGTCGGCGGCATCTTCACGGGCGCCTCGGAGCGAGGCCGCCGCCCCGGCCCGGCCGACCGCTGCTATCACCGCGCATGCGACCGGCTGCGCCACGCCGACCGCCGGCTGCTGCGGCGGGCGACCCGCGCCGCGGAGCGCGGGCTGACGGCGCTGGCGGGCTGAGGCGCCCGCCGCATCGGCGCGCCGCATACGGCCTTCTGGCATCCTCGCCCGCCCCGATGCGCCGCCCCGTCGCCCTCGGCCTCCTCGCCGCCGCCCTCGTCGCGGCCGCCGCGCCCGCCGCCGCGCCCGCGCAGCGCATCGGCGCCGCGGACGTCGTCGAGCACCTGCGGGCTCTCGACGGCATCGCCCGCGCGAACGGCGGCAACCGTGCGGCCGGCAACCCCGGCGAGGCCGCGACCGTCGACTACGTCGCGGCGAGGCTGCGCGAGGCCGGCTGGAACGTCGACACGCCGCCGGTCACCTTCCCGTACTTCGCCGAGCGCGCGCCGCCGGTCGTCGGCGCCCTCCAGCCCGGCCGGGACGCCGTCACGCTGCGCTACAGCGGCTCGGGCGACGTCACCGGGCGCGTGCTCCCGCTGCGCTTCTCCGGCTGCAGCCCGCGCCACTTCCGCGGCTTCCCCCGCGGCCGGATCGCGATGAGCCTCTACGGCACGTGCACGTTCCGCCGCATCGCGATCAACGCCCAGCGCGCCGGCGCGGCGGCCGTGCTGTTCGCCAGCGGGTACGTGCGCCGGCCGCCGACCACGGCGACGATGCTCGGCCCCGGCGTGACGATCCCCGCCCTGGCGCTGCGCGACCCGCCCGCGCTCCGGCTCGCCCGCGCCCGTGCGACCGTGAACGTCCGGGTCGACGCGTTCGTCGAGGACCGCACCGGCCGCAACGTCGTCGCCGAGCTGCCGGGGACGACCGGGCGGCGGGTGGTCATGGCCGGCGGCCACCTCGACTCGGTCCCGGAGGGCCCCGGCCTGAACGACAACGGCAGCGGCATCGCCGCGCTGATCGAGATCGGCGAGCGCCTCGCCGCCGCGCCGCGCCCGCCCGCGACCCTGCGGCTGGGCTTCTGGACCGCCGAGGAGCTGAACCTCAACGGGTCGCGGGCGTACGTCGGAGCCCTGCCGCCGGCCGAGCGCCGCCGCTTCGCCGCCTACCTCAACCTCGACATGGTCGGCTCCCCGAACCCGGTCCCCGAGATCTACGCGGACCACCCACGCATCCGCCGGGCGCTGCGCCGCGTCCTCCCGCGGGCGGGCCGGACCTCGGTGCTCGCCGGCTCGGACCACCTGCCGTTCCGCGGCGCGGGCATCCCCGTCGGCGGCATCTTCACCGGCGCGACCGAGCGCCGCCGCGGCCGCGAGCGCGACCCGTGCTACCACCGGCCGTGCGACGGCCTGGCCAACGTCGACGCGGCGATGACGGCGCGGATGGCGCAGGCGGCGAGGGTCGCCCTGGCCCGGCTCGCGCGCTAAGCCGCGGCGAGCAGCTCGCGCAGCCGGCCGGTCTGGTCGGCGCGCAGCGTCTCCTGGAACCCGCCGAGCACCTCGCCGCCGATGACGACCTGCGGGAAGCTCATCATGCCCGTCCGCTCGACCAGCTCGGCGCGTCCGGCCGGGTCGCGTGCGAGATTGACCTCCGTGTACTCGATCCCCCGCGCCTGGAGCAGCTGCTTGACCCTGGAGCAGAAGGAGCAGGGATCGGTCGTGTACACGAGGACGTCGTTCATACGGGGCAGAGAGTAGCGGTGGCCGGCTCGGTCAAGACCGAGGCGATCGTCCTCCGATCGATGCGGTACGGGGAGGCGGATCGCATCCTCCACCTCTATACCCCGCATCGCGGACGGGTGGGCGCGATCGCCAAGGGCGTGCGCCGCGCGAAGAGCCGGTTCGGGGGGCGGCTGGAGCCGTTCTTCCACGTCCGGCTCGTGCTCTACGAGGGGCGCAGCGACCTGCTCACGGTCACGAGCGCCGAGACCGTCGCGCCCCACGCCGGCCTGCGGACCGAGGCTCAGCGGCTCGACGCCGCGGCGCGGGCGTGCGACGCGGTCGGCCGGCTGTTCGACACGCCGGAGCCGCACCCCGAGGTCTTCCACCTGCTCGCCAACGAGCTCGCGCTGCTGGACGCCGACGCCGTCCACGCCGGCGAGGGGGGCCGGCTGGCGTTCCGCCTCAAGCTGCTGGTCGCCGCCGGCCTGGCCCCGCACCTGGCCGGCTGCGCGGTGTGCGGCGAGCGCGAGCACCTCAGCGGGTTCTCCGGCGCCGCCGGCGGCGTCGTCTGCAGCGCGTGCGAGGGCGCGGCGTTCCCGCTCGACGAGGCCGCGCACGCGTTCATGGTCGAGGCCCTGGGGCGCCCGCTCGCCGACGCGCCCGGCGGCACCCCGCCGCGCGCGCTGCGCCAGGCCGAGCGGGCGATCCTCGAGACGGTCGAGCACCACGCGCACCTGCGGCTGCGGCCCGCGCTCAGGGGGTAGGGTCCCGCGCCGTGACGGACACGCGGTGGGTGCTGGACTTCTCCGAGGGCTCGAGGGAGATGCGCGAGCTGCTCGGCGGCAAGGGCGCGAACGTGGCGGAGATGACGCGCGTCCTCGGCGCGGAGCGAGTACCGGCCGGGTTCACGATCACCACCGAGGCGTGCGTCGCGTACATGCGCGACGGGGCCGAGCCGCCCGGCCTGGAGGAGCAGGTCGACGCGGCGCTCGCGCGGCTGGAGGAGCGCGCCGGCAAGCGGCTCGGCGACGACGAGGACCCGCTGCTCGTCTCGGTCCGCAGCGGCGCGCGGGAGTCGATGCCCGGCATGCTCGACACGGTCCTCAACCTCGGCCTCAACGACCGCAGCGTCGAGGGGCTCGCGCGCGGGACCGGGAACGAGCGCTTCGCGTGGGACTCCTACCGGCGGTTCGTGCAGATGTTCGGCAACGTCGTGCGCGGCGTCCCGGGGGAGCGGTTCGAGGACGAGATCAAGCGGGTCAAGTCCGCCCGCGGCGTCCGCGAGGACACCGACCTCGACACCGACGCGCTGCGCGAGCTGACCGCGACGTTCAAGGGCTTCTACGACTTCCCCGAGGAGCCGCGCGAGCAGCTGCGCCACGCGATCCGGGCGGTGTTCGACTCGTGGAACGGCGAGCGCGCGGTGACCTACCGGCGGATCAACCGCATCCCGGACGACTGGGGGACCGCGGTCAACGTCCAGCAGATGGTGTTCGGCAACAAGGGGGACACGTCCGGGTCGGGCGTCGCGTTCAGCCGCGACGAGGTGACCGGCGCGCCTGAGCCGAGCGGCGACTTCCTCCCCAACGCGCAGGGCGAGGACGTCGTGTCCGGCGTCCGCACACCGCGCGACATCCGCGAGCTGCGCGACTGGATGCCGGAGGCGCACGCCCAGCTGATGGAGATCCTGCGCACGCTCGAGCGCCACTACAAGGACATGCAGGACACCGAGTTCACCGTCGAGGAGGGGCGCCTCTACATGCTGCAGACGCGCAACGCCAAGCGCCCCGCCCAGGCGGCGGTGCGGTTCGCGTGCGACGCGGTGGACGAGGGGCTGCTGACCAAGGCCGAGGCGATCGCGACGATCGACGCCGAGCAGCTCGACGCGCTGCTGCACCCGACGTTCGACCCCGACGCCGAGTACGACGTGCTCGCGCGCGGGGTGGCGGCGTCGCCGGGCGCGGCGAAGGGCGAGATCGTGTTCACGGCGGCCGACGCGGTCGCCGCGGCGGGCTCCGGGCGCGACGTCATCCTGGTGCGCCCGTTCACCGAGGCCGACGACGTCGCGGGGTTCGACGCCGCCCGGGGGATCCTCACGAGCGAGGGCGGCAAGGCGTCGCACGCGGCGCTCGTCGCGCGCGGCATGGGCCGGCCGGCGGTGACCGGCGCGGGCGCGCTCGAGATCGACCTGGCCTCCGCCGAGGTGCGGGTCGACGGGACCGTCCTGCGCGCCGGCGACCGCATCGCGATCGACGGGACGACCGGCTGCATCACGACCGAGGACGTCCCGCTCGTCGAGCCGCAGGTGACCGAGCACTTCGAGCGCGTGCTCGCGTGGTCGGACGAGCTGCGGACGCTCGGGGTGCGGACGAACGCCGACACCCCCGACGACGCGGCGCGCGCCCGTGCGTTCGGCGCCGAGGGGATCGGGCTGTGCCGGACCGAGCACATGTTCTTCGGGGCCGACCGGCACGAGAAGATGGTCCAGGCGATCCTCGCCTCCACCGACGAGGAGATGAAGGCCGCGCTCGACGCGCTGCGGCCGCTGCAGCAGTCGGACTTCGAGGGGCTCTTCGAGGCGATGGAGGGCACGCCCGTGACGATCCGGCTGCTCGACCCGCCGCTGCACGAGTTCCTCCCGCACCGGGGCGAGATCGAGCAGCGGGTCGAGCGGGCGCGGATCGAGCGCACCGACGATCTGGAGCAGCTCGAGCACACGCTGGAGCGGGTCCGGGCGCTGGAGGAGACGAACCCGATGCTCGGCACGCGCGGGGTGCGCCTCGGGCTGCTGGAGCCCGAGCTGCTGCGGATGCAGGCGCACGCGATCTTCGGGGCGGCGGTCGCGGTCCGCGAGCGGGCGGGCGCGCTGCCGCCGGTCGAGATCATGGTCCCGCTGGTCGCGTACGAGCGCGAGCTCGAGCTGGTGCGGGGGCTGCTCGTCGGGGTCGGGCGCGGCTACGGGCTCGAGCCCGAGCGCGACTACCTGATCGGGACGATGATCGAGCTGCCGCGCGCGTGCCTGCAGGCCGACCGGATCGCGGGCGAGGCCGACTTCTTCTCGTTCGGCACGAACGACCTGACGCAGACGGCGCTCGGGTTCTCGCGCGACGACATCGAGGGGCGCATCCTCGCGCGGTACATCGACCTGAAGATCGTCGACCGCTCGCCGTTCGAGACGCTCGACGCGGCGGGGGTCGGCCAGCTCGTGCGGATGGCGGCGTGGCTCGGGCGGTCGGCCAAGCCGGGGCTGAAGCTGGGGATCTGCGGCGAGCACGGCGGCGACCCGGACTCGATCGACTTCTTCCACAACTCCGGGCTGGACTACGTGTCGTGCTCGCCGTACCGGGTGCCGGTGGCGCGGGTGGCCGCGGCGCAGGCGGCGGTGCGGGCCGGGCAGGACGGCTAGCTGCTAGCGCACGCGGACGGTGATGCGGAAGTCGCCCTGCACGGTCACGACGTAGCGGCCGGGGCGCAGGCGGCGGGTGGTGAAGCCGCGCGTCCGCAGCCACAGCGGCCTGCGGCACGAGCGGGTTCGGCCGAGCGCTCCGCGCTGGGTCACGAAGCGGCAGCGGCCGCGGCGCTCGACGTGGGCGATCGCGAGCCGGATGCGCCCGCGGCAGCGCGGGACGCCGACGCCGATGCGCTGCCGCCGCCGCGCGACGCGGACGCCGACGCCGGCGTCGCAGCGGCCCGCGGCCGGCGGGTCGTCTCGGCGTCGGTCATCGTCGCGCGCGAGCGCGGCCCGCTCGCGCGCCGCACGCTCGGCCCGCTTGGGGCACAGCGCGTCGCGGTTCGCGCGCGTGAACGGGCCGCCGTAGCGGAAGACGTCGCGGATCCGCTCGGCCCAGGCGGCGGCGCTCTGCTCGATCGACTCGGCGACGAGCCGGCGCTCCTCGTCGGTGCTGGCCGCGACGAGGCGCTCGGCGTTGCGCCACACGCCCTCGCGCCAGCCGGCGATGGCCTGGAAGGCGAGCAGGTTGTCGGCCTGCGTGCCCGGCACCTCGTAGGTCGCGAGGTCGGGGTCGTCCCACTCGATCGCCTGGGCGATGACGTCGTCGTAGGCGGTGTTGAGCAGCTCGTTGAACTTGTCGTGGTCGGGCTTGCGGCTGCGGCCCTGCGCGTCGACGAGCCCGAGGCCGGCGAGCATGTACGGCTGGTCGCGCTGGACGTGGGCGTTGATGCCGAGCAGCAGGTTGCCGGCGCCCTGGACGGCCTTGGCGTCCGCGCTTTCGAACGCGATCCTCCAGGCCTCCGGGACGTCCTGGGGGCGGCCGTCGCGCCACGCGTCCTCCGCCGCGAAGTAGAGCTGGGCGAAGATCGCGTCCTCGCGCGCGAGGAAGGCGTCGTCCTGGAAGAAGCCGGTGCCCGCGAAGCGGACGTAGAACTCGGTGACCAGGCGGTAGTTGCGGGCGAAGAGCGCGTTGTCGCTGCAGGCGGCGTCGTGGTCGGCGATGCGGGCGCGCAGCTCGAGCAGCGTGTGGTCGACGCAGTGCGGGCCGGCGTCGGCGCAGAGGTCGAAGGTGCTGGGGGTGAAGCCGTGGGCGAGCGCGGGGAGGAGGGCCGGCCAGTTGACGAGCGGCGGGTCCTCGGCCGTGGCCGTCGGGGCGGGGGCCGCGGCGAGCGCGGTGAGCGACGCGACTGCCACGGCCAGCACCAGCTTGCGCGCGGGCATGTGCCGAAACAGTGCCACGGGGCCGGGGTCGACTGCCCCGGTTGACAGAATCCCGCCCGTGGACACCGCCGCTCCCCGCACCGTCGCCTCCGAGTTCGCCGCGCGGCGCCGGGCGTGGGAGGAGTCCGCGCTGTCCCCGCTGGCCGCCCGGTCGTTCCCCGCCGACCGCGCGGTGCCGGAGGAGGACTGCTCCCTGCGCACCCCGTTCCAGCGCGACCGCGACCGGATCGTCCACTCCAAGTCGTTCCGGCGCCTCAAGCACAAGACGCAGGTGTTCGTCGCGCCGGAGGGCGACCACTTCCGCACGCGGCTGACGCACACGCTGGAGGTGACGCAGATCTCGCGGACGGTGGCCCGCGCCCTGGACCTGAACGAGGACCTCGCGGAGGCGATCGGGCTCGGGCACGACCTCGGGCACCCGCCGTTCGGGCACATCGGCGAGGCGGCGCTGGACGCGTGCCTGCGGGAGCGCTTCGGGCGCGGCTTCCGCCACTACGAGCACTCGCTGCGCGTGGTGACGGCGCTGGAGCCGCTCAACCTGTGCGCCGAGGTGCGGGACGGGATCCTCTGCCACTCCTCGCGCGCGCCGATGCCGCGGACGCTGGAGGGGCGGATCGTGCGGCTGGTCGACCGCGTGGCGTACATCAACCACGACATCGACGACGCGCTGCGGGCGGGCGTCCTGACCGAGGCCGACCTGCCGGCGGACGCGATCGCCGCGCTGGGGCCGGACGGGTCGGCGCGGATCGACCGGCTCGTGCACGACCTCGTCGAGCACTCGGCGGCGGCCGGCGACGTCGTGCAGGGCGAGGAGGTCGGCGGCGCGATGGCCGAGCTGCGCCAGTTCATGTTCGACCGCGTGTACCTGGCGCCGGCGGCGCGGCGCGAGGCGCGCAAGGTCGAGGGCGTGATCCGGGCGCTGTTCGAGGAGTACGTCGCGCGCCCGGAGGGGATGCCGCCGGCGGCGGCGGCTGGCGGGGCCGACCTCGCGCAGCGCGTCACCGACTACATCGCCGGCATGACGGACCGCTACGCGACGCGGGCGTTCACGGAGCTGGCGGTGCCCGTGGGGTTCGCGGTCTGATGGCCCGGTACACGGAGGACTCCGTCGACCGGGTCCGCGACGCGATCGACATCGTCGACCTCGTCGGGGCGCGGACCGAGCTGCGGCGGGCGGGCGCGGCGCGGCTGGAGGGGCTGTGCCCGTTCCACGACGAGCGCACGCCGTCCTTCGGCATCGACCCGGTCAAGAAGCTCTACCACTGCTTCGGCTGCGGGGCGGGCGGCGACGCGATCAAGTTCGTCCAGGAGACCGAGGGGCTCGACTTCGTCGGGGCGATCGAGTGGCTCGCCGACCGGTACGGGGTCGACCTGCAGGTGGCCGAGGAGGACCCGGAGGAGGCGGCGCGGCGGGCGCGGCGCGACCGGCTGCACGCGCTGCTCGACCGGACCGCGTCGTACTACGAGCGCGTGCTGTGGGAGGCGGCGGAGGCGGCGCCGGCGCGCGAGTACCTCGAGTCTCGCGGCCTCTCCGCGGACGCCCTGCGCGCCTTCCGCGTGGGCTACTCGCCCTCCGCCTGGGACCGCGTGCTGATGGCGTCGCGGAAGGCGGGGTTCTCGAACCAGGAGCTGTTCGACGCGGGCCTGGCGCGGCGCGGGCGGGAGGGGCGGCTGTACGACCAGTTCCGGGGCCGGATCATGTTCCCGCTGGCCGACGCGCGCGGGCGGGTGCTCGGGTTCGGCGCGCGCGCGATGGGGGAGGGGCGCGGGCCGAAGTACATCAACACGGTCGAGGGCGAGCTGTTCCACAAGGGGCGGCAGGTGTACGCGGCGCACCTCGCGCGCGCGGCGGCGGCCAAGGAGGGCCGGGTGGTCGTCGTCGAGGGCTACACGGACGTGATCGCGCTGTGGCAGGCGGGCTTCGCGAACACGGTGGCGATCATGGGCACGTCGCTCACCGAGGCGCAGGTGGAGGCGCTGCGGCGCCTGGCGCCGGTGGCGCTGCTGGCGCTCGACGCCGACAACGCCGGGCAGGAGGCGATGCTGCGCGGCGCGCGGGTGGCCGAGGGCAAGAAGCTCGAGCTGCGCGTGGTGCCGCTGCCGCGGGGCTCCGACCCGGCCGACATCGTCGCGCGCGAGGGCGGCGCTGAGGCGGTCGCCGACCTCCTCGGCCGCTCGATCCCCTTCGTCCGCTTCCGCGTCGACCGCGAGCTGGCCCGCGGCGACACCGCGTCGGCCGAGGGCAAGGACGCGATCCTCACCGCCCTCCGCCCGGTCTTCACCGGGATGCCCCCGAGCGTCCTGCGCGACGAGCTCCTCCGCACGGTCGCGGACCGGCTCGACGTGGAGCCGGGGCTCGCGGCGGGGTTGCTGGTGGGCGGCGGCGGGCGCGGCGGCGCGGGAGGGTTCGGCGGCGGCCGCCCGAGCGGCGGCGGCCGGGGCGGGGGCGGCCCGAGCAGCGGCGGGCGGGGCGGCGGCGGCGCGGGCGGCGCGCGCGGCGGGCCGCGCGGCGCGGGGGGCTTCGCCGGCTCGGCGGGGGCGTACGGGGCGGGCGGCTTCGCCGGCCCCCCGCCGCACGGCGAGTCGCCGTTCGACCCGGGCGGCGGCCCCGGGACGGGCGCGCCCCGCTCGCCGGTCGCGGACCTGCTCGCGCGCACCGACGAGGTCGAGCGGCGCTTCCTCGCGTTCTGCATCTCGCTGCCCTCCGCGGGCCGCGACGCGCTCGCCGCGATCGACCCGCCCGAGCACTTCACCTCGCCGCTGCTCGTCCGCGCGGCCGAGCACCTGCGCGAGCACCTCGACGACCCGACGGCCGGCGTCCCGCCCGAGGACGAGCTCGCGACGCTCCTCCCCGAGCTCGTCGCCCGCGCCAACCAGGAGCCCGCGACCGCCGCGAGCCTCAAGGCCCAGCGCCTCCAGCTCGACCTGCGCCGCCTCGACCGCCGCCTCCGCGCCGCCCGAGCGGCCGGCGAGCCCGTCCGCGAGTGGGCGATGCAGAAGGCGAAGGTCAAGGCCGAGCTCAACGACGCGGTCGAGCGCTCGGTCAGCGCGTCGTGACCCTCGCCCGATGGACCGGGAGGCGCTGGAGCGGTGGGTGGAGGAGGGGCTGTCGCAGGCCGCGATCGGGCGGCTCACCGGCCGGCATCAATCGACGGTCGCCTACTGGTGCGCGAAGTACGGCATCGTCCCCGCGGGGCGCCGGCAGCACGCCGCCCGCGGCGCGATCTCGCGCGAGCGCCTCGCGAGGCTCGTCGCCCGCGACCTTACGATCCGGGCGATCGCCGAGGAGCTGGACCGCAGCACCACGACGGTCCGGTACTGGCTGGGCCGCTACGGGCTGCGGACGACCGATGCGGCGCGCTCGCGCGCCGGCCGGTACGCGCGGCGGTCGTTCGGCGACTGCCCGACGCACGGACGCACGCACTTCGTCGTGCGCCGCGACGGGACGACGTGCTGCGCGCGGTGCCGCGCCGCGTCGGTGAGCGAGTGGCGCCGCCGCGCGAAGCGCCAGCTCGTCGCCGAGGCCGGCGGGCGGTGCGTGCTGTGCGGCTACGACCGCTGTGTCGCGGCGCTCGAGTTCCACCACCGCGACCCGCGCGAGAAGCGGTTTGCGCTGGGCGGTCGCGGCCTGTCGCGCGCGATCGCCGACCTGCGCGAAGAGGCGCGCAAGTGCGTCCTTCTGTGCTCGAACTGCCACGCGGAGGTCGAGACCGGACTCGCTACGCTGCCCTAAGATCCTGCGGGCTGCGGCCGACTATCCGGCGCAGTCGGACAGAACGGTCCGGGGTAGCTCAACCGGCAGAGCGAACGGCTGTTAACCGTTAGGTTGTGGGTTCGAGTCCCACCCCCGGAGCTCCACTGAAGCCGCCCTCGGGGCGGCTTCTTCGCTTCGGGACCCGCTCTCGCACCGCGGCGCGCGACACGTGGCGCGTTGCCCCTCGGCATATGCCGCCCGGTGCGGTGTCGGGCCACGGACCCGTGGGTACGCCCCTTGGTGACGGCTAGTCACGTCGACGTTCGTCGGCGGCCTCTGACCGTCCGCAGCCACCCCACCGAGAAGAGGTACCCACCACCATGGCAACCAGCGCACGCACCGGCGGACACGTCGGCTACGAGGACGCGCGACATCGCGACCGCGGCCGGACCCCCGCCCAGTGGTACTGCCTGCTCGCGGGCGCCGCCCTCCTGCTCGCCGGGATCCTCGGCTTCATCGCCGACTCGAACTTCGACACCGGCGGCGGCATCGACGGCGACAAGCTGATCGGGGCCTTCGAGGTCAACGGCTGGCACAACCTCGTCCACATCGCTTCAGGCCTCCTGCTGCTGGCGGCGTCGGCCAAGCGAGCATCGGCGAAGACCGTCGCGCTGCTGTTCGGCGTCGTCTACGGCGTCGTCGCGCTCATCGGGCTCATCGACGGCGAGACCGTCCTCGGGCTGCTGCCGGTCAACCCGGCCGACAACATCCTGCACATCGCCCTGTCGCTGGCCGGCATCGTCGCCGCGCTCGCGAGCGACGCCGACGACCGCGAGCTGCGCGCGAGCACCGCGACCGGCGGCGGCACCACCGGGCGGCGCACCGACACCTCCGCCGCGATCGGCGGGGGCAGCGGCCGCGACGTCGACCCGCTGACGGGCCGCGCGCGCGACCAGACCACGCGGTAGCGACATCCCCACCAAGACAACGAGCCAGGAGAGGAGAGCCATGGCTTCGATTCCGACGCAGGGACAGGGACAGAGCCCGGGCGGCGGCGCCCAGAGCAGCGAGAGCTCCGGGGCGGCCGAGCAGGCCCGCGAGAAGGCGGGCGAGGTTGCCGGCCAGGCCCAGGAGAAGGCGCAGGAGCTGGCCGGCCAGGCCACCGAGCAGGCCCGCCAGGCGGCGGGCCAGGCCCGCAACCGCATGCGCGAGCAGGTCGACCAGCGCTCGACGCAGGCCGGCCAGCAGGTGACCAGCCAGGCCAGCGACATCCGCACGGTGGCCCAGCAGCTGCGCGAGCAGGGCAAGGACAGGCCGGCGCAGCTCGCCGAGCAGGCGGCCGACCGCGCGGAGCGGGTCGGGAGCTACCTGACCGAGTCCGACGCGGACCGGATCCTCGACGACATCGAGGACTTCGCCCGCCAGCGGCCGTGGGCCGTCGTCGCGGGCGGCATGGCGCTCGGCTTCGTCGCCTCGCGCTTCCTCAAGGCCAGCTCGCAGGACCGCTACTACAGCCGCACGCCGCAGCAGCTGCCGAACACGACGACCCGCCCCGCCGGCACGACGCTGCCGCCGCGGACGGGCGCGCCGCTGCGGCCGACCGGCGACGGGATCGGCAGCGGCGACATCGGCTCGACCGGCGTCGGCGCCGGGGCCACGACGGAGACCGAGCGCACGCGCGAGGCGACCCGCGGCCCCGCCGACACCCCCGGCGGGCCTCCGACCTCGACGGGCGCCCTCTGATGGCAGGCCCGTCGTCCACCGACCAGTACGGTCGCGACCCCGGCGGCGGCGCCACCGGCGCCCACGGCGGCGACCTGCGCGAGCACTCGCTGCCCGAGCTGCTGAAGCAGCTGTCGCAGGAGACGACCACGCTGGTCAAGCAGGAGCTCGACCTCGCGAAGGCCGAGATGGCCGAGAAGGGCAGGAAGGCGGGAGCCGGCGCCGGCATGTTCGGCGGCGCGTTCGGCCTCGGGCTCGGCGCGTTCGGCGCGCTGACCACCTTCCTGATCGCGCTCCTGCAGACCGCACTGGACCACACGTGGCTGGCGGCGCTCATCGTCGCCCTCGTGTACGGCGCCGTCGCCGGCGTCCTGGCCCTCCAGGGCCGCAACAAGATGCAGGAGGCCGGTCCTCCTGCACCCGAGCAGACCGTCGAGACCCTGAAGGAGGACGCCGAATGGGCCAAGACCCAGATGCGATCCGGCGCGAGATAGAGGAGACCCGCGAGCGGATGGGCGACACCGTGGAGGCGATCGGCTACAAGGCCGACGTCCCCTCGCGCGCCAAGGACAAGGTGTCGGGCACCGTGCAGTCGGTCAAGGAGTCGGTCGTGGGCGCGAAGGACAGCGTCACCGGGACCGTCTCGGGCGCCGCGGGCACGGTTTCCGACCGGACGCCGAGCACCGGCGACGTCAAGCAGGCGGCCAGGCGCGGCGCCGGCATCGCCCAGGAGAACCCGCTCGGCCTCGCGGTCGGCTCGATCGCGATCGGCTTCCTCGCCGGCATGCTGATCCCGTCGACGCGCGTCGAGGACGAGAAGCTCGGCCCGGTCGCCGACCAGGTCAAGGACCAGGTGCGGGAGACCGGCCAGGAGGCGCTCGAGCGCGGCAAGCAGGTGGCCCAGGAGGTCGCCAGCACCGCGCAGGAGTCGGCCCAGCAGGTCAAGGAGGACGTCAGGCAGACCGCGCAGCAGGCGGCGCAGGACGTCAAGGACACCGCGCAGGAGTCCGCGCAGCAGCAGGGGCAGGAGCTGAAGGACAGCGCTCAGCAGAGCGCCGAGGACGTCCGCAGCACCGCCACGCGCCGCTAGCCGGACCGCGAGCGAACGCCCCGGGCCGCCCTCCGCGTCAGCGGGGGGCGGCCCCCGCGCGCCGCGCCGCCCCGCGCGACGCCGCGAGCCGCTCGACCAGCTCGGCCGCCCGCGCCGCCCCGTCGTGCCCGGCGCACCACGCCGCCGCCGCGGCCACGTTCCGCCGCACCCGCTCCGACGCGAGCGCCCGCCGCACCGCCAGCCGCACCCCGAGCGGCGTCACGAGCCGCCGCGGCAGCCGCGTCCCCAGCCCCGCCCAGTCGATGCGCGCGGCGTTCTCGCCCATGTCGCCCGCGGCCGGGCAGCACACGACCGCGCACCCGCTGGCCAGCGCCCGCACGACGGTCCCGTGCCCGGCGTGGCAGACGACCGCGTCGCACGCCGGCATCGTCCGCGCGTACGACAGCCAGTCGACGGCCACCGCGTTCGCCGGCACCTCCAGCGGCGGGTTCGGCTCGCGCCGGTTCCACGTCGCGATCACCCGCACGGGCTCGTCCGCCAGCCCCTCCAGCGCCGCCCGCAGCATCCGGTGGCCGGGGTCCTGCGAGGTCGAGGGCGCGACGAGCACGACCGGGTGCGCGGGATCGCCCGGCGGCGGCGCGACCGCCGGCTCGCCCCCGATCTCCCACAGCAGCGGCCCGACGACGTGCGTCCCCGGGTACGGCTCGGCGCGCGGGTACTCGAGCTGCGGCAGCGTCGCCACCAGGCACAGCTCGCGCGAGATCCCGTTGTGGACGTACGGCCGCGGCGGCAGGCCCACCCGGCGGCGCGTCTCGTTCAGGTCCGCCCGCCCGCGCTCCAGACCGCCGCGCACCACGCGGTCGGTCTGCCGCCACAGCGCCCGCCCCGCGCGCGTCCGCGGCAGCCGCGCGCCGATCGAGTACGGCGGGAAGCCGGGGCCGGGCCGCGGGTCGACGTGGGGGACGAGCGTGCCGACCGGCAGCCCCGCCATCTCGCCCGCGATCGCCGGCGCGAGCGTGATGACGTCGGCGATCACGCAGTCGGCGCCGGACTCCCACAGCTGCGGCACGGTGTCGCGCGCCGCCCGCGCCACCGCCTGGTAGGGCTTCATCGGCCGGTCCCGGGTGGGGAAGACCTGGTACTCCATCGCCGGCGCGAACGCCATCCCCTCCGCCTCGACGTGCTCACGCCAGCGCGTCCACGTCTGCAGCGTCACCTCGTTCCCCCGCCGCGCCAGCTCGGCGCCCAGCGCGATCATCGGGAACGCGTGCCCCGGATCGCCGAAGGCGCCGAGGAAGAGCCGGCTCACGCCGCGTTCAGCTCGGCGAGCAGCCGCAGCTGCTCCAGGCGGCCCTGCTTGTCGAAGGCCAGCGGCGTCGCGCCCAGCGTGTGGACGCCCGCCTCGCGGAACACCTGCAGCCGGTCGCGCACCCGCTCCCTGCGCCCCACCATCGCGACCGTGTCGACCAGCTCGTCGGACACCCGCGCGGCGGCCTCCTGCTTCTTGCCGTCCAGGTAGAGGTCCTGGATCTCCTTGGCCTCCTGCTCGAACCCGTACCGCTGGACGAGCTGGTTGTAGAAGTTCTTCTCGCGCGACCCCATCCCGCCGACGTACAGCGCTATGAACGGCCGCACGGCGTCGCGCGCGGCCGCCTCGTCGTCGGTGATGAGCACGTTGACCGACGGCATGATCATGAAGCCGTCGAGCGAGCGCCCGACGCGCTGCGCGCCCTCCTCGAGCAGCGGCGCGAGGTCGCGCGTGTGCTCGGGGGAGAAGAGGAACGGGATCCACCCGTCGGCGATCTCGCCCGCCAGCCGCGTGTTGTTCGGGCCGATGGCGGCGAGGAAGATCGGGATGCGCTCCTGCACCGGCGCGATCGTCAGCTTGAGCGCCTTGCCCGGGCCGTCCGGGAGCGGGAGCTGCAGCGTCTCGCCGTGGTACTCGAGCCGCTCGCGCGCGAGCGCCTTGCGGACGACCGCCACGTAGTCGCGCGTGCGCGCGATCTGCTTGGCGAAGCGCTCGCCGTGCCAGCCCTCGGCCACCTGCGGGCCGCTCGACCCGATGCCGAGCAGCATCCGCCCGTTCGACAGGTTGTCGATCGTCGCCGCGGTCATCGCGGTCATCGCGGCGCTGCGGCCCGGCATCTGGAAGATCGCGCTGCCGAGCTTGATCTTCGTCGTCAGGCCGGCGAGCCAGCCGAGGATCGTCGCGGCGTCCGAGCCGTACGCCTCCGCCGCCCACACCGAGTCGTAGCCGAGCCGCTCGGCCTCCTGGACGATGTCCCGCTGGTCCTCCGAGGTGAGCCCGAGGCCCCAGTAGCCGATGTGAACGCCGAGCACCATGTCCGCTGCAAGTTCCCTTTCGCGAAGGAGGAGTCCAGGGGGTAAGCTCGGGACCCTAATGCGATCGAGGCGCCAGCGCCGTATCGAGGACCTCCGCCTGGCGGTCGAGTGCCTCCCGGAGCGGACGAAGGTGGCGATGCTCGAGGGCATCGCCCAGAACACGATCATCGTCGGCGCCTACGCCGACCGCCGCGGCGGCGTGTGCCCGATGCTCGCCGCCCACCGCCACGGCGGGCGTACCAGCCTGCTGGCGTTCGCCAAGGCGTGGGACCGGTTCTGCAACGCCAAGCGCCCGCGGGTAGCGACCGAGCGCGAGCTGGCGATCCTGCGGACGCACCTCGAGTCGTCGCTCATGGGGATCACGCGCGAGGACCTCGGCGCGGCGATCGCCGGGCACCAGGCGGCCGCGCGGGAGCGGCGGGCGCTGGAGGCGGCGGAGCTGGGGCTCGGCTGGACCGCCGCCGAGCCTCGCGAGGCTCGCGACGTGCGCGAGCCCGAGCTCGTCTAGTCCGCCGACTGGAGCAGCTCGCCGCCGGGCCGCTCGAACATGATCTCCGGCACGACGCAGCCGGGGGAGAGCGTCAGCAGGAACCGGACGGCCTCGGCGATGTCCCGCGTCGTGATCATCTGGTCGGCAGGGACGATGCCCTTGACGAAGTCGGTCATCGGCGTGTCGACGAAGCCGGGGCACAGCGCGCACGACTTGATCCCGTCGTTGCCGAGCTCCTTGTTCATCGCCTGCGTGAAGCCGACGACGCCGTGCTTGGTCGCCGAGTACACGCTCAGCCACGCCTCGCCCCGCTTGCCGCTGATCGACGACGTGTTGACGACGAGCGCGTTGCGGTGCTCCGCGCCGGCCGCCTTGAGCATGTCGAGCGCCTCGCGATAGAAGAGCGGGATCGAGCGCAGGTTCGTGGCGATCTGGATGTCGACCATCTTGGTCGTCAGCTCGCCGATCGGCTCGCCGACGCCGACGCCGGCGTTGTTCATGAGCAGGTCGCAGCGGCCGTAGGCGTCGCGGTGGGCGTCGACGACGCGCTTGATGTCCTGCTCGAGGCCGAGGTTGCCGCTGACCTGCTGGACGTCGAAGCCGCGGCCCTTCAGCTCGTCGTGCGCGGCCTGGAGCTTCTCGGGCCGGCGGGCGGCCATCGTGACGCCCCAGCCCTGCTCTCCGAGGAGCCGCGCGACGGCGAGACCGATCCCGCTCGAGGCCCCCGTGACGATGGCTGCGCGCTCCGGCATGGCGAAGGCGCGGCACACTACAGTGATCGCCCGTGTCCCGGGTCGCAGCGGTCGTCCTCGCTCTGGTCGCGCTCGTGCTCGGCGCGTGCGGCGGCGACGACGGGTCCGACCGGCCGGCTTCGACCTCGTCGCCGGCCCCGCCGGCCTCCGCGGACGTCGACTTCCCGAGCGGCGGCGACAAGACCATGCGCGCGCTGCGCTCGCGGGCGCCCGAGAAGGCGATCTTCGCCCCCAGCGTGTCCCAGCTGCGGCCGGGGCGCAACCGGATCGGGTTCGCGCTGTTCGACGAGGGCCGCGGGCAGGTCACGCCCGAGGCGGTCGCCGTGTACGTGTCGCAGGCCGACGGGCGGCGCCTGCGCGGGCCGTTCCGGGCGCGGCGCGAGTCGCTGCGCGTCAAGCCGCAGTTCATGTCGCGCCAGACCCAGGCGGACCTCGACGACGTCGACTCGTTCTGGGTCGCGGACGTGACGTTCCCGCGCCGCGGCCGGTACGTGCTGACCGCGCTGGCGTCGATCGACGGCGAGCTGGCGTCGACCTCGCAGATCGAGATGCGCGCCGGCCAGCGCGGAGGCCCGCCCGACGTCGGCGACCCCGCGATCCGCGTCGAGACCGACACCGTCGAGTCCGCCGGCGGCGACCTCGAGTCGATCGACACCCGCCTCCCGCCGCTCGCCGAGCTGCACGAGAAGAGCCTCGCCGACGTGCTCGGCAAGGAGCCGGTCGTGCTCGCGTTCGCGACCCCGCAGCTGTGCCAGACGCGCGTCTGCGGCCCGGTCGTCGACGTGGTGGCGCAGGTCAAGGCGTCGACCGAGGGCGTCACGTTCATCCACCAGGAGATCTACGCCGGCAACGACATCAACCAGGGCTTCCGGCCGCAGGTCGCCAGGTGGGCGCTGCCGACCGAGCCCTGGACGTTCCTCATCGACCGCGACGGCAAGATCGTCGAGCGGTTCGAGGGGGCGCTGAGCGTGGCGGAGCTGCAGCGGGCGGTGGACGAGAAGCTCGCGCCGTCGTCGTGAGCGGGGCGGGCGGCGCGCAGCGCGCCGGAGCGGTCCGCCACGCGCCGGACCGCGACGAGACGCCCGACGAGCGGGCGGACCGCAACATGAACGAGCTCCTCCAGGAGCTGCGGGTCGCGCTGCCGGGCGTGCAGGTGCTGTTCGCGTTCCTTTTGGCGGTCCCGTTCCAGCAGCGGTTCGCGGACGTGACGACGTTCCAGCAGAAGACGTACTTCGTCGTGCTGCTGCTGAGCGCGGCGGCGACCGCGTTCCTCATCGCCCCGAGCGCCTACCACCGGATCAACTTCGCGCAGGGCGACAAGCCGCACATCGTCCGGATGGCGAACCGGCTCGCCCTGGCGGGCCTGTTCTTCCTCGTGCTGGCGATGACGGGAGCGGTGCTGCTCGTCACCGACGTGCTGTTCGGCAGCGCGACGGTGACGGTGACCACGGCGGCGACCGCGCTGATGTTCGCGGCGCTGTGGTTCGGCCTGCCGCTGGCGCGGCGGGCGCGGCGCTAGCGTGGGGGAGCGCGGGCCGGTAGCTCAGTTGGTCAGAGCAGCGGACTCATAATCCGTTCGACGCAGGTTCGAGTCCTGCCCGGCCCATCCCAGGGTTTGCCGTGTTTCTCGGCGATTCGCGCCTGTGGGATGTGGGCGGGAAGACCTCGGAGAGCGCCGATCGTGTTCCCAAATGGGCTGTTGAGGTGCCGGTTGGCCACCACGACGACTACGAGGGACACGTCATGGCGGGCAAGGCATCCGGGCACCTGCAGGTGCGGGGCGGGAAGGGCAAGCGGCAGTGGCACGCGCTGTGGCGAGACGCGCAGGGCCGGCGGCACCACCGGGTCCTAGGACCCGCTCACGTCAAGGATTCGGGCGCTCGCACCGATCGCGGCTCCGTCGTCTGGCGCGCCGGGGACGGGCGCAAGCCGACGCCCGAGCACCTGACGCCGCGCGAGGCGCGTTCGCTGCTCGACGAGGTGCTCGCCGACGCGCGGCTCGCGCCCGCGGAGCCTGTTCCCCGGGAGGCGGTGCGGACGCTCGGCGACGCCTGGGCCGAGTGGCTTCGCCACATCGAGTTCGACCGCAACCGCAAGCCGAGCACCGTCCGCGACTACGCGTCGCAGACGCGGCGCTACCTGCTCGACGAGTTCGGCGCGGACCTGCCGCTGTCGGAGCTGACGACGGAGCGGATCGAGGAGTGGCAGCAGGAGATGCTCGAGCGCGGTCACCTCGCCCGCCGGACGATCCAGAAGGCGCAGGTCTGCCTCCACGCGATCCTCAAGCGGGCGAAGAAGAAGCGGTGGGTCGAGCGCAACGCGGCCGAGGACGCCGACCGCATCACGCTGAAGCCGAGCGGCGACTTCAACGTCCTGTCGGTCGAGGAGTGCGAGGCGCTGATCCGCGCCGCGGAGAATGAGACCGACGCCGCGATCTTCCGCACCGCGATCAGCTGCGGGCTGCGCATGGGAGAACTGCGGGCACTGCGCTGGCGCGACGTCGACTTCGCACGCCGGCTGATTCACGTCCGGTGGTCGATCGCGCGGCACACGCTCGACCGGCCGAAGTCCGCGTCCGTGCGGAGCGTGCCGATGGCGGACCAGGTCGCCGCGGCGCTCGACGCTCTCAGCCGCCGCGGGCGGTTCGTCGGCGACGACGACTTCGTCTTCTGCACGCCTTTGGGCGAGCCGCGCAGCGACTACTTCATCCGCGGCGCGTTCTACGAGGCGCTCGATCGAGCCGGCCTCGGGCACCTGCGGACGAAGGAGCACGCGGTGCGGTTCCACGACCTGCGCCACACGTTCGGGACGCTGGCGGTGCAGGCGGCGCCCATCTCAGACGTGCAGGCGTGGATGGGGCACGCACAGATCCAGACGACGATGATCTACGTGCACTACGTGCCGCAGCACGACGCGGCCGAGAAGCTGACGCGGCTGTTCGAGGCGGGCGCGCCGTCGGAGGAGCTGCGGCTTACGGCGTAGGCGCTGCCTGTCGCGCCAGCCAGTCTTCGATCGCGTTCCGATAGAACCGCCGGTGCCGGCCGATCTGCAGGCACGGCAGCGGATCGGTCCGGCGGCGCGCGTACTCGTAGACGCTCGACCGCGGGATGGTGAGAAGCCGCGCCACGTCACTCGCCGTGAGGAGCGGTTCGGCCAGCGTCGGCGGCGCAGGGAGAGTCGCGTCTGCGCGTTCTTCGACAGGCACGCTCGTCTGGCGCGAACTTGGAGGTTCTCCGGCGTGCGCGAGGTCGAGACGGGCGACGCCGCGGGAGGCGCCGCCCGCGACTTCCTCCGCGTGGCGGCTTCAGATGCCGCGTTTGCGGTCGGTGGCGGCGCGCGTGGGAGCAGGCCCGGGACGCGCTCCGACCCCCTGCAGGACCCCCAGCAGCCGCTGCTGGGGGTGGGGGGCCGCTCGGCCCCGTCCCCACTGGGGTTTGGTGGCCTCCGCGGGCTCGACCACCCGCCCCCAAAGTGTGAAAGAGAGGGGGTTGGGGTCGGGTGGTCGATCCCGCTCCGGCACTTGGGTGCGGACGGGGCCGAGCGGCCGAGAAAGGTCGGCGAGGGACAGGGTGCCGGTCCATCCGGAAGGTGGCTGCGAGTGTGGGGCGCAGGGCGACAGGAGCCGCGGCTATGACCCGGCGCGTTTCGACGCCACGGCGCCAACGGCCGATGCCAGGTGCTCGTCTAACCATGGCCTCGGGTTCCGGCATGCGGCTGATTCGGAACACCGCGTAGTACTCCCGTAACACGTGCGGCTCTAGCGTCGAGGCATTCACAAAGATTGGCCCCGCGGCAGCTGCAACTGCCCGGGGCCCGGCACAGGAGAGCGACCTCCCATGCACGTTGCTCCTATGTCAAGGCGAGCGTCGAGTCAAGTAGCGTGGCCGGGGTCGAGGTGGTGGTCAGCAGCCGCCAGATGCGGCGGGCGAGGTGACGCTTGAGGCAGCGCAGGGC
>DASZEJ010000112.1:0-44370 GCA_035940955.1 Solirubrobacteraceae bacterium
GCGGTCGTGCTGAGCGCCGGGCGCGGGACCGTCTTCCCGTTCGTCCTGCGCAGCGCGGGCGAGCACGCGCATCTGATCCGCGCGGGGCGCGAGGACGGGCTGATCCGGATGGAGGGCCACGAGACGTTCCTGCTGGCGACCGCGAGCTTGGTCCAGGCGACGGCGGACGCGGTCGCCGCCGCCGGCCTCGCGCTCGCCGACGTCGACCGCTTCGTCTTCCACCAGGCCAACCGCCGGATCCTCGGCGCGGTCGCCGGCCGGCTCGGGGTCGAACCGGCGCGGGTGGTCGACGCGATCGCCGACGTCGGGAACACGTCGGCGGCGAGCATCCCGCTCGCGCTGGCGGACGCCCGGCCCGAGCCGGGGGAGTGCGTGGTGCTCGGCGCGATGGGCGCCGGGTTCGTCTACGGAGCGGGGGTGATGGCATGGGCGTGACCGCCGCGCGGGCCGCCACTAAGGGCGACCGCGAGGGCGCCGTCATCGAGCCGGCCGCGACGAACGGCGGCCGCGAGGGCGCCGTCATCGAGCCGGCCGCGACGAACGGGGGCCGCGAGGGCGCCGTCATTGAGCCGGGCGCGACGAACGGCGGCCGCGAGGGCGCCGTCGCCGAGCCGGCCGAGGGCGCCCGCGCCGCCGCGCCCGTGCGCGACGGCTGCGCGCTCGTCACCGGCGGCTCCCGCGGGATCGGCGCCGCGGTCGCCCGCGCGCTCGCCGCCGATGGGTGGCCGGTCGCCGTCACCTACCGGTCCAAAGAGGACGGGGCGCGCTCGGTCGCCGACGGGATCGCGTCGCGCGGAGGCGCCGCGCTGCCGCTCAAGGCCGACGTGGCGCGGCCCGAGGCCGCCGACGCCCTCCTCGCCGCCGCCGAGGAGCAGCTCGGCCCGGTCGCCGTCCTCGTCAACAACGCGGGCGTCCGTGCCGACGGCCTGGCGCTCCAGCTCGACGACGACGACTGGGACGCCGTCCTCGACACCAACCTGACCGCCGCCTTCCGCCTCACGCGCCGCGCGCTGAAGGGCATGGTCCGCCGCCGCCACGGCCGGATCGTCAACGTCGCCTCGGTCGTCGGCCTGCGCGCGAACGCCGGCCAGGCCAACTACGCCGCGTCGAAGGCCGGCCTGATCGCGATGACCAAGACGGTCGCGGTGGAGGTCGCCCGCCGCGGCGTGACCGTCAACGCGGTCGCGCCCGGCCTGATCGCGACCGACATGACCGCCGGCCTCGACGGGACGCTGCTCGAAGCCGTCCCCGCGCGCCGCCCCGGCCGCCCCGAGGACGTCGCCGCGTGCGTCCGCTTCCTGGCCTCCGACGAGGCCGCCTACGTCACCGGATCCGTGCTCACCGTCGACGGCGGCCTGAGCGCCTGAACCCCACCGAGGAGGAACCCGCATGTCCGCCACCATCACCGCCGAGCAGGTCGAGGCCGTCGTCTACGACGCGCTCGTCGAGCTGGGCCCCAGCCGCGACGAGCTGTCGCGCGACGCCACGTTCGAGGAGCTGGACGTCGACTCGCTCGACCTCGCCGAGCTGAGCCAGGTCGTCGAGGAGCGGTTCGGCGTGCGCCTGAAGGGCGACGACGTCGCGTCGATCGAGACCGTCGGCCAGGCCATCGACCTCATCGTCGCCAGGGCCGCATGAGGCGGAGGGTCGTCATCACCGGCGTCGGCGCGGTCACGCCGCTCGGCGTCGGCGCCCGCACCCTGCACGAGCGCTGGAGCGCGGGCGCGTCCGGCATCGCGGGCGGCGAGGCGCCGTGCGCGGACTTCGAGCCCACCGACGCGATGACCGCCAAGGAGGCCAGGCGCAGCGACCGCTTCACGCAGCTCGCGGTCGCGGCGTGCGCCGAGGCGCTCGCCGGCGCCGGCTGGGACGGCGACCTGCCGTACGACCCGGAGCGGGTCGGCTGCGTGCTCGGCACCGGGATCGGCGGGATCGAGACGCTCGAGGCCAACCACGCGACGCTGCAGGAGCGCGGCGCCGGGCGCGTGTCCCCGCTCGCCGTCCCGCTGATGATGGGCAACGCGGGCGCCGCGGCGCTGTCGATGCGCCACGGGCTGCGGGGACAGGTCTTCGGCGTCGTGTCGGCCTGCGCGGCCGGCGCGCACGCGATCGGCTCCGCGGCCCGGATGGTCCAGGCCGGCGACGCCGACGCGGTGGTGTGCGGCGGCTCGGAGGCGGCGCTCACCCCGCTCGCGCGCGCAGCGTTCGCCGCGCTCGACGCCACGTCGCCCACTGGCACCTCGCGGCCGTTCGACGCGCGGCGCGACGGCTTCGTCATGGGCGAGGGAGCGGCCGTGCTCGTGCTGGAGGACGCCGAGCGCGCGGCCGAGCGCGGCGCCGCGGTGCTCGCCGAGGTCGCCGGCTACGGCGCCACCTCCGACGCCCACCACCTCACGGCCCCGCACCCCGAGGGGGCCGGCGCGGCGGCGGCGATCCGGGCGGCGCTGAGCGACGCGGGGCTGGAGCCGGGCGACGTCGACTACGTCAACGCGCACGGCACCTCGACGCCGCTCAACGACCGGGCGGAGACGAACGCGCTCAAGGCGGCGCTCGGCGAGCGCGCGCACGCGATCCCGGTCTCGTCCACCAAGTCGGCGATCGGCCACCTGCTCGGCGCCGCCGGCGCGGTCGAGGCCGTGGCCACCGTGCTCGCGCTCCGCGACCGGGTCGCGCCGCCGACGGTCGGGTGGGAGGAGCGCGAGGAGGGGCTCGACCTCGACTACGTGCCCGGCACCGCCCGCCCGCTCGACACCGCGAACGGCGCCGCCGTCGCGCTCTCGAACTCGTTCGGCTTCGGCGGCCACAACGCGGTCCTGTGCCTGAGGGCGGCGGCATGAGCCTCGCCGTCGCCCCCCGCCCGGTCGAGAAGCTCGGCGCCCTCGACCGCCTGGAGGTCCTGTGCGACCCCGGGTCGCTGCAGCTCATCCGCACCGACGTCCTGTCCGGCCGGATGGGGGCCCGCGCGCAGGCGGGCGACGGCGTCGTCGGCGGCGCCGGCCGCGTCGACGGCCGCCCTGTGTACTGCTACGCCCAGGACGCCGGCTACGCCGGCGGCTCGCTCGGCGAGGCGCACGCCGACACGATCGTGCGCGTCCTGCGGCTCGCCGCGCGGGCGCGCGTGCCGGTCGTCGGGTTCGTCGAGTCCGCCGGCGCGCGGCTCCAGGAGGGCGTCGGCGCGCTCGGCGGCTACGGGCGGATCTTCGCCGAGAACGTGCGCCTCGGCGCCGTCGTCCCGCAGATCACGGTGATCGGCGGCGCGTCGGCGGGCGGCGGGTCGTACTCGCCCGCGCTCACCGACTTCGTCGTCATGACCGAGGCGGCGACGATGTTCCTCACCGGCCCGTCGGTCGTGGCGGACGTCATGGGCGAGCGACTGTCCGCCGCCGAGCTGGGCGGCGCGCGCGTCCACGAGCGCAACGGCGTCAGCCACTTCACCGCGCCGACCGACGTCGACGCGGCGCTGCTGGCGCGCGACCTGCTCGACTACCTGCCGCAGCGCGTCGGGGCGCGGCCCGCGCGCTGGCCGGCGGCCGACCCGCCGCGCGGGCTGGTCGACGCGGCCGTCCCCGCAGAGCAGCGCGGCGTGTACGACGTGCGGTCGGTGGTGCGCGGGCTCGCCGACGGCGGGCGGCTGCTGGAGGTCTCGCCGCGCTGGGCGCGCAACCTCGTGACCGCGTTCGCGCGGCTCGACGGCCGCGCGGTCGGCGTGATCGCCAACCAGCCCAGGCACCTCGGCGGCGTCCTCGACGCCGAGAGCGCCCAGAAGGGCGCGCGCTTCGTCCGCGCCTGCGACCGGTTCGGCCTGCCGCTCGTGGTGCTCGTCGACACGCCCGGCTTCCTCCCCGGGTCGGGGCAGGAGCGGGCCGGCGTGATCCGCCACGGCGCGCAGCTCGTCCACGCCTTCGCCGCCGCGGCCGTCCCCAAGGTCACCGTGGTGCTGCGCAAGGCGTTCGGCGGGGCGTTCATCGCGATGAACTCGAAGGAGCTGGGCGCCGACCTCGTGCTGGCCTGGCCGGGCGCGCAGCTCGGCGTCATGGGCCCGCGGCAGGCGGTCGGGATCGTCCACCGGCGGGAGATCGCGGCGGCCGACGACCCCGACGCGGCCGCCGAGCGCCTGGCGCGCGAGTACGCCTCCGAGCACCTCGACGCGCGGGCCGCCGCGGCGAGCGGCGCGATCGACGAGGTCGTCCCGCCGAGCGAGACGCGGCTGCGGCTCGCCCACGCCCTCGACGCCCTGAGCTTCGACCCCCCGGAGGTCGCCCCATGACGCTGTCCGCCCCCTTCGAGCGCCTCGCCCCCGGCGACGCGTTCTCCACCCGCGGTCGCACGGTGACCGAGGCCGACGTGGTCGCCTTCGCCGCGCAGACCGGGGACTTCCACCCGCAGCACTGCGACGCCGAGTGGGCGGCGTCGAGCCCGTTCGGCGAGCGGATCGCGCACGGGATGCTCGTCGTGTCGTTCGCCGTCGGGCTGGTCCCGTTCGACCCCGACCGGCTGCTGGCGCTGCGGCGGGCGGACGCGACGTTCAAGCGCCCGGTGCGGCTGGGCGACACGATCCGGGTCGAGGGCAGCGTCCTGTCGCTGCGCGAGGCCGGCGACGAGGCCGGGCTCGTCGAGCTGGGCTGGCGGGTGCTCAACCAGGACGGGCGGATCGTCTGCCGCGCGCGGGTCGAGGTGCTGTGGAAGCGCGACGCCCCCGCGCTCGCCGACCCGTTCGAGCCCACGGCCGACGGCTTCGTGCCGATCCCGCTGTGAGCCGGCTGCTCGCAGGCCGCCGGCTGCTCGTCACCGGCGTCGTGACGCGCGACTCGATCGCGTGGCACGTGGCGCGGCGCGCGCAGGAGGAGGGCGCGACCGTGGTCCTGACCGGGTTCGGCCGGGCGCGGCGCCTGACCGAGCGCGCGGCGCGGGTGCTGCCCGAGCCGGCCGACGTGCTGGAGCTGGACGTCGACAGCGAGAGCGACCTGCTCGCCGTGCGGGAGGAGCTCGACCGGCGCTGGGGCGCCCTCGACGGCGTGCTGCACGCGATCGCGTACGCGCCCGCCGACGCGCTGGGCGGCGACTTCCTCGCGACGCCGCCCGCGAGCGCCGAGCGGGCGTTCCGGACGAGCGCGTACTCGCTCAAGGGGCTCACCGAGGCGGTCCTGCCGCTGATGGGCTCCGGGTCCTCCGTGGTCGGCCTCGACTTCGACGCGCAGGTCGCCTGGCCGGCGTACGACTGGATGGGCGTGGCGAAGGCGGGGCTGGAGGCGGTCGCTCGCTACCTCGCCCGCGACCTCGGGCCGCGCGGCATCCGCGTGAACCTGGTGAGCGCCGGGCCGATCCGGACCCTCGCCGCGGGGAGCATCCCGGGGTTCGACCGGCTGCGGGACGCGTGGACCGAGCAGGCGCCGCTCGGCTGGGACGCGGACGACGCCTCGCCGGTCGCCGACGCCGCGTGCTTCCTCCTGTCGCCGCTCGCGCGCGCGATCTCCGGGGAGATCGTGCACGCCGACGGGGGCTTCCACGCCGTGGCGGCGGTCCCGACGGCCGCGGTGGCGGCGGCGTGACGGTCCTGCTCACCGGCGCGACGGGGTTCGTCGGCGCCGAGGTGCTGGCGCGGCTGCTCGCGCGCGGCGAGGACGTGGTCGCGCTGGCGCGGCGGCCGGACGCGGCGGCGGCGCTCGAGGCCGCGGGCGCGCGCACGGTGCTCGGCGACCTGCGGGACGCGGCGCTGGAGCTGCCGCGGGCGGACACGGTCGTGCACTGCGCGGCGTCGGTCTCGTTCGGCCTGCCGCTCGCGCAGGCGCGGCGGATCAACGTCGCGGGGACGCGGGCGGTCGTCGCCCACGCCGCGCGGACGGGCGCGCGCCTGGTCCACGTCTCCACGGCGTTCGTCGCCGGGCGCCACCGGGGCGTGTTCCGGGAGGGCGACGCGGATTGCGGCCAGGCGTTCCGCAACACGTACGAGCAGTCGAAGCTCGAGGCCGAGACGCTCGTCCGCGGGTCGGGCGTCGAGCACGCGGTGCTGCGGCCGAGCATCGTCGTCGGCGACTCGCGGACGGGCCGGACGACGTCGTTCAACGTGCTCTACTGGCCGCTGCGCGCGTTCTCCCGCGGCCTCCTGCCGGCGGTGCCGGCGCGGGCGGACGGGCGGGTCGACGTCGTGCCGGTCGACTACGTGGCCGATGCGATCGTCCACGTGGCGGGCGACGCGACGGTCGGCGGGACGCTGCACCTCGTCGCGGGGGAGGAGGCGGCGACGGTCGACGAGCTGGTGACGCTCGCGTGCGACGCGTTCGGGCGGGAGCGGCCGCGGATCGTCGCGCCGGTGGAGAGCACCGGGCTCGCCGAGCGCAGCCCGGAGGCCGCGCAGTACCTGCCCTACTTCGACATGGAGGTCGTGTTCGGCGACGAGCGCGCCCGCTCGGTCCTGCGCCCGGCGGGGCTGGCGCCGCCGCCGCTGCGGTCGTACTTCCCCTCGCTCGTCGCGTACGCGGAGGCGACGCGCTGGGGGAAGCGGGCGGTCGCGGCGTAGGGAACCGCGCGCCGGGCGCGCGGTGTAAGGGCGGCATGACACGGATCGCCCTCCTCACGGCCCTGCTGCTCGTCCTCCTCGTCACGCCCGCCTCCGGCAAGGAGCTCGGGCGCGTCGCGATCTGCGGCCCCGCGGGCTGCACCGACGTCACGGACCGCGCGACCGAGACGGTCGTCCAGGGCGGGCCGGTGAGCCCCGCGCCGGCCGGCGCCCACGAGTCGTACGTCCTGCGGGTCACGGTGATGGAGGGCGACCGCGAGATCGACACGTTCACGATGCGGTGGCTGCCGCGCGCGCAGATGCTGCGCGGGGCGGACGGCGTGTGGATGAAGGCGCCCGGGCCGACGCAGCACGCGCTGGAGCGGCTGAGCCGCGGCACGGAGCCGTTCCCCGCGCGGACGTGGGCGGCGGAGGGCCGAGCGGACGCGGCCCCCGCGCCGGGCGCGCCGGCGGGCGGCGGCGGCGCGGCCGCGCGGCGCTCCTCCCCGGAGGAGGGCGCGGGCGGCGGCGGCCCGAGCACGGCGCTCGCCATCGCCGCGCCGGCCGCCGCCGCGCTCGGCCTCGCGGCGCTCGTCGCGCGCCGCCGCCGCCGGCGGTCGTGAGTGCGGCGGCGGGGAGCGGGGTCGCGGCGGGCGCGGCGCGGCGCGCTGCGGCCTCGGGGAGCGGCGTCGCGGCGGGCGGCGGAGAGCCGGTCCTCGGGAGCCGCGTCGGGGCGGGCAAGGTGCGGCGCGCTCCGGCCGCGGGGAGCGGCGTCGCGGCGGGCGCGGGGCGGCGCGCTCCGGCCACGGGGAACCGCCTCGCCGCCGGCGGTGTACTGCGCGGCGTGGGGCGCGATCCGGCCGACGGCGAGCTGGTCGAGCGGGCGCGGGGCGGCGACGCCGCCGCGTACGGGGTCCTCGTGCGCCGCTACGAGCAGCTCGCGTTCCGGACGGCGTACGCGGTCTGCGGCGACGCCGGCGAGGCGGAGGACGCCGCGCAGGAGGCGTTCGTGAAGGCGCACGCCGCGCTGCCGCGCTTCCGCCACGGCGCCGCCTGGCGCCCGTGGCTGCTGCGGATCGTGGCGAACGAGGCGCGCAACCGGCGCCGGGCCGCGGGCCGGCGCGCCCACCTCGCGCTCCGGGCCGCCCGCGCCGAGCCGGCGATCGAGGCGCCCGCGCCCGGCCGCGACGACCCCGGCCCGCTCCTCGCCGCCCTCGGCCGCCTGGAGCCGGCGCACCGCGAGGTCGTCGTCCTGCGCCACCTGCTCGACCTGCCCGAGGCCGAGTGCGCCGCGGTGCTCGGCTGCCGGCGCGGCACGGTGAAGTCGCGCCTGTCGCGCGCGCTCGCGCGCCTGCGGGCGGACCTGGAGGCGGCCGATGCCTGAGCGGATCGAGGACCGGCTGCACGCGCTGCGCGACGAGGTCGCGTGGCCGTCGACGCCCGACATCGCGCGGGCGGTGGCGGCGCGGCTGGAAGCGGGGGCGCCGGAGGACGCGGCGTCGCGCCGCTCCGCGCAGCCGCCGGCGCGCCGTCCCCTCGCCCGCCGCCCGCGCCGCCTCGCGGTCGCCGTCGCCCTTGCCCTCCTCGTGCCCGCCGCCGGCGCGCTCGCCGTCCCCTCGGTCCGCGACGACGTCCTCGACTGGCTCGGCCTCCAGGGGGCCGAGGTGCGCCGCGCGCCCGCGCTCCCGTCCGCCCGCCCGCCCGGCGACGGCGACCTCGGCCGCCCCGTCTCGCTCGACGAGGCCGCCCGGCTCGCCGGCTTCCGCCCGGCGCTCCCCGCCGCGCTCGGCCCGCCCGAAGAGGTGCGCTTCGACGAGTCCAGCGGCTTCGTCACCCTCGTCTACGACGGCCTCGTCGTCGCCCAGGCCCGCGGGGCGCTCACCCACGAGCTGGTCCGGAAGATCGTCACCACGCGGACGGAGGTTCGCGCCGTGCGGGTCGGCGGCGCGCCCGGGGTCTTCCTCGACGGCGCGCCCCACGCCTACCTCTACGTCGCGCCCGACGGGACCGTCCAGGAGGACCGCGCCCGCCTGGCCGGCAGCACGCTCGTGTTCAACCGCGGCGACACGCTCGTCCGGATCGAGGGGAAGGGACTGGAGCTCGGCCGCGCGCTGCGGATCGCACGCTCGCTGCGTTCATGAGCCGTTCAGGTTCGGCCGCCACGCTGCGGCGGGTCCATGAACGTCCTGGTGGTCGACGACGAGCCTGCCGTCCGCGAGGCGCTCGAGCGCGCGCTGCGCTCGGAGGGGTTCGCCGCGCGCACCGCGGGCGACGGCGGGGCGGCGATCCGCACGCAGGCGGCCGACCCGGCGGACGTGATCGTGCTCGACGTCCTCATGCCGAGCATCGACGGGCTGGAGGTGTGCCGGCGGCTGCGCGGCGTCGGCGACCGCACCCCGGTCCTCATGCTCACCGCGCGCGACGGCGTCGGCGACTGCGTCGCCGGCCTGGAGGCCGGCGCCGACGACTCCCTCGTCAAGCCCTTCGCGATCGACGAGCTGGTCGCGCGCGTCCGCGCGCTGCTGCGCCGTACCGGGTGGGAGGGCGAGGACCGCGTGCTGCGCTTCGGCGACCTGTCGCTCGACCCGGTCTCGTACGAGGTCCGGCGCGGCGACCGGCGGATCGACCTGACCCGCACCGAGCACCTGCTGCTCGAGCTGTTCCTGCGCCACCCGCGCCAGGTGCTCACCCGCTCGCAGATCTTCGACCGCGTCTGGGGCTACGACTTCGGGCCGGCGTCGAACTCGCTCGAGGTCTACGTCGGCTACCTGCGCCGCAAGACCGAGGCGGGCGGCGAGCCGCGGCTGCTGCACACCGTGCGCGGCGTCGGCTACGTCCTGCGGGGCGGCGCGGGGTGACCCTGCAGCGGCGCCTCGTGCTGCTGGTCGCGGCGGCCGTCGCCGTGGCGATCGCCCTCGCCTCGGCGGCGGGCTACGTCATCACGCGCGGCGAGCTCCGCGCCCAGGTCGACGACTCGCTGCGCGAGGCGGTGCCGAAGGTCGAGCTGGCCGAGGAGCGCGCCCCGCCCGGCCCGCCGCCCGCGCCCGGTCCGGGGCCGCACGGCCACGGCGGCGGCGACCTGTTCGTGCCCCGCGACCCGCTCGGCGGCGCGACCGCGTACGCGCAGGTCGTCCTGCGCGACGGCACGGTCGCGCGCAGCGAGCGGGGCGTGGCGCTGCCGGTCGACGGCGGCGTCCGCGCGGTCGCGGCCGGCGAGCGCGAGCCGTACTTCGCCGACGCCGACATCGCCGGGACGCACGTGCGCGTCCACGTCGCGCGCGGCTTCCCCGGCGAGGCGATCCAGGTCGCCCGGCCGCTCACCGAGGTCGACGCGACCCTCGGCCGGCTCGCGCTCGTCCTCGGCGCGATCGGGCTGCTCGGGATCGCCGTCGCGGCCGGGCTCGGGCTCCTGGTCGCCCGCGCCACGCTCGCGCCGGTCCGGCGGCTGACCGGCGCGGCCGAGCACGTCGCGGCGACGCGCGACCTGACCCGGCGGCTGCCCGCCGACCCGCACGGCGACGAGCTGGACCGCCTGAGCGCGGCGTTCAACGCGATGCTCGCGGCGCTCGAGCGCTCCCACGCGGCCCAGCGCCAGCTCGTGGCCGACGCCTCGCACGAGCTGCGCACGCCGCTGACCAGCGTCCGCACCAACGTCGAGCTGCTCGCGGGCGCCCGCGAGCTGCCGCCGGAGGACCGCGAGCGCGCGCTCGCCTCCGCGCGCGACCAGCTCGCCGAGCTGACCGTCCTCGTGAGCGACCTCGTCGACAGCGCCCGCGATGGGCCGCTGGCCGAGGAGGACCTGGAGGAGCTGCGGCTCGACCTCGTGGTGCGGGACGCCGTCGCGCACGCGCGGCGCTTCGCGGCCGAGCGCGAGGTGATGGTCGACGCCCAGCCGTGCCTCGTGCGGGCGTCGCGGCCGAAGCTGCACCGCGCGGTGGCGAACCTGCTGGACAACGCGCTCAAGTGGAGCCCGCCGGGGCGGCCGATCGAGGTCTCGGTGGCCGGCGGCGCGGTCACCGTGCGCGATCACGGCCCCGGCTTCGATCCCCGCGACCTGCCGCACGTCTTCGACCGCTTCTACCGCGCCGACAGCGCGCGCGGGCTGCCCGGGTCGGGCCTCGGGCTGGCGATCGTGCGGCACGCGGCCGAGCAGCACGGCGGGAGCGTGCGCGCCGAGAACGCCGAGGGCGGCGGCGCGCGCCTGACGCTCGCGCTGCCGGAGCTGACGCTCGCCGCCGCCGGCTAGCGCCCGAGCCGCCGCCCGAGCCGGCGCGCGCGCCGCTGCGCCCGGTCCTGCAGGCCGCCGAGAGCGCCCTTGTGCTCGGGCAGCTCGCGCACGGCGGCGCTGTCGATCGAGAGCGTCACGCGCCGGTTGGTGATCCGGGCGACCTCGGGCGCGTCGACGAACCGCCGGCCGTCCTCGGTGCGTATCACCATGCCGTCGAAGAGGTGCTCGCGACCGTGGTGCAGCGCGCGGTCGAACGTGCCGACCTCCTGGCCGTCGGCGGCGACGACGGGCGTCCCGCGCGGCAGGACCTGGTAGCCGATCGCGTGCTCGCCGGGGTCCTCGGCGCTGCTCACGCCTGCAGCGTACGCGACCTACACTTGGCTGCTCGATGGCAGACGAAGCCGTCCCGCAGCCGCAGGTCGACCCCGAGGTCCTCGCCCGCCGCGAGCGGGCGATGGCGCACATCCGCCAGTTCGGCGACCCGATCCTCCGCACCAGGGCGCGGCCGGTCGACCGCTTCGACCCCGAGCTGCAGGCCGAGGTCGAGCGGATGGGGCGGCTCATGACCGACGCGGTCGGCGTCGGGCTCGCCGCGCCGCAGGCGGGCGTGTCGCACCGCCTGCTCGTCTACCGCACCGAGCCCGGGAGCCCGGTGCAGGCGCTGGTCAACCCGGAGATCGAGTGGGCGAGTCGCGAGAAGGAGTGGGGCGAGGAGGGCTGCCTCAGCCTGCCGGGCGTCCACGTCGAGGTCGAGCGGCCGGTGCACGTGCGGGTGCGGGCGCAGGACGCCCGCGGCGACCGGCTGCTGGTGGAGGCGAGCGGCTTCGAGGCGCGCGTGATCCAGCACGAGGTCGACCACCTCGACGGGGTGCTGATCCTCGACCGGACCACGCGCGACCAGCGCCGGGAGGCCGTCCGGGCGCTGCGCGAGCGCGAGCGGGCGCGCGAAGCGGTCGCGTAGGCGGCCGGCTCCCGCGCGTGCGGACCGTCTACCTCGGCACCTCGCCGTTCGCCGCCGCGGTGCTGCGGCGGCTCGCGTCGTCGGAGCACCGCCCGGCGCTGGTGGTCACCCGCCCGGACGCGCCGCGGGGCCGGGGCCGGCGGCTGGCGCCCCCGCCGGTTGCCGAGGCGGCGCGCTCGCTGGGGATCGACGTGTTCCAGCCCGAGAGCGTGAACGCCGCGGACAGCGTCGCGCGCATCGCGGCGGCCGAGCCCGAGGCCGTGCTGCTGTGCGCGTACGGCGCGCTGATCCGCGAGCCGCTGCTCAGCCGGTTCGGCCCGATCCGCAACGTCCATCCGTCGCTGCTGCCCCGCTGGCGCGGCGCGGCGCCGGTCGAGCGGGCGATCATGGCCGGCGACGCCGAGACCGGCGTGTCGATCATGGCGCTCGGAGAGGGACTGGACGACGGGCCGGTGTATCTCGCATCCGCCGAGCCGATCCGGCCCGACGACACGTACGGGACGCTCGCGGCGCGGCTGGAGGAGCTGAGCGGCGAGCTGCTCCTGCGCGCGCTCGACGAGCGGCCCGAGCCGGTCCCGCAGCCGGAGGACGGAGTGACGTACGCCGAGAAGATCACGGCGGCGGACCGCACGCTCGACCCGTCGCGGCCGGCGGCCGAGCTGGAGCGGGCGGTGCGGGCGCTCACGCCGCACGTCGGCGCGCGGGTGGAGCTGCCGGGCGGGGAGCTGCTCGGGGTGCGGCGGGCTGCGGTGGTCGAGGGGAGCGGCCTCGCGGCCGGCGAGCTGCGGGCGGAGGGCGGCCGGCTGCTCCTCGGGACGGCGGACGGAGCGCTCGCGCTGGTCGAGGTCCAGCCGCCCGGCGGGCGGCCGATGGACGCGGCGGCGTACCTGCGCGGGCGGGCCGGGTAGCGGCGCGGTGCGCCGCTCGCCGGCGCGGCGGCGTGAGCGGCCCCCGCGCGGCGGCGTGACGCGGAGCGCGCCGGCGTGAGCGGCGCGCGGCCCCGCCCCGAGACCGGGCGGAGCGGCCCGCACGGAATACTGCGCCCCGTGCGAATCCTCGTCGACGCGACGGTCCTCGCGTCCCGAGCCGCGGGGCTGTCGAGCTACGTCAACGGGCTCGTGCCCGCGCTCGCGGCGGTTCCCGGCGTGCGCGTGACGGCCGTGGCGCCGTGCTCGATCGACGGCGTCGCGACCGTCGCGGCGCCGGCGAGCGTCGCCCGGCTGCCGGCGCGGGCGGCGTGGCGCGAGCGCAACCTGCGCCGGATCGCCGCGGACGCCGGCGCCGACGTGCTCCTCGCCCCGTCGCCGGAGCTGCCCCTGCGCGGCGCCGGCGTGCCCTCGATCATGGTCGTCCACGACGTCTTCCCCCTCAGCTCGCCCGCGCTCGTCGGCCGGGCGAAGCGGCTGCGGTTCGCCGCGATGCTCCCCGCGATGTGTGCCCGGGCGGACGCCGTCGTGTGCGTCAGCCGGGCGACGGCGCTCGCGCTGCACCGGACGGTCGGCGTCGCGGGCGCCGAGGTGATTGGGGAGGGCCCGTCGCCGCTGCCGGCCGGCGCCGAGCCGGCGAGCGGCCCGCGCCCGTACGTGCTCGCGGTGGGGGAGCCCTACCGCCGCAAGAACCTCGACGTCCTGCTCCGCGCGCTGCCGCTGCTCGAAGGCGTCGACCTCGTCCTCGCCGGCCCGCCGAGCCCGCCGCTCCTCGCGGCGGCGCGGGCGCTCGGCGTCGAGGACCGCGTCCGCCATGAGGGCTGGGTCGCGCCGGAGCGGCTGAGCGCGCTGTTCCGCGGAGCGGCGGCGCTCGTCCTGCCCAGCCTCGACGAGGGGTTCGGCCGCGCGCTCCTCGACGCGATGGCGCTCGGCACGCCGGCGATCGGCAGCGACATCCCCGCGCTGCGCGAGCTGGGCGGCGACGCACCCCGCCTCGTCCCCGACCCGGCCGACCCCGCGCAGTGGGCCGAGGCGATCGCGACCGTCGCCGCCGACGCGGCGCTGCGGCGCGACATGGCGGAGAGGGGCCGCGCCCGCGCCGCCGACCACACCTGGGAGCGCGCGGCCGCCGCCTTCGCCGCCCTCGCGCGCGGGCTGGTCGCGTGATGGCAACCCTTTGCCGCGACGTTTCGCCCGACCGCGGGCTGGTCGTGTGATGGCAACCCTTTGCCGCGACGTTTCGCCCGCCCGCCGGTTGCTCCCCTGATGGCCTCTCGCGCTCCCTCGCCCGCCCGCCGCGCCGCCCTGCGCGTCATCCGGCGCGTCGCCGAGCAGGGGGCGTTCGCCGACCAGGCGCTCCACTCCGAGGCGGCGGGGCTCGATCCCCGCGAGCGGGCGCTCGCGCGGCAGCTCGCGTTCGGGGCGATCCAGCGGCGGCGGACGCTCGACCACGTCGTCGGCGAGCTGACCGGCGGGCGGCGCAAGCTCGACCCTCCCGTGCGCGCGGCGCTGCACCTCGGGCTCGTGCAGCTCCTCTTCCTCGACGGGATCCCCGACCACGCGGCGGTCGCCGAGACCGTCGAGCTGGCGAAGCGCAACCGCGGCGCGGGGCTCGTCAACGCCGTCCTGCGGCGCGCGACCCGGGAGGGTCGCGCCGTGGTCGAAGCGATCGACGACGAGGCCGTCCGCCACTCGATCCCCGACTGGCTCGCCTCCCTCTGGCGCGACGCCTACGGCGCCGACACCTCGAGCGCGCTCATGCGGCGCGCGAACGAGCCGCTCGAGCTCGCGCTGCGGGTCAACCGGCTGAAGGCGACGCCGGAGGAGGTCGCGGCGGCGGTGGGGGGCCGAGCGGTCGCGGCGGTGGGGGGCCGGGCGGTGGGGGAGGCGGTCGGTGGCGATGGGGGCGCGACCGCGGCGGAGGCGCCCGCCGCCGCGGCGGCCGCGGAGACGCCGGACGCCGTCGTCGTCGACGGACCGCTCGACGCCCACGCCCACCCGCTCTGGCACGCCGGCGCCTACATGCCGCAGTCGCGCTCCTCCCAGCGCGTCGCGCCGCTCACCGGCGCGCAGCCCGGCGAGCGCGTCCTGGACCTGTGCAGCGCCCCCGGCGGCAAGGCGACGCACCTCGCCGCGCTCATGCGCAACGAGGGTGAGGTCGTCGCGGTCGAGCGCGACCCCGACCGCGCCGACGCCCTGCGCGCCACCGTCGAGCGGATGGGCGCGACGATCGTGGACGTCCACGTCGCCGACGCGGCCGACCCGCGCACCGACGGGCCGTTCGACCGCGTCCTCGTGGACCCGCCGTGCTCCGGCCTCGGCACCCTCCAGTCCAAGCCCGACCTGCGCTGGCGCATGACCCCCGAGCGAATCGCGGGCCTCGTCGCCGAGCAGCGCCGCATCCTCGCCGCCGCCGCGGCGGCGGTCCGTCCGGGCGGGGTGGTGGTCTGGTCGACGTGCACGCTCAACCCGGCGGAGAACGAGGAGCTCCTCCGCGACCTCGACCGCTTCACGGTCACCGAGCGGCTCGTGCTCATGCCGCACGAGACAGGCTCAGCGGGATTTCAGCTCACGCGACTAGAGTCGGCGGCATGAGCGGCAGCGACGTCGAGCTCGGGATGACCTGTCCCAACTGCGGCGAGCCGTGGCTGCGCCCGACGAACCTGCCCGGCCGGTACCGGTGCGTGTACTGCCTGCACCGCTACGAGCTGCGCTCGGTCTGCCCGGACTGCGGCGAGCACTCGACGATCGTCCGCATGTCGAGCACCGCGATCGTCACCTGCGTCCACTGCGGGGGGTCGATGCTGTGTCCCGTCTGACCGGCGTCGCGCCCTCGATCCTCTCGGCCGACTTCGCCCGCCTCGCGGCCCAGGTGGAGGAGGTCATGGCCGCGGGCGCCCGCCTCATCCACTGCGACGTCATGGACGGGCACTTCGTCCCGCCGATCACCTTCGGGCCGCTCGTGGTGGGAGCGCTGCGCGAGGCGCTGCCGCCCGAGGCCGTGCTCGACGTCCACCTCATGATCGAGCGCCCCGAGCGGCACGTCGCCGAGTTCGCGAAGGCGGGGGCGGACAACATCACGATCCACGTCGAGGCCACGCCGCACGTGCACCACACGGTCAGCGCGATCCGCGAGGCCGGCGCCACCGCGGGCGTCGCGCTCAACCCGGGCACGGCGATCGAGGCGCTCGGCGTCCTCGACCCCGAGCTCGTGCTGTGCATGACCGTCAACCCCGGCTGGGGCGGGCAGCCGTTCATCGCCGGCAGCGAGGACCGCATACGCCGCCTCGCCGAGCGCGCCGCGCCCGGCACGCCGCTCCAGGTCGACGGCGGCATCGACGCGCGCACCGCCGGCCCCTGCGCCGCCGCGGGCGCCACCACGTTCGTCGCCGGGTCGGCGATCTTCAGGTCGCCCGACCCCGGCGAGGCGTTCCGGGAGATCGCCGCCGCCGCGGGGTGTGGCCAGCCGTACCCGATGGAGGGCCCGGGCGCGCGACACTAGCCAGCGCCGTGCCGCGCAGCGTCCTCATCGTCGACGACCACCCGAGCTTCCGCGCCGCCGCGCGGCTGCTGCTCGAGGCCGAGGGCTACGCGGTGGTCGGCGAGGCGCGCGACGGAGCGTCGGCGCTGCGCCAGGCCGCCGCGCTCGCGCCCGACCTCGTCCTCCTCGACGTCAACCTGCCGGACCTCGACGGCTTCGCGGTCGCCGAGCGGCTCACGGCGGGCGGGGACGGCCCCGCGGTCGTCCTGTGCTCCAGCCGCGCCGCCGCCGACTTCGCAAGCGACAGCGTCGCCCGCTCCGGTGCGCGCGGCTTCGTCGCCAAGGCCGACCTGAGCGCCGCCGCGCTGCGGGAGCTGGCGGGATGAGCGGGGCCGGTCGGAGCGCGGCGCGGGAGCCGGCGCGGACGAGCGGGGCCGGCGCGGCGAGGGAGCTCGCGGGATGACCGGCCTGCGCCGCGCGCTCACGGCCCTCGCCGTCCTCGGCGCGATCCTGCTCGCGATCGGGATCGCGATCACCGCGGCGAGCGACCACGACGAGCACCCGGTGGTCAGCGCCGTCCTCGGCGGCGCGATCATGGCGAGCTTCGTCGCGACGGGGCTCTACGCCTGGTACCGCCGGCCGGGCAACCGCGTCGGCCCGCTCATGACGGCCGCGGGCTTCGCGTCGTTCATCGCCCTGCTCACCGGCTCGAACGAGCCTGCGGTGTTCATGACCGGTCTCGTGTTCGGCAGCCTCTACGTCCTCGTCACGGCGCACATGCTGCTCGCGTTCCCCACCGGCCGGCTGGAGACCCGCGCCCAGCGCCGGATCGTCGCCGCGACGTACCTCGTCGGGACCGTCACGCCGCTGACCATCGCCCTCTTCGAGCGCGACTGCGACTGCGGCGACATGCACCACCCCGAAAACGTGTTCTTCGTCGCCGACGAGCCCGGGATCGCCGACACCGCCGAGAGCCTCGCCGGCGCGGCCGGCCTGGCCATCACGATCAGCATGGCCGTCATCCTCGTTCGCCGCTGGCGCGCCGCCGGCGAGCGCGAGCGCCGCGCCTACGCGCCCGTGCTGCTGACCGGCGCGTTCCTCGTCGGCCTGCTGGCTATCACGCTCGCGCTCGACATCCCGCGCGAGGTCGCCGACGACGTGGAGGACGGCGTCGACTTCGCGGCCACCGCGACCTTCGCGGCGCTCCCTTTCGCGTTCCTCGCCGGCCTGGCCCGCAGCCGCGCGTGGCGGGCCGGCGCGATCGGGGAGCTGCTGGAGGCGATCGGCGAGGCGCCCGGGCGCGGCAGCCTGCGCGACGCGCTGCGCGAGGCGCTCGGCGACCCGGCGCTGCGGCTCGCGTACTGGCTGCCCGAGCGCGGCGCGTACGTGGACGCCGCCGGGCGGCCGCTCGACCTGCCGGACGAGGCCGGCCCCGGCGCTCGCCACGCGGTCACCCCGGTGGAGCGCGAGGGCCGCCGGGTCGGCGCGATCGTCCACGACCCCGGGCTCGCGGAGGACCCGAGCTCGTCCGCGCCGTCGCCTCCGCCGCCGCGCTGGCGATGGAGAACGAGCGGCTCGACGCCGAGCTGCGCGCGCGGGTCGAGGAGCTGCGCGACTCGCGCCAGCGGCTGGTCGAGGCGGGGCTGAAGGAGCGCCGCCGGCTCGAGCGCGACCTGCACGACGGCGCGCAGCAGCGGCTCGTCGCGCTGTCGCTGCAGCTCGGGCTCGTGGCGTCGAGCCTCGACCGCGACCCGCAGGCGGCGCGCGAGCTGCTCGACGGCGCCCGGGCGGAGGCCCGCGCCGCGGTCGAGGACCTGCGCGAGCTGGCGCGCGGCATCCACCCCGCGGTGCTCACCGACCGCGGCCTGGCGGCGGCGCTCGAGTCGCTGGCCGACCGCGCGCCGCTGCCGGTCGAGGTCGCCGCGGTGCCGGACGGCCGCCTGCCCGGCGCGGTCGAGGCCGCCGCCTACTTCGTCGTCGCCGAGTCGCTGACCAACGTCGCCAAGTACGCCCGCGCCACGCACGCCGAGGTGCGGGTGGCGCGCGCCGACGGCCACGCGATCGTGGAGGTCCGCGACGACGGCGTCGGCGGCGCCGACCCCTGCGCGGGCACCGGCCTGCGCGGGCTGGCCGACCGGCTGTCGGCGCTCGACGGCCGGCTCGAGGTCGAGAGCGAGCCGGGCCGCGGGACGGTCGTGCGGGCGAGGGTGCCGTGCGCGTCGTGATCGCCGACGACGCCGTGCTGCTGCGCGCCGGCGTCGCGCGGCTGCTCGAGGACGCCGGGATCGAGGTCGCCGGCCAGGCCGGCGACGCCGAGGACCTCTTGCGCAAGGTCGGCGCCCACCGGCCGGACGTGGCGATCGTCGACGTCCGGATGCCGCCGACCCACACCGACGAGGGCCTGCGCGCCGCGAAGCAGATCCGCGAGCGCTTCCCGGGCGTCGGCGTCCTCGTCCTCTCCCAGTACGTCGAGGAGGCCTACGCGGTCGAGCTGTTCAGCGCCGGCGGCGACGGCCTCGGCTACCTGCTCAAGGACCGCGTCGCCGACGTCGACCGGCTCGTCGAGGCCGTCCGCCGCGTGGGGGAGGGCGGGACGGCGCTCGACCCGGAGGTCGTGGCCCGCATGCTCGGCCGCCGCCGGCGCGAGGACCCGCTCGACGCGCTGTCCCCGCGCGAGCGCGAGGTCCTGGCGCTGATGGCCGAGGGCCGCTCGAACGTCGCGATCGCCTCCGAGCTGGTCGTGACCGAGCGCGCGGTCGAGAAGCACGTGACCAGCATCTTCTCCAAGCTCGGCCTCACCGCGGGCGCGGAGACCCACCGGCGCGTGCTCGCCGTCCTGGCGTACCTGCGCGCATAGCGCCAACGCGCCGACTGCCCCGTTTGCGGCCGGGGTACCCCGTGGGGGATGGCGACGGTCAGGGACGAGCCTCGGGCCACGGAGGAGCCGCGCATCGGCCGGAAGCTGAAGCCGCGCCCGCGCGGTGACGCGTCGCGGGAGATCCGCATCCCGCGCCTGCTGGTCGCCGGGTCGGAGATCGGCTGGCGCTTCATCGTGTGCATCGCCGCGCTGGCGCTGATCGTCTACGGGATCACGAGGGTCAGCTTCGCGTTCATCCCCGTGTTCCTGGCGCTCCTGCTCGCGACGCTGCTGGTGCCGCCGGCCCGCTGGCTGCAGCGCCGCGGCGCCCCGCCCGCGCTCGCCGCCTTCGCCGTCTTCTTCTCCGCGCTCGTGCTGTTCGCCGGGCTCATGGCGCTGCTCGGCCCGCCGGTGGTCAACGAGTTCGGCACGATCGGCGACCGTGTCCGCGAGGGCGCCGACAAGCTCGGCACCTACCTCGCCGACTCGCCGCTGCACCTCGACGAGCGCGACGTCCAGCGCGAGATCGACCGCATCGACGACCGGCTGCGCGAGAACAGCAGCGCGGTGACCTCCGGCGTGCTGTCCGGCGCGGCGGTCGTCGGCGAGCTGCTGGCCGGGCTGCTGATCATGCTCGTCGTCCTGTTCTTCTTCGTGAAGGACGGGCCGGGGATCTGGAACTGGGTCGTGCGGCTGTTCCCCGAGCGCCGCCGCCCCGCGGTCGAGCACGCCGGCAGCGAGGCCTGGCAGGCGCTCACCCACTACGTCCGCGGCGTCGTCACCGTCGCGACGGTCGACGCGGTCGGCATCGGCCTCGCCCTCTGGATCATCGGCGTGCCGCTGGTCTTCCCGCTGGCGATCCTGACCTTCTTCACCGCGTTCGTCCCGATCGTCGGGTCGATCGCCGCGGGCGCGGTGTGCGCGCTCGTCGCGCTGGTCCACGGCGGGCCGGTCGACGCGCTGCTCGTGGTCGGCGCCACCGTGCTCGTCCAGCAGCTCGAGGGCAACGTGCTGTACCCGATGATCGTCGGGCGCCGGATGGAGCTGCACCCGATCGCGATCCTGCTCGCGGTGACGATCGGCGGCATCACCGCTGGCGTCGTCGGCGCCGCGATCGCCGTGCCGATCGCGGCGATGGGGGCGGTGGCGATCAAGGTGGCGCGCGACGAGACGGCCGGCGGCGAGATGCCGGTCGAGACCGTCAACTGCTGAGCAGCGCCCCCGCGACGTAGAGCGGGTACGCCGCCACGAGCGCCGCGCCGGTCCGCCGGCCGACGCCGCCGCGGGCCAGCGCGGCGCCGGCCAGCGCCAGCGCGGCGGCGAGCGCCGGGAGGTGGAACGCGAGCACGGCGTCCGGCACCGCGAACGGCCGGGCGAGCGCGGCGACGCCGAGCGACGCGGTGAGCAGGAACAGCGCCGTGCCGAGCGCGTTGCCGACGCTGACCTCGGGCGCGCCGCGGTAGGCGGGCAGCATCTCCAGCACGAGCTCCTCCAGCGACACGGCGGCTGCGACCACCACGAGCCCGAAGAACGTCGCGGCGACGCCGAGCCCGTCGACGATCCGCTCCGCGCCCAGGACGAGCAGCTCCGCCCCCGCGACCAGGCCGGCGACGCACACCACGGCGGTCAGGGCGTGCGCCCCCGCGGGCTCGCGCGCCGGGCCGCCGCCGCGCCGCAGGGCCGGCAGCACGAGCGTCGCGAGCAGCGCCGCGAAGCCCGCGACGAGGACGGCGCCGTCGAGGCGGTCCAGACGGCCGTCGACCATCAGCGCGGCGGCGAGCGCGAGCCCCAGCCCGCTCGCGGCGAGCAGCCGCAGCGGCGGCGCGACGCGGAACGGCGACACGACCCCCGCCAGCCCGAGCCCGAGCGTCAGCAGCAGCACCGCGGAGCCCACCGAGGCGCCCAGCGCGACCTCCGGCACGCCGTTCAGCGTGCCCGACACCCCGGCCGCCGCCGACTCGAGGTCGGCGCCGAGGACGAGCGCCGCCAGCGCCGCGCCCGACAGCCCCGCGGCGGCCGCCCACGCCGTGAGCGCCGCGGCGAGGCGCTCGACCGACGCGACCAGCAGCACGGCGCCGGCGCCGAACAGCCCGGCGCCGACGGCCACCGTCATCGCCGCTCGACCGCCCCCAGCAGCGCGCACAGCAGGGTGGTCGCGCCGAGGTACCCGACCTCCACCCGCAGCACCTGGTCGCCGACCGCCGGCACCACCAGCCACGCCACGAACGCCGCCGCCGCGACCGCCCAGGCCAGCGCGGCGGCGCGCTGGCGCCCGCGGGCGAGCGCCGCCTGGTTGAGCGTCCCCGCCGCCAGATGGCAGCCCATCCCCAGCGCGACGAGCGCCAGCCCGACGCGGCCGTAGTCGAAGTCGCCGCCGAACAGCAGGTCCATCGCCCAGGGGCCGATCGCCAGGAGGCCGAGGGCGACCGCGCCGGCGAACGCCGCGATGGCCAGCAGCGTCACGCGGATCGCGCGGGCGAACTCGGCGTGGCCGTCGGTCGCGTTCAGCCCGGCGAGGTGGGGGAGGAGCGAGGTCTGGACCGCCTGGAAGAGCTGCAGCGGCGCGCGGGCGATGAGCAGGACGTTGAACACGAACCCGGCGAGGGCCGCGTTGGCCGAGGTCGCGTCGACCGTCAGGACGGCGGCGTTGAGCAGCGTCTGCTCGGCCAGCATCACGACGAACACGGCGAGCGCGAAGCCGCCCCCCGCCCGCAGCGACGCCCGCTCGCCGCCCGGCGCCGCGCGGCTGCGCAGCGCCCACGGCACCACGACCAGCGAGACGAACGGCGCCGCCAGGATCCCCAGCGCGACCACGTCCTGGCCGGACGCGATCCCGACCGCCACCGCCAGCGGGAACAGGAAGCGCGAGCAGGACTCCAGCAGCACGAGCCCGCCGTACAGCCCGAACCGCTGGTTGCCCGCGAGCCAGCCGCGGGCGAAGTACGACGCCGCGTACGCGAGCACCCCGCCGACCAGCACCCAGTAGAGCGTCGCCGAGCCGTCGAAGACGTCGTCCTGCAGGTACGAGCGCAGCGGCAGCGCGACGGCCACGAACGCGAGCGCGAAGCAGCCCTGCAGGACGAGCGGCGTGCGCAGCGGGTGCGCGGCCTGGCCCAGCGCCCGCCGCTCGGCGATCGACCGGCTGAGCAGCTGCTCGATCGGCCGGTAGATGACGCTGACGATGATGAACATCAGCGACCACAGCAGCGAGACGCCCTTGTACTCGACCTCCTCCAGCACGTGGGAGGCGACCGCGAAGTAGGCGAACGTGACGACGCCGGTCGTCGCGATGCCGAGGGAGAGGACGCGGGCGCCGCGCCCGTACGCGCCGTCAGCCAAGCCGCACGAGCAGCATCGTCCAGGGGAACGGCGAGCGGGCCTCGACGACCTCGCCGTGCCGGGACAGGAGCTGCACGAACGACCGCTTCGACCAGTGGTTCACGTGGCCGGGGGTGTTGCCGAGGTCGCGCAGGTACGCGCCGCGGGCCAGGTTCAGCGCGCGCCACAGCGGCTCGCGCGGCACGGAGACGAGCAGGTGCCGGGACGCGACGCGCGCCATCTCGGCCACCGTGTGCTCCGGGTCCGGAACGTGCTCGAGCACCTCGATCGCGGTCGCCATGTCGAACTCGCCGTCCGCGAACGGCAGGTTCTCGGCCTTCATGACGCGGAAGTCGCAGTTCGGCGCCTCGACCTTCTCCCACTCGGCGTGCAGTGCCGGGTCGTCGAGGTCGATGCCGACCACCGGGCCGTCGATCCGCGCCGCGAGCTTCGCGGTGAGGATCCCCTCCCCGCAGCCGACGTCGAGCAGCGACGACGGCGCCCCGGCGGCGAACAGCTCGTCGAGCGTCGCCTCGAAGTTCGCCATCAGCCGCCGGACGACGGGGTTGGTCGAGCCGTACTTGTCGTACGTGTTGCCGGTGACCGTCCCCTCGCGGTCGACGGTCACCGCGGGGGGCGTCATACGCGCAGGGCCTCCCGCTCCTCCGTCTTCTGGCCGGCGCGCGCGCCGGTCGTCGGGGGCTGGCCGGTCTCCTTGGCGCCCGGCTCGTAGTGCGACGGCGGGGTGCCGAGCTGCAGCTCGATCCGCCGCACGCGCTCGAACACGCGCTGGACCATCGTCGAGTTCGCGCTCAGCAGGTCGCCGATGATGCCCAGGGCGGCGAGCAGCATCGCCGCGTTGAACAGCACCGCGCCGAGGATCAGCGACTGGACGTGGCCGGCGCCGTCGTCCTGGATGTAGAAGTAGAGGTAGCGGCCCCACACGACCAGCGCCGCGAGGGCGACGATCGCGGCGGCGAGCATGAAGACCCGCAGCGGCTCGTAGCGGGTGTAGATGCGGAAGATCCCCACCGCGTTGCGCCGCACGTAGGACCACATCGACGGGAACAGCCGCGATTCGCGCGTCTTGGGGTTGGTCCGGATCGGGACGTGGTCGACCGCGATGAACTGCTTGCCCGCCTGGATGATCGTCTCGAGCGTGTAAGTGAACTTGTTGACGACGACGAGCTGCAGGGCGGCCTCGCGGTTGTAGGCGCGGAACCCCGAGGTCGTGTCCGGCACGCCGGTCTCCGACGCCTGGCGGACCACCCACGAGCCCAGCCGCTGCAGCGACTTCTTGAGCGGCGAGAAGTGCTCGATGCTCATGACCTCGCGGTCGCCGACGACCATGTCGGCGTCGCCGCGCATGATCGGCCCGACGAGCTTGCCGATGTCGTGGCCGTTGTACTGGTTGTCGGCGTCCGTGTTCACGATGACGTCGGCGCCGAGCTTCAGCGCGGCGTCCAGGCCGGCCTGGAACGCCTGCGCAAGGCCCTTGTTGTTGGTCAGCCGCACGATGTGGTCGACCCCGTTCGCGCGGGCCACCTCGACCGTGCGGTCGGTCGACCCGTCGTCGACGACGAGCCACTCGACGGCGTCGAACCCGGGCAGCTCCCGCGGCAGGTCGGCGAGCGTCGCCGGGAGCGTCGCCTCCTCGTTCAGACAGGGGATCTGGATGATCAGCTTCATCGGCGCGGCGGCCCCCTAGCCTACTTGCCTCCATGCAGAGCGCGACCCTCACCCGGCCGCGGCCCGTCGCCGCGCCCACGTCGCCCTCGCGGGAGGAGCCGCGGGCCGGTCGCTGGGCCTGGATCGCGTTCGGCCTCCTCTGCGCGGGGGCGCTCTGGGGGTTCTTCGCGTTCCCCACGTACCCCAACTACGACTCGTACTACTCCCTGCTCTGGGGCCGCGAGCTGCTCGACGGGACGCTGCCGTCCTACGACGCCTACCGGGCGCCGACGCCGCACCCGCTGGCCATCGCGGTCGGGACCGTGCTGTCGCCCCTGGGGCACGGCGCCGAGCGGATCTGGATCCTGCTCTGCGTCGGCTCCTTCGTGGCGCTGGTGGCCGGGGTCTACCGGCTGGGGCGGGACGCGTTCACGCCGCTCGTGGGGCTGGCCGCCGCGGTGCTCGTCTGCTCGCGCCTGGACTTCCCGTTCTACGCCGCCCGCGGCTACATCGACGTGGCCTACATGGCGCTCGTCGTGTGGGCGGCGGTGCTCGAGGCGCGGCGGCCGCGGCGGGGCGCTCCGGTGCTCGTCATGCTCGCCGTGGCGGGGATGCTGCGGCCCGAGGCGTGGCTGATCAGCGGCCTCTACCTCCTCTGGGTCGGCTGGCCGGCCGACTGGGGGACGCGCGTGCGGTACGCCGCCCTGGCGGCGCTCGGCCCGCTCGTGTGGGCCGGCAGCGACTGGATCGTCACCGGCGACCCGGCGTGGTCGCTCACCTACACGAGCGCGTTCGCCGAGGAGCTGGGGCGCAACAAGAGCGCCAGCGGCCTGCTGCCGTCGATCTGGGAGTTCCTGGTCAAGCTCGACAAGCTCCAGGTGCTGGTCGGCGGGATCGTCGGGCTGTGCCTGGCGGTGGCGCTCGTGCCGCGCCGCGCGGCGGTGCCGGGCGCGCTGCTGGCCGTGGGGATCGGGACGTTCCTGCTCGTCGGCCTGGCCGGGTTCAGCGTCATCGACCGCTACCTGCTCGTCGCGTCGATGGTCGTGATCGTCTTCTGCGGCGTGGCGGTCGCCGGCTGGACGATGCTCCGCGCGGGCACGCGCGCGCGGCGCGCGTGGGCGGTGGCGGCGGCGCTCGTCGTCGCCGCGGGTGCCACCATCACGGCGATCGCGCTCGACCCCGACCGGCTGCGCCGGGAGCTGACGTTCCGGGCCGACGCCCACCCGGCGCTGCACGACGTCCTCGCCCATCCGGAGGTCCGGCGGGCGATGCGGTGCGGTCCGATCAGCGTGCCGAACCACAAGCTCATCCCCGACGTCCGCTGGATCCTCGACCTCCCCGACGGGGCGGTCGTCGCGCGCAGCGAGGGGCTGCGCCGGCCGCGCCTGCAGCGCCGGATCGAGCGCGGCGGCGTGGCGATCTACCCGGCGCAGCGCTCGGCGGTGCTGCGGCAGGCGATCGTCGAGGAGCACGACGACCCGTTCACGCAGGTCCCGCTCGCCGGCTACCGGCGTGCCGCGGTGAGCGACTACTACTCGGCCTATGTCCGCTGCTAGCGCGCCTCCGCGCCAGCGCCCGCGGCGCATGCCGCGGCCCCCGCGGCTGGACCGGCGGGCGTCGATGCAGGCCGCGGCGTCGCGGTGGTCGGCGTGGCCGTGGTGGGCGGCGCTCGGCGTGGTGCTGCTCGGCGGGCTGCTGCTGCGGCTGTGGGGCACCGACCACGGGCTGCCGTACGCGTTCAACGCCGACGAGAACGCGCACTTCGTGCCGCGCTCGATCGGCCTGTACGGCCACGAGTGGAACCCCGACTACTTCGTCAACCCGCCCGCCTACACGTACCTGCTGCACATCGTGTTCAGCATCTGGTTCGGCGGGCGCGAGGGCGTCTCGAACGCGTTCGCGACCGACCCGACCGAGGTGTTCGTCGTCGCGCGCACGACCTCGGCGGTGCTGGGGACGCTCGCCGTCTGGCTCCTCTACCTGGCGGGCACGCGGCTGGTCGACCGGCGCGTCGGGCTGCTGGCGGCGGGGCTGCTCGCCGTGGGGTTCCTGCCCGTCTTCTACTCCCACCTGGCGCTGAACGACGTGCCCACGCTGGCGCCGCTGTGCCTGGCGCTGTACGGCGTCGCGGGGGTGGTGCGCCTGGGGCGGGCGCGCGACTACGCGATCGCCGGCGCCGGGCTGGGGCTGGCCGCGGCGACCAAGTACACCGGCGGCGTGGTGCTCCTGCCGCTGCTGATCGCGGCGGCGCTGCACTTCCTCGGCCCCGGCGCGCGGGCGGCGGCGGTGCGCGGGCTGCTCGTCGCCGGGGCCTGCTCGATCGTCGCGTTCGTCCTGGCCAACCCGTACGTCGTGCTCGACTTCGCCGCGTTCTGGGACGGGATCACCCACCAGTCCTCCGCGACCGGCAGCGAGGACCAGGGCAAGCTCGGGCTGACCCACGGCAGCGGCGTCTTCTACTACCTGTGGTCGTTCACCTGGGGGCTCGGGTGGGTGCCGCTGTTCGCGGCGGGCGCGGCGATCCCGCTGCTGTGGCGGGCCGACCGGCGGGTGCTGTGGGTCCTCGTCCCCGCGACCGTCCTCTACGTGGCGTTCATGGGCACCCAGCAGCGCTACTTCGGGCGCTGGCTGATCCCGATCTTCCCGTTCGCCTGCGTGCTGGCGTCGTACGCGGTCATCAACCTGGCCGACCGCCTGGGCGGGCGGCTGCCCGGGTGGAAGCCGACGCTGGTGACGCTCGGGGCGATCCTGCTGCTCGGTCAGGGACTCGTGTACTCGCTCCACATCGGGCAGGTGCTCTCGCGCGAGGACACCCGGAACCTGACCCGGGAGTGGATGGTCGAGCACGTCGCGCCGAACTCGAAGGTGGTCATCGAGCCGGTGGTCCCGGACGCGTGGGCGCAGGACGTCGGCAACCCGTCGCGGCTGTCGCCGAACGGCAACCGGTGGGCGAAGTACCCGACGTCGCGCTCGCGGATCGACCCCGAGAACCCCGACGGCCCGCTGCTGCCCGAGCCGGGCGTCGTCGTGCACATCGAGGACTTCGAGCGCATCCTCGTGCCGGAGCTGGTCGACAGGTTCGAGGACCAGGGCTACTGCTGGGTCGTCGTCGGCTCCACCCAGCGCGGCCGCGCCGAGGCCGACCCCGACGAGGTCCCGCAGGCGCTCGCGTACTACCGCGAGCTCGAGAAGCGCGCCACGCTCGCCTACGAGGCGTCGCCGTACGCGCGGGGTCGCGGCCCGGTCGAGTTCAACTTCGACTGGACCTTCGACTACTACCCGCTCGCCTACCACCGCCCGGGGCCGGTGATGAGCGTGTACCGGCTGAACGGCGGGGGCTGCGCGCGCTGAGGGGCGGGCGCCCCGGGGCGCCTCCGCCACGATGTGCAAGAAACGGCTGGCAGTCAGACCCTTCTCGCATGTCGCGCGCCGGCCGGGCGGTCACGTTCCGCCGCGCCCGCGCGTTGACCCGGCATGGCGCGCGCTCAGCTCCTTCCCGTCCTCGCCGGCGTCATCACCGTCGTCCTGTGGGCGTCGGCGTTCGTCGGCATCCGCGCGGCCGGCGAGGACCTCGACGGCGGCCCGCTCGCGCTCGGCCGGCTGGCCGTGGCGTCGGTCGTCCTCGGCGCGATCGTCGTGGCGCGGCGGGGGTACGCGACGCTCCGCGCGCTGACCGGGCGCGACCTCGGCGCCGTGGTGGTGTGCGGCCTGCTGTGGTTCGGGGCGTACAACGTCGCGCTGAACGAGGGCGAGCAGCGCGTCGACGCGGGCACCGCGGCGATGCTGACGAACGTCGGCCCGATCCTCATCGCGCTGCTGGCGGGCGTCGTGCTGCGCGAGGGCTTCCCGCGGACGCTCTTCCGCGGGCTGGCGATCGCGTTCGCCGGCGCGGTCGTGATCGGGCTGGCGACGCGGGAGCAGAGCACGGACGCGGCGTGGGGAGCGCTGCTGTGCCTCGCCGCGGCGGCGCTGTACGCGGGCGGCGTCGTGTCGCAGAAGCCGGTCCTTGCCCGCCACTCCCCGCTCGACGTCACGTTCGTGGCCTGCCTCGTCGGCACGCTGGTCTGCCTGCCGTTCGCGCCCGAGCTGGCCGGCGACCTGCGCGACGCCGACGCCGGGGCCGTCGCCTGGACGGCCTACCTCGGCGCCTTCCCGACCGCGATCGCGTTCACGACGTGGGCCTACGCCCTGCGCCACACGACCGCCGGGAAGATGGGCGCGCTGACGTACCTCGTGCCGCCGCTCGTCGTGCTGCTCGCGTGGGCCGTGCTGGAGGAGACGCCGCCGGTCGCGGCGCTGGCCGGCGGCGCGCTGTGCCTGGCGGGCGTGGCGTGGACCCGGCGCGGCTGACAGGATCGCCGCGCGTGAGCTCCGAGGCGCTCGTCCGGACGGCGGCGGCAGCGGCGGCGGCCTAGAACCGCCGCTCGACCCGGCGGGCGCAGCGCCGCCGGGCGGCGCGCGTCGTGTGGCGCCGGCACCGCCGCAGCGCACGCGCCTTCGCGCGCCGCTCGGCGCGCCGTTCCGCGCGCCGCCGAGCCCGAGCCCGCGCACGGCGGCGCTCCCCGGCGCGCCGCTCCCGCGCCCGCTCCCGCCCCCGCGCGCCCTCCCGTTCCCGCCGCTCCCGCGCCCGCTCCCGCCGCTCCCGCGCCCGCTCGCGCCGCTCGCGCAGCACCCGCCGCGCCTCCGCCGCCGGCAGCAGCGCCGTCAGCGAGCTGCGCCCGGTCTGGAACAGGTGGCGGCCGTCGGACACGATCGGGTCGAACGCGCCCGGCTTGCGCCTGAAGAACACGCGCCCCGTCGCGAGGCTCAGCCCGATCGTCACCCGCTTGCCGAGGTCGGCGAAGAACACCGCCCGCCCGACGATCGTCGCCCCGCCGGAGATCTTCCCGCCCGACCGGTGGCGCCACCGGACCGCCCCGGTCCGTGCGTTCAGCGCGTAGAGGTGGCCGTCGTAGGAGCCGAAGAACACCGTCGGCCCGACGCGCGGCACGGCGTGCACGGCCGCCGACGAGTACACGTAGTGGCCGGTCTGGCGCGCCCACGCGAGCCGGCCCGTCCGGGCCGACAGCGAGTACATCCGCCCGTCCGTGCTGCCGATGTAGACGCGCCCGAACGCCACCGCCGCCGTCGCGTAGAAGCGCCCGGAGCGCAGCGCCCGGGCCGCGGGCGCGGCCTCCCACACCCGGCGCCCGTTCGACAGCCGCACGGCGTGGACGTGCCCGCCGTAGTCGCCGAAGTAGAGCTTGCCGTTCGACAGCGTCGGGCTGCCCTTGATCGCCCCGTCGGCCTGGTAGCGCCAGACCGTCCGCCCGTTGTGGGCGTTCAGGCAGTAGAGCGTCCCGCCCTCGGTCCCGAAGTAGATCCGCCCGCGGTGCAGCAGCGGCGAGGACTCGCTGCGCGCCGGCAGGTTGCGCGACCACTTCAGCCGCCCGCCGTCGAGCCACAGCGACACCACCCGGCCCGCCCGCACGCCGCGCCGGCGCTCGAGCAGCGTCACGTACAGGCTGCCGCCGCCGATCGCCGGCGAGGACGCCGACAGGTGCCCGAGATCGCGCCGCCACCGCTTGCGCCCGGTGTTCTTGCGCAGCGCGAAGATGACCCCGTTGTCGGCGAGCTGGTAGATCGAGCCGCGGTAGATCACCGGGGGGAACTCGAGCAGCGCCGGCGCGCGGTGGCGCCAGACCATCTTCCACGCCCCGCGGATCGGCAGCCGCCGCGGCGGGCGGTAGAAGCGCCGGTGGTCCTTGGAGAAGCCGTAGAGCGGCCACTGGGAGCGGTCGCGCGGCGGCGGCTCGGGCGGCGGCGGCTCGGCGTCGAACTCGACCTCGGGGTTCGAGACGTTCCCGGGATCGACCACCGCGGTGCGGTAGACCGCGATCGCGGCGACCGCACCGGCGACGAGCACCAACCCGAGCGCCGCGAGCAGGACGCGCGTACGGCGGCGGCGGGGAAGCACGCGGGCCATGGTACGGGCGGCCCCGGGGGGCTCAGGCCGCGGCGGGGGCGAGGCGCGCGCCGCCGTGCGCCCCCTCCGCGGCCGGCGCGGGCTCGCGCGCCGCGAGCGGCACCGCCGCGGCCACGGCGAGCAGCGTCCACGCCAGCGGGTCCTCCAGGAACGCCGCGTACACGAGCGTGTGCGCGAGCAGGCCGCAGAACGCCGCGGCCAGCGCGGCGCGGGCGACCGCGGGGACGCCCGGCGCCTGCGGGTGCACCGCCGCCCGCAGGCCCGAGAAGAGCAGGGTCAGCGCCGCCCACAGCACGAACGCGTACGCCACGAGCCCGATCGCGCCCTGCTCGGCGCCGATCGTCAGCGGCGTCGTGTGCGACGCCGCGGCGATGCGGCTCGAGCGGACGCCCTCCCGCTCGCGGTACTCCGCGCGGAACGAGCCCGACCCGAACCCCCAGACCGGCCGGTCCCGCACCATGTCGACCGCGCCGGTGACGAGGTTCACCCGGCCGCTCGTCGACCGGTTGACCGACTCCTCCGACCCCGTCTCGACCCCGACCGCGTCGCCCGCGAACGCGACGACGAGCGCCGCCGCCACCGCCGCCGCGGCCACCGCGCCCAGCACCGGCGCGGCGCGCCAGCGCAGCGCCGCCAGTACCGCCAGGCCGATCAGCAGCGCCGCGAAGCTCGATTGCGACAGCGACAGCACGAGCCCGCCCCACAGCACCGCGAGCGCCGCGGCGATCCAGATCCCCTCGCGCGGGCGGCGCGTCCACAGCAGCGCGCCGGCCAGCCCGGTCATCGTGAGCGCCAGGTAGCGGCCGTAGATGTTGGGGTCGAAGAAGACCGAGTTGACGCGGAAGTACGGCTTGACGTCGTTGGCCTCGAGCAGCTTGGAGTTCGCGATCAGCAGCCGCCCGGTCGCGTACTCGAAGAACCCGACGGCGGCGAACACGACGGCCAGGCCGGCGACGATCCCGAACGCGGTGAGCACCAGGCGCGACGTCCACTGCACGTCGAGCAGCAGGCGGAAGAGCAGCGCGAACGGCACGTAGAAGAACGCCAGGTTCTTGACCGCCTGGTCGGTGTCGGTCGAGTAGAGGGCCTGGACCGCGTAGAGGACGAGCATCGCGGCCAGCGCGATCCGCAGCCGCCGGGCGCGCGGCTCGGCGACCGCGTCGCCGCCGCCGAGGGCGAACGCCAGGCAGCCCGCCGCGATGACGCCGTACAGCGGGATCAGGAGGCTGGCCGTCTCCTCGCCGACGGTGACCGGCACGCGGAAGGGCAGGACGGCCACCAGCGCGAGCGGCAGGGCGGCGGGCCGGCGGCGGAACAGGACGGCGAGAGCCACGATCGCGGCGAGGCCGAGCGCCCCGCCGGCCGCGGCGAGGAGCGGGCGGGGGGAGACCGCGTCCTCGATCTGCTCGTGGGCCAGCAGGCCCAGCGCGGCGCCCGCGAGGGCGAGGGCGGCGAGCATCGCGACCGCCCGGCGGGCACGGGCGTCGACCACCAGCGCGGCCCCGGCGGCCGCCGCGCCGGCGAGCGCGGCGAGGGTCTGCAGGTCGTCGGCCGCCACGCCGCCGCAACCTACCGGGCCGGGGGGCGCAAGCGGCGTTGCGACCGCAACTCCGGCGCGCCTCGCGAGTCTCACCGGGGATGCCCCGCGCGCGCACAGCGGCGACGAGGGCCGCGCTCGCGGCGGCGGGCGCCGCCGTGGCCAGGGCCGCGCTCCGAGCGGCGCGCGTCGCGGTGGCCAGGGCCGCCCCCGGCGCCGCCGTCGCACTCGCTGCCGCCGCCCTCCTTCCCGCCACCGCCGCGGCCGCTCCGCCGCCCAACGACGCCTTCAGCGCCCCCGCCCAGTTCGAGGGCTACTCGACCCGCAACGGCTTCCCGATCGAGCGCCAGGCGGTCGCCGAGCTGGCCGAGGCGACGCCGGACGCGGTCCCGCGCTGCCTCGGCGACTCCTCGATGGCCCGGACCGTCTGGTTCGCCGTCCCGGCGGGGCCGAACGCCCGCGAGCTGACCTTCGAGGCGGTCGGCCGGACCACCGACCCGCTCGACCTCGCCGCGTTCGTCCAGGACCCCGCGCCCGGGCCGCCCACCCGGCCCAACGCGTGCGCCGGCGCCGGGGCCGGCGGCGACGACGCCACCGAGGACCGCACGACCGCGCTGCGCCTGCGCGTGCCCGCGTTCCACCCGGTCCTGCTGCAGGTCGGCCGCCGCGGCCTCGCCGGCGCGCCCGACGACGAGCGCGCGCACGTGACCGTCGAGGACATCCCGCTGCCGCCGCTCGGCGCGCCGGCCGGCGACCGCGCCACCCCCACGACGCCGCGGATCGGCCGCAGCGGGCAGTCGACGGTGGCGCTCGGCGGCGCCACGACGACGCCGGAGGACCCGGCGGTGCCGTCGTGCCCGACGGTCGCCGGCGTCTGGCGCCGGATCGTGGCGCCGAAGCCCGGCGCCTGGACCGTCACGGCCGTCGGCGACCACGCCTCGGCGCTCACCGTCTTCGCCGGCTCGGCGCCCCGCGCCTCCGCGCTCGCCGGCTGCGTCGACCGCGACGGCCCCGGCCCGCTCGTCCTCCCGTTCGCGCGGCGCACGCGCGCGACGCTGTGGGTCCGCGTCGGCACCGACCGCCCCGGCCCCGAGTCGGAGGCGCTCGTGACCTTCCGCCCGCGCCTGGCGTCCGACGTCGAGTCCGGCGGGGGCTGCCTGGCCTCCGAGCGCCCGCGCGTGTCCGGCGGCCCGGCGCGCGCCTCGCGCCGCGTCCGCGACTACCGCCGCACGCGCGCCTTCGAGCTGTCGCTGCGCGCGGCCCGCGGCCCGGTCTGCAACGCCGCGATCGAGCTCGTCGGCCCCCGCCGCGTCGTCTACGCCCGCGGCGGCGCGCCCGCGCTCCGCGGGTCCGCCGAGCGCGTGGTCCTGCGGCGCATCCGCCCGCTGCGCCGCGGCCTGTACCGGCTGCGGATCGAGGCCAACGGCCTGGGCGGCGTGCGCCGCCGCGTCCCGTCCACCGTCCTGTTCCGCCTGAAGTGAGCGCCCGCAGGCCGCACCTCACCCGCCGCGAGCTGGTCGCGTCCGCCACCGCCGCGGGCGCCCTCGCCGCCGTCCCGCCCGCCTGGGGACGCAAGCTCCTCAGCCGCCGGCCGCGCGTCGGGCCGGGGACGTTCGACTTCGGCGTCGCCAGCGGCGAGCCGACGGCGACCGCCGTGACGTTCTGGTCGAAGCTCGAGACCCTCCGCCCGCGCTCGGGCGCCCGGCTCGTCGTCGCCCGCGACCAGGGCCTGCGGCGCGTCGTCGCGACCGCGATCGTCCCGACCGGCGCGGGCGTCAACGGCGCGCTGAAGGCGCGCATCGGCAACCTGAAGCCGGGGACCGAGTACTTCTACGTCTGGGAGTCCGGCACCGAGGTCTCGGAGATCGGCCGCACCCGCACGGCGCCCGACCCGCGCGCCGCCGAGCCCCTGCGGCTCGCCTACTCCTCCTGCCAGCACTGGCCGAGCGGCTTCTACGGCGCCCACCAGCACGCGGCGGGCCTGAGCGACGTCGACCTCTACCTCTTCCTCGGCGACTACGTCTACGAGCGCGCGGGCGCGGACGTCCGGCGCGACCCGATCGACGCCGTCGACCTGCGCTCCTACCGGCAGAAGTACGGCCTGTACCGCAGCGACCCGGGCCTGCGCGAGCTGCACCGCCTGCATCCCACGGCGCACGTGTGGGACGACCACGAGGTCGTCAACAACTACACCGACAACAACCCGCCCACGGCGCTCGCGCAGCGGATGGCCGCCTACCGCGCGGCGTTCGAGTGGCTGCCGCGGATGACGTTCCCCCGCGAGCGCCACCGCATCTACAAGAAGCTCGAGCTGGGCGCGCTGGCCGACGTCTTCCTGCTCGACGAGCGCCAGTACCGCACCGGCCGCAACGACGGCCTGCCGCGCAGCATGCTGGGCCCCGGCCAGCTCGAGTGGCTGCTGGCCGAGCTGCGCGCGTCGCGGGCGACGTGGAAGATCGTCGCCAACCAGGTCGTGATGGCCGCGCGGCAGGAGGGCGAGGAGCGCGCGAGCGGCGACAGCTGGGACGGCTACCCGGAGGACCGCGCCCGGCTGCTCGCGACGATCGAGCGGGAGGGGATCGACAACGTCGTGCTGCTCACCGGCGACGCGCACGTGTTCATGACGAACCTGCTGGCCAGCGACTTCGAGGCGCTCGCGGCGGCGCCGAGCCGCAAGCCGGCGGCGGTCGAGTACGTGGGCGGGTCGGTGTCGTCGCCCGGGCCGAACCTGCCGGAGACGGAGGTTCGCGACCGCGCGCCGTGGGTGCAGCAGTACGACGGCGGGCGCAACGGCTACGCGCAGTTCGACGTCGCGCCCGACCGGCTGGACATGGTCTACCTGAGCGTCCCCGTCTTCAGCGCGGACCCGGCCGCGACGATCTTCGAGCGGTTCGTGCAGCCCGCCGGGGAGAACCGCGTGCAGCGCACCTCGGGCGCCGCCGCCCGGCGCCGCGTCTAGAGTCAGCCGCCATGCTGCGCCGCGCGCTGCCCGCGGCCGCGTGGATCGTGGGCGTCGCCGCGATCCTGCGCGCGGTCTTCGGCCCCTGGTACCTCAACTACGACGCGCGCTACGCGATCCTGTGGGCGCGCGACGCGTGGACCGGCCACCTGCCGGAGTACGAGGCCGACTTCGCGCCGACGCCGAAGCCGCTGCAGTCGCTGGTCGGGTCGGTCGGGCTGCCGTTCGGCGACGCGGCCGACGACGTGATGACGTGGGTCGTGCTGCTCTCGCTCGGGGCGCTGACGTACCTGGTGTTCCGGCTCGGCGCGCGGCTGTTCGGGACGCCCTGGGTCGGCGCGGTGGCGGCGCTCGTCGTCGTCACGCGGCCGGTGATCCTGCGCGACACGCTGCTCGCCTACCAGGACGTCCCGTTCGCGGCGCTGATCGTCGGGGCCGTGCTGCTGGAGGCCGCGCGCCCGCGCCGCGGCGCGCCGGTCCTCGGCGTGCTGGCGGTGGCCGGGCTGCTGCGGCCGGAGGCGTGGGTGCTCGCGGGGCTGTACTGGCTGTACCTCTGGCCGGGGCTGTCCGCCCGCCGCCGCGCGGTCCTCGCCGTGCTCGTCGCCGCGGCCCCCGTGGTGTGGGCGCTCACCGACCTGGTGGTCACCGGGGACCCGCTGCACTCGCTGCACGGGACCGCCGAGCTGGCGGAGGAGAACGAGCGGCGGCGGTCGCTGTCGCAGGTGCCGCGCTGGGGTGCGCAGTACCTCGGCTACACGCTGCGCGAGCCGCTGATCGTCGGCGTCCCGGTCGGGCTGCTGTTCGCGTGGCTGTACCGGCGCGACCGGCGGTCGGCGCTGCCGCTCGCGGTCGCGGCGGCGATGCTCGCCGTGTTCGCGATCGGGCCGCTCTTCGGGCTGCCGCTGATCGGGCGGTACGTGCGCACGCCCGCGATCCTGCTCGCGCTGTTCTACGGGCTCGCGGTGGCCGGGTGGGTGCTGCTCGCGCGGGGGAGCGGCGCGCGCCGCATCTGGGTGGCCGTCGGTGTCGTCTGCGCGCTGCTCTCGGTCGCGTTCGTCCCGTGGAAGCAGTGGGACATGCTGCGCGGGCTCGACCGGCGGTTCGAGCTCGACGGCCGCCTCTACGCCGACCTGCGCGACGTGGGGGACGCCGCGGTCGTGCGGCGCGCCTTCGACGCGTGCGGCGGGCTGTCGACGGCCGAGCACCGGCCGATCCCCTACGTGCGCTGGTGGCTCGACGGCGACCCGGGGACGGTCGGCACGATCCGCAAGCGGGCGAGCCCGCTCGGCGAGCTGCTGCTCGTGCCCCGGCGCGTCCCGAACGTCAGGCGCTTCTACCGCGAGAACTTCCCGCGGCGGACGGGGCGGCGTCCGGCGGGGTGGCGGACGCTGTACTCGAACGGGTCGTGGCGGGTGTACGCCGCGCCGGGGTGCGCAGCAGCAGCGCGAGGCTGAGCGCGGCGAGCACCGCCACGACGGCGAACGCGAACGCGTCGGAGGTGGCCTCGGCGGTCGCCGAGCCGCCGGCGTTGCCCGCGACCTGCCCGCCAGCCCAGGCGAGGTTCACGATCCCGAAGGCGAGGCCCTGCGCGACGCCGGCTGCGTCGGCGCCCTCGGAGATCATCGCCATCGCGGGCGCCCAGATGATCCCGGCGGCGGCGAGGGCGACGACGACCGCGACGGCCAGCAGCCACGCCCGCTGCTCGGCCAGCGGGAGGACGACGCAGCCGGCGAGCATGGCGGCGACGCCGGCGCGCATCGGCAGGACGGTGCCGCGGCGGTCGGCGAGGCGCCCCACGATCGGGCTGACGACCGCCTCGGCCGCGGCGGCAGTGAGGAACACGGCGGCGACGCCGGCGGCGCCGACGCCGAGGTGGTTCAGCCGCAGCGACGTCAGCACGTTCACGGTGCCGAAGAACACCGCGGGGAGCGTCGTCAGCCAGGCGCCCATCCGCACGCGCCGCTCGGCGAGCGCGCCGCGCAGCCCGGCAGCGGGCTCGGTGGTCGGCGGCGGGGGCGTCGCGAGGACGCCCGCGGCGAGCACGGCGGCGATCACGGCGACGGCTGAGAAGACGAAGGCGGGGCTGGAGGCCTCCGCGACGGCGCCGAGGACCGGCCCGCCGAACGCGCCCGCGATGGCGAACCCGAGCGCGGTGCCGATGACGGCGCCGCGCCGCTCGCGCGGGGCCACGCCCAGCAGCCACGCCATCCCCGCCGCCCACGACGCCGCCCCGCCGACGCCCTGCACGAACCGGGCGCCGACGAGCAGCTCGTACCGCTCCGCGAAGCCGAACGCGACGCACGCGCCGGCGAGCAGCGCGAGGCCGTAGAGCACGGTCGTGCGCGGCCCGATCCGCGACGCGATCCAGCCGGCGGGCAGCGCGGCGATCAGCGTCCCGGCCGCGTAGGCGCCCGCGAGCACCCCGGCCTCGCCCTTCGTGAGATCGAGCTCGTCGCTGTAGTGTGGGAGGAGCGGGGTGATCGCCGAGAAGAACGCGACGTCCACGAGGACGATCGCGCTGACCAGGACGAGCAGGCGGCGGAGCATCAAGCCGCCCCCTACACGTCCTCCATCGTCACCGCGTCCTCGCCCACCTCGAGGAACTCGGTGTACGCGTCGATCACCGCCTCCGGCTCGTCCCACATGCGCAGCTCGCCCTCGTGCATCCAGATTACGTGGTCGCAGAGGTCCTTGATGCTCTGCAGGGCGTGGCTGACCAGGACGACCGTCCGGTCCTCCTCGCACAGCTTGCGCATCCGGCGGAACGACTTGCGCTTGAAGCGGGCGTCGCCGACCGACAGCGCCTCGTCGATCAGCAGGATGTCGGGGTCCATGTTCACCGCCACGCTGAACGCCAGGCGGCCGTACATGCCCGACGAGTACATCCGCATCGGCAGGTCCATGAACTTCTGCAGCTCGGCGAACCGGACGATGTCGTCGTACTTCGCCGCCAGCTCCTCGCGGCTCCAGCCCGCCGCGAGCCCGCCCAGCACCACGTTCTCCCGCCCCGTCAGCTTGCGGTTGAAGCCCACGCCCAGAGCCAAGAGCGTGCTCACCCGCCCATGGACCTCGACCCGCCCCGACGTCGGCGGCAGGATCCCCGCGATCGACCGCACCAGCGTCGACTTCCCCGCCCCGTTGGCGCCGACGACCCCCAGCACCGACCCGCGCGGCACCGAGAACGAGACGTCCTTGACCGCCTCGATCTCGTGGACGTAGCGCTCGCGCCGCCCCGCCCGCACGAGCATCGACCGCAGCGTCGGCCGGCGCTCGATCGACGTCCGGTACGTGACCGACAGGTCCTGCACGCTGATCGCGGGCGGCGCGTCAGAGCCGAACGGCAAATTCCCGCTCCCGGGAGACGAAGAACACCGCGGCGACGAGGAACACCCCGACCGCCCACGCGACCGCCAGCAGCATGTCGTCCAGCGGCGGCGTCGACCCCCGGTCGATCACCGCGCTCCACGACGTGATGATCGGCGCCAGCGGGTTGACCGACAGCATCCAGTCGTAGCGGTCCGGCACCTCCCGCGCGTAGTAGAGGATCGGCGTCGCGTACAGCCACACCCGCGTCGCGTACGGCAGGAAGTTCTTGATGTCGCGGAAGTAGACCTGGCCGGCCGCGACGAGCATCGTCATCCCCGACGCGAAGACGACGAGGATCAGCATGATCGGGATCAGCCACAGCAGCTCGAGGCCCACCGGCAGCCCGGTCAGCAGGTGCACCGGGACGTAGATCAGGAACGTCGGGACGAACCGCATGAACGCGGTCACCACCGACGAGATCGGCAGCAGCGCCCGCGGGAACGCGGTGTTGAGGATCAGCCGCCCGCCCGACACGACCGACCGCACGCCCTGCTGCAGCGACTGCTGCACGAAGTAGTAGGCGAACAGCCCCGCCATCAGGTGGGCGAAGAACTCGTCCCCGCGCGAGCCGCTGCGCAGGATGTCGACCAGCACGAAGTACACGCCCGCCAGCAGGATCGGGTTGATGACCAGCCAGAGCTGCCCGAACACCGTGTTGAAGTGCTGGGCGCGGAGGTTCGTCCGGGCCAGCTCGACCGCGAACTCGCGCCGGCGCCACAGCTCGCGCACGTACGACCCGATCGGCGGCAGGCCGACCTTGTGCGGCTCGTAGACGTGGTGCTGGGAGGTGAACTCGTCTTCGAGCCGGTGGCGATGTGGTGCGTCGGTGGTCACGTCAGATCACGGGGGGCCGGCCGGCGCGGGTCATGCGCCACAGGGTCCCGGCACGCAGGCGGCGGCGGGGGCCGCACGGGGTGCGCAGACCGTCACGGTAGCCGCGCAGCAGCGCGTGGCGCTCCCTCGCCGAGCCCAGCCGCGGCCAGGCGCGCGCGAGGAACGTCGCCGCGTACAGCGCGCCGAGCGGCAGCGGCAGGTACCGGCGCGCCAGCCAGACCCGGTTGCGGGCGCCGTAGTACGTCGAGTAGGCGTGGCGGGTGGGCTCGAGCGGAGGGGAGGGATGGAGGACCGTCAGGTCCCCGGCGTACTCCACGCGCAGCCCGAGGTCCATCACGCGCCAGGCCAGGTCGACGCCCTCGTGGACGAACCGGAACTCGGCCGGCCAGCCGCCGGCGCGCTCGAACACCGCGCGCGGCATCGCGACCGCGCCCTCCCACACGGCCGTCACCTCGCCGCTGCGCTCGGGCGCGCCGGCCCCGAGCCGCGGCGACCAGTCCGACGACCGCCGCCCGCCGCCGCGCGGCTCGACGCGCAGCTGGACCAGGCCGACCCGGCCGTCGAACCGCCGCTCCAGCCGCGCCAGCGCGTCGTCGTCGACCAGCTCGGCGTCGTCGTCGAGGAAGAACAGCAGCTCGCCCTCCACCGCCGGCACGCCCGCGTTGCGGCCCGCGGGGATGCCCTCGTCGCGCTCGACGTGCACCCCGCGAACGCCGTCCGGCAGCCCGGACGGCCGCCAGCCGTTCCCGACGACGGCCACGTCGACGTCGACCCCCCGCTGGCGCAGCAGCGACCGGACGGCGAGGTCGAGCACCTCCGGGCGGTCGCCGCGCGTGAGGACGACGCAGCCCCACCTCATGCCAGCCGCTTCGAGGTCAGGATCGCCACAAGGTGCCCGAGGACGGTGATCGCCGCGACCGGCACCAGCGCGATCAGCAGCTCGCGCTCGACGCCGAGCACCGCCGCGACCAGCGCCAGCGCCGTGAACTCGATCGCCACGAACGCCCGGTAGAACGGCAGCCGGCCGGCGAACGACCGCAGCCGCGCGAGCAGCCCGGCCCGCGGCGCCGCCACCGCGACCGTGTCCTCGACCCGCCCGAGCCCCGCCTCGCCGCGCGCGACGTGCACCAGCGCGGTCTCGCCCTTGACGAACAGCACGAGCACGGCGACCACCAGCCCGAGCACCGGCTCGTCGACCCGGACCCCGAGAGCGATCGGCAGCGCCGCCTCGGTGACCCAGTGGCCCAGCCGGTCGAGGTAGATCCCCACGGGCGACGACTGCCCCCGCCACCGCGCCAGCTCGCCGTCCGAGCAGTCGAACAGGATCTGGCACTGGATGAGCAGCACGGCGGCGACCGCGGTCGCGACGCCGTCGACCGCGAGCGCCGCCGCCGCGGCCACGCCGCTCAGGATCATCAGCCACGTCACCCCGTTGGGCGTGATCGGGGTCCGCAGCAGCAGCCGCGTCAGGTACGGCGACAGCCGCCGGACGTACAGCCGCCCCGCCCAGTGCTCGCCGCTGTTGCGCTCGAAGATCGACGCAGGCTGGGTCGCCGCGCGCAGCTCAGCGATCGAAGGCGTCGACGTACGCACGGACGGCGTCGGTCACCTCCCGCTCGTCGAGGCTCAGGTGCTCGAGCAGCGTGTACCGGTCCGGCCGGGTGCGCGGCGCGTAGTGCACCGCCTGGGCGAACTGCTCGTCGGTCAGCCCCAGCTCGCGCGGCAGGCGCGGCAGCCCGTGGTGGCGCAGGCAGGCGTCCAGCTCGGCGGCCAGCGTCACGTCCCCGCGCAGGTGGGAGACGAAGAGGCTCGCGGCGCCAGCCAGCTCGCCGTGCCACGCGGTGCCGGGGAAGAGGTGGTCGATCGCGTGCAGGATCTCGTGGTCGCCGCCGCTGCACGGGCGGCTCGACCCGGCGGTCGCCATCGCGAGGCCGGAGAGCACGAGGGCCTCGGCGAGAGCGATGAGGAACTCCTCGTCCTCGATCCCGTCCGCGCGGTGCAGCACCGCCATCGCCGCGACCCGCGCGAACGTCACCGCGACGCCGTCGACCTTCTCGCCGCGCTCGCGCTCGGCGAGCTGCCAGTCGGCGATGGCCGACAGGTTCGAGACGACGTCGCCGATCCCCGACCGGCGCATCCCGGGCTCGCTGCGCCTCACGTAGTCGAGGTCGACGACGACCGCGATCGGCATCTGGACGCCGTACGAGCCCTTGCGGCCGGCGTGCTCCAGCGACGCCACCGGCGACGCGATCCCGTCGTGGGCGAGCGACGTCGCCACCGCCACCATCGGCAGCCCGGCGAGGCTGGCGGCGTACTTCGCCACGTCGAGCGTGCGCCCGCCGCCGATGCCCACGACCGCGTCGTGGAAGTCGTTGCGCAGCTCGCGCGACAGCTCGACCGCCGTCTCGACGCTGCCGCTCTCGACGAGGTGGACGTCGGCCTTCTCCAGCGAGGACCGGAGCTGCGCGGCGAGCGCCTCGCCCTGCCCGGGGCCGACGACCACCGCGACGTCCCCGCCGCTGGAGATCCGCCGGTCGGCGAGCAGCGGCGCGAGCCCGGCGACCGCCCCCGGCCCGATGTCGATGGCCAGGGGCGTGCCGACCATCCGGGTCAGCAGCGGCAAGCGAGCTCCCGGGCGCGCGCGAGGTCGGCGTGGTCGTCGACCTCCACCCACTCGACGGTCCCGATCGGCGCCGCGCGCACCCTGCCGCCGCGGTCGGCGAGGACCTGGAAGCCGTCCTCGTAATAGAGCTGCGGGTCGCGGCGGAACGTCGCCTCCAGCGCATCGGCCAGCGCGTCGGCGGCGTGCGGCTCGATCAGCGTCACGCCGATGTACTCCCCCTGCGCGGTCGCCGGGTCCAGGCCCTTGTGGATGCGGTCCACGTACCCCTCTTCCGACAGGTGGACCTTCATCTCCTCCTCGCCGAGCGCCTTCTCGGCGTCGACCGCGAGCACGAGGTCGTCGTCGCCGCGGGCCGCGAGGACCGCGTCCTCGACCGAGGCGGGGTGGACCGTGTCGCCGTTGCAGAGGATCACGCCCTGGTCGAAGTGGTCGCGCGCGCACCACAGCGAGTACGCGTTGTTCCACTCCAGCGCCCTGTCGTTGAAGACGAGCTCGAGCCGCAGGTCGTGCGCGGCCTCCAGATCGGCCCTGCGGTCCTCGATGCGGTGCGCGGCGAAGCCGGTGATGACGACGACCTCCTCCATCCCGGCGTGGCGCAGGTTCGCCAGGGCGACATCGAGGATCGTGCGCTCGCCATCGACGGGCAGGAGCGTCTTGGGAAGGTCCGCGGTCAGCGGCTCGAGCCGCCGGCCCGCCCCCGCCGCGAGCACCATGCCGATCACTGACCCTCGTCCTCCTCTTCCTCGTAGACGCTCGAACGCTGGCCGCGGGCCGAGCCCGTCCACCCGGCGGCGCTCTCGGCGACGAACACGGCGCCGAGCACCGCGGCGAGGATGAAGAACGCCGCGGGCAGCACGCCGGCCAGCAGGACGACGTATCCAAGCAGGAGCCGGCCGTCCCAGCCGAGCCCGGCGAGGTTCACCCAGCGCGGCGGCGTGGCGCCGCGGTGGCGCAGGCGGTAGACGAGGTCGTAGTGGCGGAAGGCGAACGCGGAGATCAGGGCGAACGCGGCCGGGACGCCGCTGCCGCCCGCCAGCGAGCCGAGCCACAGCAGCCCGGCGTACTCGACGAGGCGCACGACGGGCGGGACGAGCCACCGGAAGCCGCCGTCCTGCGCGCGTCCGGTCGCCAGGCCGCAGCCGAGGATCGCGACGGCGAGCGTCGCGCCCGCGAGGGCGTCGGACGCGCCGTCGCGCTCGGCGGCGACGGCGACGAGGAGCGGGAGCGCGGCGGCGGCGGCGAGCGCCGCGCCCGGGACCGGCAGGCGCCGGCCGGCTGTCGCGAGCGCCTGCGCGATCGGCCCGTCGTCGCGGTAGGTCTCGAGCGGCGAGGGCGCGGCGAGCGTGGCCATCAGCGGGCGAGCGACCGCAGGAACCGGCCGGCGAACGTGTACGCGAACGCGAACAGGCCCCAGGCGAGGAGCGCGACGAACGTCACCTTCGCGTCCCACAGCGCGGCGGTGATGGAGATCACCGCGAACCGCTCCCCGATCGGGAAGGCCGCCATCCGCTTGACCCACACCATCCCGGGCCAGCGGTCGAGCTTGCGCCAGGCGCCGAGGACGCGGCGGGGGAGCCCGCCGGCGCCGCCTGCGCCCTGTGCGGTCGCTCCGCCCTGCGTGCCCGCTCCGCCCGTCGCGACCGTCGCGCCGTGCGTGCCCGCGCCGCTCGCCGCCGGCGCCACCGCCCGCGCCGGCGCCGTCGCCGCCACGCCGGCCCCCACCCGGTCGCTCGGCTGCTCGAGCGGCGGGTGCTGCGCCTCCCCGATCACCTGCTGGCGGGCGGCGCCGAACGAGAAGTCGGCCATGTGGCGGACCGTCTGGAGCGTCAGCGCGGCGCCCGCGAGCGCCCACACGTCGCCTGCGTGCGCGGCCGAGTAGCCGATCGCCAGGCCGGCGAACACCGCGTACTCCTTCGTCCGGTCGAACACGGAGTCCAGCCACGCGCCGAGCTTCGAGAACTGGCGCGTGTAGCGGGCGAGCTGGCCGTCGACGCAGTCGGTCGTGAACGCGATCTGCAGGAGGATCGCGCCGGCGACGAGGCCCCACCGCTCGCCGGTCGCGAACCCGGCCGCGGCGAGGAACCCGATCAGCACCGAGACCGTCGTGACCTGGTTCGGGGTCAGACCCCTCCGCGCCGCCCAGCGCGCGACGTACTTGGAGTAGGTGCTGACGAAGAACGTCGTGAAGAACCCGTCGGCGGCCTTCACCGACGAGTCGAGCAGCACCCTGTCCTCGTCGTAGCCGCGGATCTCGGTCGCCGCGCGGTCGACGTCCGCGCGCGACAGCGGCCGCGCCCAGAAGAGCTTGCGCAGGTGGTTGATCCCGACCTGCGCGCCCGACCGGACCAGCCCGACGAGCAGCAGCGAGACGACGTCGTCGGGCGCCGCGGCGAGCCGGCGGCGCAGCTCGGCCTCGTCGGCCTCCGACAGCACGACGTCGTCGGGGCGCTCGGGCGCCTCGTCCTCGCCGGCCGGCGCGTCGTCGTCGAGGTCGGCGTCCACCTCGAGCAGCCCCTGGCGGCGGACGTCGGCCTCGCCGGAGGCCTGGCGCGCGGCGATGCGCGCGAAGGCGCCCCGCCACATGCCGGCCTTGCGGTCGAGCTCGTCGTCCCAGCCGTCGGGCAGGGGAGGGGCGGTGAGGTCGGCGAGCCGCTCGGCGACGGCGGCCAGCGCCGCGCGGTCGTCCCCGGCGACCTTCAGCACCCCCAGGAAGGTCGCGGTCGGCCGGTGCACGAGGTGGTACGGCGACGCCGCGCTCACGATCCGCCCCCGCGCCGACCGGATCCGCGGCGCGGTCGGCCGACCCAGCGGCCCGACCGTCGCCAGCGCGCCCGTCGACACGCGCGGATCGGCCGCGAGCCCCGCGAGCACCTCGCGCTGCGTCACCACGTCCGCGTGAGCGACGACGAGCCCGCCGGCGGAGTCGCGCGCGAGGCGGGCGACCGCGCGCAGGTCCGAGGAGGGGTCGGCGCTCGCCTCGACGGCGACGCGCGGAGCGGGCGCCGCCGCGCCGTTGGCTGAGGCACCGCCGACGATCGCGCCGGCGGCGCCCGCCGCGCTCCCGCCGCTGCTGCGCGCAGCCGCTGGTGCGCCTCCGCCGTCCGCTGGTGCGCCTCCGCCGTCCGCTGCCGCGCCTCCGCCGTCCGCCGTC
>DASZEJ010000113.1:0-55740 GCA_035940955.1 Solirubrobacteraceae bacterium
ACCAGCCGGCGCAGCGCGCCGCGGACGGCGTCGACGACCAGCTCGGGCCGCACGGCGAGCGCGCCCTGGAGCACCTGCTCGGCGATCGCCAGCGCGAGGTCGACGGCGGCGCGCTCGCAGCGCTCCGCCGTGTCCTCGCGCAGCGCCCGCAGCTCGGCGGCGGCGGCCTGCAGCGCCGCGGCGGCGGGCTCGATCGCCGCGCGCGCGTCGGCGGCGCCGGCCGCGTAGCCGGCGTCGAAGCCCTCGGCGCGGACGGCGTCGAGGTCGACGGCGGGGACGGGCGCCGGGGCGCCCGCGAGCGGGGCGGCGCCGGCGCCGGCGAGCGGCTCGAGCGGCGCGAACTCGAAGGGAGCGGCGGAGGCGGCCATCAGACCAGCTCCTCCTCTTCCTCTTCGGTCGACCCGCCGAGCGAGATCGCGCCGCTGTCCTCCAGCCGGCGCACGACGGCGACGATGCGGCCCTGCGCCTCCTCGACGACGTGCTTGCGCTGCGGCGCCTGCGCCTCGATGTCCTCGCGCATCAGCTCGGCGGCGCGCGTGGACATGTTCCCGGTGATCTTCTCCATGAGCCACTCGGGCACGCCGCGCAGCGCGAGCGCGAGGTCCTTCTGGTCGACCTCGCGCAGCACCAGCTGCAGCTCGCGATCGGCCAGCCGGTGCAGGTCCTCGAAGGTGAACAGCCGCGCGCGGACCTCCTCGGCGAGGTCCTCGTGCGACGCGCCGATCGTCTGCAGCACGTTGCGCTCGGTCGAGCGGCCCGCCTGGTTGAGCAGCTCGGCCAGCGTCTCGACGCCGCCGGCGGACGAGAACTCGTGCTCGAGGACGTTCGACAGCTTGTCGCGCAGCCCCTGGGCGACGTCGCGCACGACGCTCGGCGAGGTCTCGCCCATGAGCGCGATCCGCAGCGCGACGTCGGGCTGCATGTCGGTGGGCAGCTCGGCGAGGACCTTCGCGCCGTGGCCGGCGGTGAGGTTGGCGACGACGAGCGCGATCGTCTGCGGCGACTCGTCGACGAGGAACGCCGCGATCTGCTCGGCCGGCGTGCGGCGGACGAAGTCGAACGGGCGCCCCTCGGCCGCCTCGCTGACGAGCTGGATGATGTCCGCCGCGCGCTCCGGCCCGAAGAGGTGCTCGAGGACCGAGCGCGCGTACTCGACGCCGCCCTTGCCCATCGCCTCGGACGCGATGACCCGCTCGGCCAGCTCGTCGAGCACCAGCTCGCCCAGCTCGGGCCGCACGGTGTCGAGCGCCGTCATCTCGAGCGAGAGCGCCTCGATCTCGCGGTCGGAGAGGTGCTTGAGCACCTCGGCGGCGTTCTGCGCGCCGAGGGCGATCAGCAGCACGGCGGCCTTCTGGCGGCCCTTGAGGCCGGCCGGCACGCCGGCGGCGGCCACGGGCAGCGCGCCCTCGGGCTCGCGCTGGTGCAGCGCCAGCTCGTTCGGCACCTACATGTCCTCCGACAGCCAGCTGCGGACCTGGTGGGCGACCTTCTCGGGGTCGCGCCGCAGCGTCTCCTCGACGGTCTGGCGCGCACCCGCGGCGACCGGGGCGCCCACGCCGCCCGCGCCGGCCTGCGCGGCCTCGAGCTGGCTGAGCGACTGCGGCGCCTCGATCTGGCGCAGCCACTGCGGCTCGCCCATCAGGGCCTCGTCCTCGCGCCGGCGCAGGTGGCGCCCGACGAAGAACAGGAAGACCAGCGAGGCGAAGCCGAGCGCGCCGTACTTCGCCAGGTCGACGGCCTGCGCGGGCAGCGGGCCGGCCGCGCCGCCGCCGGCCGCCTTGGGCTGCTCGGCGAACGGCAGGACCGTGGTGGTGATGCGGTCGCCGCGCTCCTCCTCCTGCAGGCCCGCGGCGCCCGAGACCAGCTCGGACAGCTCGGCCTCGCGCGGCTTGAGCGACTCGTCGAGCACGAGCGCGACGTCCATGCGGTTCACGGTGCCGGGCGCGCGGACGCTGTCGATGATCGTCTTGCCGACCGCGGTCGTCGTCTTGACCGAGCGCTTGCGGTAGTTCGACTGGCCGGCGCCCGCGCCGCCGGCCGCCTCGTAGGTCGGGATGTTCGCGCGCGTCCCGGCGCGCGCGCCGCCCGCGCCGCCGGCACCGCCCTCGAGCTGCTCGGTCTCCTCGACCTCCTCGACCGGCGTGCCGGTGCGGTCGTACTTGAGCTGCTTCTGCTTGACCTGGTCGACGTCGAGGTCGGCGGTGACCTTCACCTGCGCCTTGCCGGTGCCGACCGTGCGCATCAGCAGCGCGTTGATCGACGACTCGACCTGCGCGGCGTAGCGGCCCTCGGCGGCGGTCTTCGTGGCCGCCGACACGCCGGCGCCGGCCTCGCCGCCGGTCGGCCACACCATGCGCCCGGTCCCGTCGGTGATCGTCACGTTCTCCGGCTCGAGGCCCTCGACCGACGAGGCGACGAGGTTCGCGATGCCCTTGACGGACGTCGCCTCGATCCCGTCCCCGCCCTGGAGCAGCACGGCCGCGGTGGCGGGCTTGGCCTCGTCGGCGAACAGCTCGTCGTCGGGGAGCGTCAGGCGCACCTGCGCGTCGCTGACGCCGTCGATCTCGCCGATCGTGTTCGCGAGCTCGCCCTCGAGCGCGCGCTGGTAGGTCTGGCGCTGCTGGAAGTCGCTGGCGCCGAGCTTCTGGTCCTTGAGCAGCTCGTAGCCGGGCTGCTTGCCGCCGCCGCCCATGCCGGCCTCCGCGAGCGCGACCTGGGCCTGCGCGGTCTTGGCCTTCTCGACCTCGAGCGCGGTGCCGTTGTTCTGCAGCTCGTAGCCGATGCCGGCCTGGTCGAGCGCGGCGGTCAGCTTGCCGGTGTCGGCCGGGTCGAGGCCGGTGCGCAGCGTCGTGTAGCTCGGTGCCGCCGCGACGCGGAAGAGCATGATCGCGACGAGGAGGATCCCGACGGTCGACGCGGCGAGGATCGCCTTCGACTTCGCGGGCATCTGCTGGAGGGCGGTGGGCATCGGCTAGACCTGTGTCCTGAAGATCTCGTTGACGGCCTCGACGCCCTTGGTGCGGAGCTGGGACGCGAGCTGCATGGACAGGCGGGCGCGCTCGACGGCCATGACGACGCCCGCGGGGTCGGTCGCGGTGCCGGTGGCCAGCGCCTGGGACGCCGCGGCGCCCTCGGCCTGGAGGTCGGCCAGCGCGCCGATCTGCTTGCCGAGCTCGGACGCGAAGCGGCCCGAGTCGGGCGTGCCCTCGAGCGGGCCGACGGCCCACTCGGTCGGGAGCGCTCCGGCGAGGGAGGAGGGGTCGATCGCCGGCATCGCTCTAGCGGAGGATGTCGAGGGTCTTGGAGAACATCGACTTCGCGGTCTGCATCGCGGTCACGTTCGCCTCGTAGGCGCGCGAGGCCGCGATCAGGTCGACCATCTCGGTCACCGGGTCGACGTTGGGCATCGAGACGTAGCCGTCGGCGTTCGCGTCCGGGTGACCGGGGTCGTAGACCTGCCGGTTGGGCGTCTGGTCCTGGGCGATGCCGACGACCTCGACGCCGCCCCCGGGGCCGGCGGACGCCGCGGGGCCCATCGCCGCGCTGAGCGCGCCGTCGAAGCCCTCGGCCTCGCGCAGCACGACCTCCTTGCGGCGGTACGGCTGGCCGTCGGCCCCGCGCGTGGTCTGCGCGTTGGCGAGGTTCTCGGCCGTGACGTCCATGCGCAGGCGCTCGGCGGCCAGGCCGCTGCCCGAGACGTCGATGGCGCCGAACAGGCTCATCAGCGCACCCCGAGCGCGATTTCGACGATGTCGCCGCGGACGCGCAGCACCTGCGCGAGCGCCTCGTACTCGAGCGCGTTCTGCGCGAGGTTCGCAGACTCGGCGTCGACGTCGACGCTGTTGCCGTCGGCGCGCACCGGCGCGGCGGCGTCGACCGCCGCGCCGATCGGCGTGGCAGCGACCGCGTCGCGGCCGGCCGGCAGCGCGGCCTGGAGCGCGCTGTGGAAGTCGACGTCGCGGCGGCGGTAGCCGGGGGTGTTGACGTTCGCCAGGTTCTGGGCCAGCGCCTCCTGGCGCAGGCTCGAGCCCTGGAGGGCCCGCTCGAGGGCGATGTGGACGGTGTCGAAGAGCTCCATGGCGTGACGGGGGATGCGATGGGGGTCGCAGCGAGTCGCCCGTCCGTGGGCTCGTTCGGCTTGTGGTGCGGCAGGCGCCTCCGTGGCGCCACGCACCGGTTCATCGGACTTGCTGCCGAGGTCTTTAGCGTCAGCCGGCGGCGTCGAACGTGCGGGCCGGCTCGAGGCCGGCGGGCGCGTAGCCGCGCAGCGTCTCGCGGCCGTGGTCGACCCGCGCGAGCTCGGCCGCGACGGCGTCGCGGGCGGCGCGGAGCAGCTCCGCGGTCTCCACCTGGATCGCGAGGGCGAGGCGCAGCGCTTCGGCCTGGCGCACCGTCGGCTCGGCCGGCAGCGCGGCCAGCAGGCGGTCGCGCTCGGCGTGCAGCGCGGCCAGCTCGCCGGCGTGCCCCTCGGCGGCGAGCCGGCGCTCCGCGCGGGCCAGCTCGAGCAGCGCCTCGGCCGGGTCGGTCATGCCGCGGCGGCGACCTCGGCCCAGGACTCGCGCAGCTCGGCCAGCAGGCCCGCCGTGCGGCGGATGCGGCCGGGGTCGCGCTCGACCCGCGCCTCGATCAGCAGGCGCTTGCAGAAGACGTAGATCCCCATCAGCCGCTCGGCGATCTCGCCGGCCTCGCGGTCGAGCGTGACCAGCAGCTCGTCCACGATCGCGTCCGCCCTGTCGAGGCGGTCGAACGCGTGCGACCACGCGCCCTCCTCGCCGGCCAGCTCGGCCTGGCGCAGGAAGCGGCCGGCGCCGTCGTAGAGCATGACGACGAGCTGCGCCGGGCTGGCGGTCATCACGCTGCTCTCGCGGTACGCCTGCGGCGACGCGTAGGGGTTCATCGAGCCTCCGAGGTCATGGGCGGTCGGTCGCGTTCATCGGGCGCGGGCCGGGCGCCTTGAGGCCGCTCGGCGGCGTTCCTAGTCCTTCGACGCGCCGGGGAGCCGTGCGGACAGCTCCTGGCTCTGCGAGTTCAGCTTCGTCAGCGCGGTCTCGAGGACGGTGAACTGCCGGCGCAGGTAGGTCTCCTTGCGGCCGAGGCGGTCGTCCATGCGCTTGAGCTGGTCGCTGAGGCGCGTCAGCTCCGAGCCCGAGGCCGTGATCCTGCCGTCGAACAGGCCGCCCGCCTCGGAGAACGGCTTGATGACCTCGTCGAGCCGCGCCGCGAGGCCCGGCGCGACGTCGGTGCCGCGCAGCAGGCGCTCGACCGACGCGGGGTCGGCCTCGAACGCCTTGAGGAACCGGGCCTCGTCGAACTGGAGCTTGCCGCTGACCGAGTCGGGGTTGCTCGTGCCGCCGGTGGGCGCGCCCGTCCACACGCCGATCTCGGCGAACTCGTCCATCGTCGCCGAGTTGCCGACCGCCACCGGGTCCATGACCCCGTTGCGCAGCTGGGAGAGCAGGGTCGTCAGGGCGCCGTCGGCGAACAGGACGCCCTTCTTGGCGTCGGTGAGCGTGGTCGCGTTCGGCACGCGCTTCTCGGTCGTGCGGCTGCGGGTCGCGTCGACGACCGCGTTGTAGGCGTCGACGAAGGCCTTGACCCGGGTGGCGAGCGACTTGCCGTCGACCGCCGGCGAGCCGACCGTCACCGTCGCCGGCGTGCCGCCGGTGATCCCGTTCAGCGTCAGCTCGACGCCGGCGATCGCGTCGGTGACCGTGTTCGTCGTGCGCGTGTACGAGGCGCCGTTGACCGTGAACGTCGCGTCGCGGCCGAGCGTGGAGCTGGTCTCGGTGACGACCTGCTGCTGCGCGCTGACCGTGAAGTTCTGGCCCGCGCCGCTGGCCTTGGCCGAGACGAGCAGCTGGCCGTTGTAGTTGCGCGCGACGACGGGCGCGGCGGTGTCCGCGTTGATCGACGTCACGAGCGCGTCGACCGACGAGTTCGGCGCGACGTCCACGACGTACTGCGCGCCCGAGGAGCTGACCGTGAACGTCAGGCTCGACGGGTTGGCCCGCGGGGTGACGTTGAACGTGCGCGAGGCGGTCGTCGCGAGCTGCGTGACCGCGACGTCGTAGGTGCCCGCGGTGACCGAGCCGACGGCCCGCGCGCCGACCCGCGTCGCGTCGCTGGAGGCGATCGACTGCGTCGGGGACCACGACGACGGCGCGGACAGCGACTGGGCGGCCGACTTGAGCGACTTGAGCTTCGTCGCGATGTCGCGCAGCGCGTCCTGGCGGGCCTGCGCCGCCGCCTGCTTGCGCTCCAGCCGCCCGCGCGGCTGGCGCTCGATCGCCATGAGCTGGCTGACGATCCCCTCGGTGTCGAGACCCGACGAGAGCCCGCCGAGCCGGATGCCGGTCGCCATCGACTAGGTCCTCTCAGCTCTCAGGCGGCGAAGTCCGGGCCCCCGCCGACGTCGATCGCCTCGCGCAGCGGGACCTGCCGGACGACGTCGCCCCCGACGGTCCGCAGCTCGGCGCGCACGCCGCCCGGGCCCGGCTCGAAGCGCAGCTCGTGACCCTGCGCGTGCAGGGCGTGCCACATCCGCGACGCGGCCTCCATCTCCTCCAGCACCGCCAGCGGGATGACCGGCTCGTCCGCCGGCTCGGCCGTCCCCTCGCCGCGGCGCGCGCGCGCCAGCGCAAGGTCGTAGACCTGGGCGAAGCCCGTCGGCTCCGAGCCGGTCGGTGGCACGAGTGGCGGCGTCATCGATTCCCCTCCTGGATTCCAACCGCGTCCATCCGTGGACGCGCGTCTGGGAGGGGTCATCGGTGACGCATGCGCACGCTTGACCGGCGCCCGCGAGCGGCGGCCAGGTGTTCGATCCTGCGGTCATGCGGCCGCTCAGGCGGCGGCGCCGAGGTGCTCGAGCAGGCGCGCGGCGCCCGCGTGGCCGGGCTCCAGCTCGCGGGCCTCCTGCGCGAAGACGACCGCGTCGTCGTCGAGCCCGCGCGCCCAGGCGACCTGGGCCAGCCCGATCAGCGCCGAGGCGTCGGCCCCCTCGGCCTCGCAGACCGCGATCCACTCGTCGGCGGCCGAGGCGAGGAAGCCGCGGCGCAGGTAGAGCGCGGCGAGCCCCTCGCGGCGCTCGCGCCAGGGCACGTCGACGGTCTCGTAGCGGGCGGCCAGCAGCTCGAACGCGTCGAACGCCTCCAGGCGCGCCAGCGCCTCCAGCATGACGAGCGCCGAGCCGGCGGCCTCGCGCGGCAGCGACGCGGGCGGCTCGGCGCCGGCCAGCGCGGCCTGCCAGGCGCCGAGCAGCTCGCGCTCGGCGGGGTGCACGCCCTCGATCGCCGGATCGTCGAGCGCGGCGCGGGCGCCGGCGGCGTCGCCGGCGGCGAGCGTCGCGAACGCGACGGTGCGGGCGGCGGCGGGCGCCCACGGCGAGTCGGGCTCGATCGCGGCGACGGCCTCGACGGCGCCGTCCAGGCGACCCTGCGAGAGCAGCGACTCGGCGAGCGCCAGGCGGGCCGGCCCGCTGCCCGGCTGGGCGGCGACGACGGCGTGGAACTCCGCCTCGGCCTGCGCCGCGGCGCCGGCCTCGTGGAGGGCGACGCCGAGGATGAACCGCGCGCCCAGCGCGAGGTGGGGGACCGCGGCGTGGACCTCGGCGACCACGTCGGCGGGGTCGGCCCCGCGCGCGAGCCGGATCGCCGCGTACGGCTCGACGACGCCGATGAAGCGCGGGTGCTCGGTCAGGCAGCGGCGGACGTGCTCCTCGGCCTCCTCCAGCCGGCCGGTGGAGCGCAGCAGGTCGGCCAGCTCCAGCAGCGCGAGGTACGTCCCGCCGCCGACCGAGCCGGAGTAGCGCGACGGGGCGTCGCCCAGCTCCAGGCAGCGGTGCAGCAGCGCCTCGGCCCGGGCGACGTCGCCCTCCTGGCGGGCGGCGAACGCCTGCTCGAGCACCACGTCGGTGAACCCGGGGTAGCGCTCCAGCGCGTCGGCGGCGACCGTGCGCAGCTCCTCCAGCTCGCCGCACGCCCGCAGCGCCCGCACGTAGCGGTTGGCCAGCAGCGGGGCGAAGCCGGCGCGCGTGACGTCGCCGTGGGTCGTCAGGTTCTCCCAGGCGACGCGTAACTCCGCGAGCGCCCCGGCGTTGTCGCCGGCCGCGGCCAGCTCGGAGCCGATGTTGAAGTGCAGGAACGGCGAGTCGTCGCCCTCGGCCTGCTGGCGGTGCAGCAGCTCGAGGTTGCGCGTGCCCTTGCCCTTCGCGTCGCGGACGACGCCGAGGTAGCCGTAGTGCTCGACGCGCACGTCGGAGACCGTGATCCGCTCGGGCAGGAAGCCCGGCAGCGCGCCGGCCCACTGCTCGTGGATGCGCCCGCTGAACCGGTACTCGGGGCGGTTGCGGAAGAGCCGCAGGGCGTTGAAGACGTTGCCGTGGCGGTCCTCCTCGTCGCCGACGTAGTTGGTCATGACGAGGTAGAACGCCTCGCGCCAGGTGTGGCCGGCCAGCGCGCGCAGGCGCTCGCCGTCGCCGTCGCCGAGCACCTCGTCGGCGTCGAGGTAGAGGATCCAGTCGCCGGTGGCGGCGTCGAGCGAGACGTTGCGGGCCGCGGAGAAGTCGCCGGTCCAGGCGTGGTGCAGCACGCGCGCGCCGTGGGCCTCGGCGATCTCGACCGTGCGGTCGCTCGAGCCGGTGTCGACGAGGACGACCTCGTCGACGAACGGGGCGACGGCGTCGAGCGTGCGCCCGAGCATCGACTCCTCGTCCTTGGCGATCATGCAGAGGCTGATGCGCAGGCCGGTGGCCGGGTGCGCGCGCGCCGCGACCCTCTTCGCGCGCGGGGCGAGCTGGCCGACGACGACGCGCAGTGCGGCGGGCAGGTTGACGCTGGCCAGGCCCTCGCGGCGGCGGCGGGCGATGCCCTCGAGGTTGCCCTCCAGGTGCGGCAGCGACGGGTCGAGGCGGCGGGCGGCGAGGAACAGCTGCTCGGCCGCGCCGAGCTCGCCCAGCTCGTAGAGCGCGATGCCGGCGTAGTTGAGCAGCACCGGCTCGCGCGGGTCGGCGTCCAGCACGTCGAGCGTCTCGCGCGCGATGGCGGCGAAGACGAGCCCCATGGCGTTCAGCTCGCGGCCGCCGGCCGCCAGCCCCGCCTCGATCAGCCCGCGGCGCGCCTGGTGGCGGCGGTGCTGGTCTTCGACGGCCGCGGCCTCGGCGAACAGCGCGCGGTAGCCCGCCACGTCGCGGGCGGCCAGGCACGCCTCCGCGCGCGGGACCAAGAGGTCCACCGGCGGGATGGCGGAGAGGCGGAGGGACGAGGGGTTCGGCTCGGGGGACGGACTCGCGTCGCTGAGGCGGAGCGCCATGGAAAGGGGGGGCCTTTCGCTGCGGGGGAACGGGACCTGCCACCGCGTGATCGGCGACCCCCAGTCGAAGTTGAGGGGTCTGACCCCCTCCCCAGAAGTGGGGAGGCGGGCTCTGGACGCATCGGGTCCCCAAGACCCCAAATAGCGGGGATGCGGAGGTGGACGCCGCGACCCGATACCTCACCCCGTCCCCCCGTCCGTCCCCCGCCCCAAGGAGCCCTCCCAGATGCCCCCGACCGCCGCACGGCGCCGCCTGTCCCCCGAGGACACCCTGGCGCTCTGGCAGCAGTACCGCGACACCGGCGACGCCGGGATCCGGGACCGCCTCGTCCTCACCTTCGCCCCGCTGGTGAAGTACATCGTCTACAAGAAGGTCCGCGAGATGCCGGCCCGCTGCGAGGTCGAGGACTTCATCTCGTGCGGCCTGGAGGCGCTGATCCAGTCGATCGACCGCTACGACCCGGCCAAGGGCGCCACGCTCGAGCAGTACGCGTGGACCCGCATCCACGGCGCCGTGCTCGACGAGCTGCGCCGCCAGGACTGGGCCCCGCGCTCGATCCGCCGCTGGGAGCGCGACGTCGAGAAGGCGGTCGAGGAGTTCACCGCCCTGCACCGCCGCCGCCCGAGCCGCGAGGAGCTGGCCGACGCGCTCGGCACGACGGTCGCCGAGCTGCGCCGCCGCCAGGACGAGATCCAGCAGTCGGACATGACGTCGCTCAACACGCTGGTCCTCAGCGACGACGAGACGACGATCGAGCGCATCGACACGCTGGCCTCCACCGACGTGCGCGTCGACCCCGAGCACGCGACGGCGACGATCGAGGCCAAGGAGAAGTTCCGCCGGGTCTTCGCCGAGCTGCCCAAGCGCGAGCGCGAGATCGCCGTGCTGCTGTACGTCAAGAACCTGACGCTGGCCGAGATCGGCGAGATCATGGGCGTCAGCGAGAGCCGCGTCTGCCAGATCCACGGGCAGATGAAGAAGACGCTGCGCCGCGCGCTCGACGACGACGCCGCGCTCTTCCAGCTCGTCGCGTAGGGACGCGGGGGACCGGGGCAAGCGGCGCGCCGTGGGGGCGCGCCGCCTAGTCTCGACCGGGTGACGCGATGGACCCGGACCATCCTCGCCGGCACGCTGCTCGAGGTGAGCTTCGAGCAGGCCGAGGCCGATCCGCCGCAGGGCCTCGACCTCGCGGTCGACAAGGGCCGGCTGGCGTGGGACGAGCAGGGCGAGGAGGCCCGCTCGGTGCGCGTCTGGGCCGACCGCCACGGCGCGGCGGTGCTGCGGCTCACCGGGCGCTTCGCGCGGGCGACGCTCAGCGCGACGCACGTGTGGCTGGACAGCGACGAGGTCGACGGCGACGTCGTGCGGCCGGGCTCGGCGATCCGCGTCGAGGAGCGGCCCGACGGCGCGCTGCTGCGCTGCCGCGGCTCGCGCCCCGGCGCGACGTTCGGCGACCTCGTGGCGCGGATCGGCGTCCACGGCCGCACCCGCGGCGGCGCGCGCGCTCAACCTCCCCCCGCGCCGGCCGACCACTAGGCGCGTATGGAGCGCGGGCTCTACATCGCCGCCTCGGGGATGCTCTCCGAGATGCAGCGCCAGGACCTCATCGCCAACGATCTGGCGAACGCGTCGACGCCCGGCTACAAGGCCGACCGCACCGCGCAGCACTCGTTCGCCGAGATGCTGCTCGCCAACCGGCGCACCGGCGCGACGATCGGCTCGCTCGGGACCGGCGTGTCGATCGCCGGCCAGGTCACCGACCTCGCGCCGCAGGCGCTGCGCGAGACCGGCGAGCCGCTCGACTTCGCGATCACCGGCGCGGGCTTCTTCGGCGTGCAGACCCCCGACGGCCTGCGCTTCACCCGCAACGGCCGCTTCATGGCCGACGGCTCCGGGCGCCTGACCGACCAGCTCGGCAACCCGGTCGTCGGCCGCGGCGGCGGGCCGGTCACGGTCGCCGCGGACGGCACCGTCGACCCGCGCCAGCTCGGCGTCTTCGACGTCCCGAACGCCCGCAAGGCCGGCGACGGCCTGTTCACGGGCGCCGCGGGCGGGCCCGCCGAGGCCTCGGTGCGCTCCGGCGCGCTCGAGGGCTCCGGCGTCGACGCCGCCCGCACGATGGTCGACATGATCGCGTCGCTGCGCGCGTTCGAGGCCGGCCAGCGGGTCATCACCACGATCGATTCGACGCTGCAGAAGGCGGCGAACGACGTGGGTCGCGTTTAGCGCTCAAGTTCGCGTTACGCCGTCCGAGTACACCGGCGGAGAAGATCGCCCGTGGCTGGACCGCCCCTTGGCGGAGGCCAGGGCTCCCCCCCAGGAGACCCGTGCTCGAAGGCATGTATACGGCGGCCGCCGGCATGGCGGCGCAGCAGCAGCGGCTCGCCGCGCTGTCCAACGACCTAGCGAACGTCAACACGACGGGGTACAAGCGCACCCGCGTCGCGTTCCGGGACCTCGTCTACACGCCGGCCGGCCCCGGCACGTCGCCCGGCGTGCAGGAGGGCTCGGGCGCCGCGGCGACCAGCGTCGGGCGCGGGGCGGCCCAGGGCGCGCTGAAGCGCACCGACCGCCGCCTCGACGTCGCCGTCGACGGCCCCGGCTTCATCCGCGCCCGCGGCGAGGGCGGCGAGGTGCTGACCCGCGACGGCGCGCTTCGGCTCGACGCGACCGGCCGGCTGCTCACCGGCAGCGGCCACTTCACCGGCGTGACCGTGCCGGCCGGCACCGCGGAGTCCGCCGTCACGATCGCCCGCGACGGCACGGTGACCGACGGGACGCGCGTCATCGGGCGCCTCGACCTCGTCAACGTCCGCTCGACCGACGGCCTGCGGGCCAACGGCGACAACACCTTCTCGGCCACCGCCGCGAGCGGCCCGGCGACGGCGGGCGACGTCCGCGTCGAGCAGGGCGCGCTGGAGGCGTCGAACGTCGACGTCGCCGACGCGATGGCCGACATGATCGAGGCCCAGCGCTCGTTCGAGCTGACCTCGCGGGCCATCCGCATGCAGGACCAGCTGCTCGAGATCGCCAACGGGGTGAAGCGGTGAGCGTGGGTGCCGTCGGCGGCGCGACGCCGCTTCCGCCCGGTGCCGAGAGGCGCACGGAGGCAGAGCGCGCCGGCCTGGCCTTCGAGCGGATGCTGCTCGTGCAGCTCACCCAGCAGCTCGCCCGGACCGCGCAGCCGGAGGGCGAGGCCTCGAGCGCCGCGAGCAGGGCGTACCGCGACCTGCTGCCCGGCGTCATGGCCGACGCGATGATCGCCGGCGGCGGCATCGGGCTGGCCGGCGCCCTCGGGACGGAGGACGCGTGAGCGCCGCCGCCCTCGTCCCCGCTCCGCCGGCCGACCTCGGCACGGCGGTGCTCGCCCACCTCGCCGACCAGCTCGGCTCGGCGCGCACGCTGCTCGACGCCGTCCTGCGCCAGGGCGCCGCGACGCGCCGCCAGGACGTCGAGGGCGTCCTCGGCTGCCTCACGGAGATCCAGGGCGAGATGGAGCGCCGCGGCCGGCTGGAGGGCGACCGCTCCCAGCTGCTCGTCCGCGCCGCCCAGCTGCTCGGGCGCCAGCCGCACGAGGTGACGCTCGACGCGCTCGCGTCGCTCATGGACCCGGCCGCCGCGCGGCTGGCCCACGAGCACTCGGCCGAGCTGCGCGGGCTGCTCGACGAGGTCCAGCGCGAGCACCTCGTCAACCGTGCCCTCATGCGCCAGGAGCTCGCCTTCCTCGACCACCTCGTCCGCCTCGTCGGCGCCGAGGAGGAGCCGGGGTACCGCCCGCCGGGCGAGCTGCACGGCGGGGGCGTGAGGCCCGCCGCCCCGTCCACCCACCGCGTCCTGGACCTGCAGGCGTGAACGTCTCGAGCTTCATGGGGCTGCAGACGGCGCTGCGCGGGCTGCTCGCCCAGCAGCGCGGCCTGGACGTCACCGCCCACAACCTCGCGAACGCCAACACCGTCGGCTACACGCGGCAGGAGGCGGCGCTCGTCGCGTCCACCCCGCTGTCGCTGTCGGCCGGCGCGCTGTCGAGCGGCGCCGGGGCGTTCCTCGGCACCGGCGTGGAGGTCGAGGCCTACCGGCGCCTGCGCGACACCTTCCTCGACGTCCAGTACCGCGGCCAGGCGATGACGCTCGCCGGCCACGAGACGACCGCGCGCTCGCTGAGCGGCATCGAGGCCGGCCTCAACGAGCCCGGCGACGGCGGCATCGCCGCGCTGCTCGGCCAGTTCTGGAGCGCGTGGGGCGACGTCGCCAACTACCCGGAGAGCCAGCCGGCGCGGCAGGCGCTGATCGGCCGCGCCGACGCGCTCGCCACCGCGGTCCGCACGCTCGACGCCCGCCTCTCCTCGGTCGCGGCGGAGGCCACGGCCGAGTACGCGACGATCACCGGCCCCTCCGGCCCGATCGTCGCCGCCGCCACCGAGATCCAGCGGCTGAACGTGATGATCGAGAGCGCGGTCAAGGCCGGCCGCGCCCCGAACGACCTGCTCGACCGCCGCGACGTGCTGCTCGACGAGCTGAGCGGCTACGCCCAGGTCTCGGTGACCGACCTCGGCGGCGGGCTGATCCGCGTGAGCTTCGGCGACGCGGTGCAGCCGCTCGTGGACGGCACGAACCCGCCGAACTGGCCGCAGGCGCTCACCGCGCCCGGCGGCCGCCTCGGCGCGCTGATCGAGCTCGGGCCGCGCACCACGGGCTACCGCGCGCAGCTCGGCGACTTCGCCCGCGAGCTGGTCGCGAGCGTCAACGCGATCCACTCCCCGCCCGCCTTCTTCACCGCGACCGCCGGCGCCGAGGCGACCGACGTCGCCGTGGCCGTCACCGCGTCCACGATCCGCCCCGGCTCGACCGCCGCGCCGGGCGCCAGCGACCTGGCGCGCCAGATCGCCGCGCTGCGCGGCAAGCTCGCCGACCAGCGCTACGCCGACCTCGTCGGCACGATCGGCGCGGACGCCGCCAGCACGAACCGGCAGCTCGAGACGTCGCAGGCCCTCGTCGACGCCGCCGACGCGCGCCGCCAGGAGGTCAGCGGCGTGGCGATGGACGAGGAGGTCACGAACATGATCCGCTTCCAGCGCGGCTACCAGGCCTCCTCGCGCGCGATGACGACCGTCGACGAGATGCTCGACGCGCTCATCAACCGGACCGGGCGGGTGGGGCTGTGAGCGCCGGGCGCATCACCGAGGGCATGCTCGGCCGCCGGCTGCTCAGCGACCTGCGCGCCAGCACCCACCGCATCGCCACCGCGCAGCGGCAGATCGCGTCCGGCAAGCGGATCGAGAAGCCGTCCGACGACCCGCTCGCGGCGCACAACGCGATGCGGCTGCGCTCCGAGCTGGCCGGCATCGAGCAGGACCGGCGGACGATCGAGGACACGAAGGGCTGGCTGGAGACCACCGACTCGGCCCTGGCCACGATCACGGACGTCGTGCACCGTGCGCGGGAGCTGAGCCTGCAGGGCGCCAACGGCGCGATGAGCCAGGCCGACCGCAACAAGCTCGCCGACGAGGTCGACCAGCTCGTCGAGACCGCCAAGAGCGCGGGCAACGCCTCCTACGGCGGGCGCTACGTGCTCGCCGGCCAGGACACCGACGACCCGCCGTACGCGCCGGGCGCCGCCGACGCCTACGGCGGCGACGCGGGCCCGATCGCACGGCAGATCGGCCCGGGCGTCTCCGTCCAGGTCAACGTGCTCGGCAGCGCCGTGCTGGGCAGCGGCGGCACCGACGGCAAGCTCCTCTCCACGCTGCGCGCCATCGCCGCCGACCTGCGCTCCGGCAACGTCGCCGGCCTGCGCGGCCCGGCGCTGAACGGCCTGGGCTCGAACCTCGAGGACGTGACCTCGGCGCGCGGCACGGTCGGCGCGCTCAGCACGCGCCTGGAGGCCGCGGAGGCCCGTCTCGCCCAGGTCGAGGAGTCGACCTCGGCGCTGCTCTCGACCAACGAGGACACCGACGTCGCCAAGGCGATCATCGACCTCAACACCCAGCAGTCCGTCTACGAGGCCGCCCTGAAGTCGGGGCAGGCGCTCATCCAACCCTCCCTCCTCGACTTCCTCAGGTGATGTCCATGGCAGTGACCCTCCACAGCACGCGATTCGGCCGGCTCGAGGTGCCGTCCGACGCCGTGATCGAGTTCCCGAACGGGCTCATCGGGCTGCGCGGCACCAAGTACGCGCTGCTCGCCCGCTCGGAGGACAGCGCGTTCATCTGGCTGCACTCGATCGACGACCCCGAGCTGGCCGTGCCGGTCACGAACCCGTGGCGGTTCTTCGGCGACTACGAGGTCGAGCTGTCCGACGACGAGGCCGCGCGCATCGGCGTCAGCGACGCCGACCAGACGTCGGTGTACGTCACCGTCCGCGCCGCGGAGCAGCTCGAGGACTTCCACGCCAACCTGCGCGCGCCGATCCTGATCGCGCACGGCAGGGGCTACCAGGTCATCAACGAGGCCGACCACGCGCCGATCCGCGCGCCGCTGTTCGCCTCGGTCGCGACGGAGGCCGCCTGATGCTCATCATCACGCGCCGCCCCGGCGAGAAGATCATGCTCGGCGACGACGTCGTCATCGAGGTGATCGAGGTGAGCGGCTCGAACGTGCGCATCGGCATCGCCGCTCCCAAGTCCGTCCCGGTCTACCGCGAGGAGATCTGGACCGCCGTCAAGGAGGAGAACGCGGCTGCCGCCGCGACCCCCTCCGACGTGCAGCTTCCCACCGCCGACCCCCTCCCCCAGTAGCGGTCCCCCGACAGGAGTCCCAGGAAGGAACGACAGGATGTCTCTTCGCATCAACCACAACGTCGAGGCGCTGAACGCGCACCGGCAGCTCGTCGGCACGAACGAGAAGGTCAAGAAGGCGATGGAGCGGCTCTCGTCCGGCTACCGGATCAACCGGGGCGGCGACGACGCGGCCGGCCTCGGGATCTCGGAGCGCATGCGCGCGCAGATCCGCGGCCTCGCCCAGGCCCAGCGCAACACCCAGGACGGCATCTCGATGGTGCAGACCGCCGAGGGGTCGCTCGCCGAGGTCCACGCGATGCTCCAGCGCATCCGCGAGCTGGCGGTGCAGTACAAGAACGGCTCGCTGAGCGACACCGACCGGGGCGCGATCAGCTCCGAGGTCGCGCAGCTCGGCGCGGAGATCGAGCGCATCGGCCGGCAGGCCGAGTTCAACGGCATCAAGCTGCTGAACCAGAACCAGACGATCACCTTCCAGGTCGGCGCCAACGACGGCGAGCTGATCGGGGTCGCCACCATCAGCCTGTCGGCGGCGATCGGCACGTCGGCTCTCGCGCTCAGCACCGCGGCCACCGCGACTGACCTGTCCGAGCTCGACGACGCCCTGAGCGCCGTCAGCCAGCAGCGCGCGGTGTTCGGCGCCATCCAGAACCGCTTCGAGCACACGCTGAGCGCGATGTCGGTCTACCAGGAGAACCTGGTGGCCGCGGAGAGCCGCATCCGCGACGTGGACATGGCCGAGGAGATGGTCAACCTGACCAAGGAGCAGATCCTCATGCAGGCCGGCCAGGCGATGCTCGCCCAGGCCAACCAGTCGCCGCAGTCGGTCCTGCAGCTGCTGCAGCAGTAGCTGCTACGCCGCCGACCAGAGGTCGCCCGTCAGGAAGCTCGTGGGCCTGGCCCTCCACTCGAGGGCCAGGCGCCACAGCTCCGCGGGCGCCCGCGGGCCGGGCAGGTCGCACGCGGCGGCGACCTCCGGCACGGCCAGGCGCGGCCAGCGCCGCAGCGCCTCCTCCGCCGAGGGCGGCGGCCGGCGCTCCGCGGCGATCGCGCCGCGCAGCTCCTCGGGCTCCAGCACCTTCCCGTCGAGCACGAACGCCGGCATGCTCGCGCCCGCCGAGCGCGCCCGGTCGAGGTCGGCGCCGAACGCCTCCACGATCGCGTTCGAGCCCAGGTCGACGCGGAAGCGGTCGACGTTCATGCCCGGCACGTCGCGGGCCAGCGCGGTGAGCGCGTCGGCCGTGTCGGCCTTGACCCGCTCGCACATGATCGCCTCGCGCACGCGGCGCAGGTAGGGGCCGTCGAGCCCCTGCTCGGCCGCCGCCTCGACCGCCAGGCAGGCGGGGTACGAGCTCTTCGGCGGCGCGTCGAGCCACAGGCGCGGGTCGACCGGCATCCCGCTCGCCGCGGCCGCCTCCAGCGTGTCGGCGAGCGCCTTCGCCGCGTCGATCTCCCGCGCCAGCCCGCCCATCACGTAGGTGATCCGGACCTCGTCGCCGAACTCTGCCTCAAGGCGGCGGAGCGCCGGCTCCGCGCCCCAGGACCACGGACACGCCGGATCGGTTACGTAGAGGACATGGACGGGCAAGGGGCCAGCACAATAGGCGTCGTGAGCACCCACCTCGGGACGAGCCTGAGCGGCCGCTACCGGCTCGACCAGCAGATCGGCACGGGAGGCATGTCGACCGTCTACCGCGCCTTCGACACGGTGCTCGAGCGGCAGGTGGCGGTGAAGCTCATGCACCGCGACATGGCGGGGCACCCGGACCAGCTCGAGCGCTTCCGCCGCGAGGCGCGCGCCGTGGCCCAGCTCAACCACCCGCACATCGTCCAGGTGATCGACGCGGGCGAGGACGAGAACATGCCGTACATCGTCTTCGAGTACGTCGAGGGCGAGACGCTGAAGGACCGCATCCGCCGCTTCGGCCGCCTCCCGATCCCCGAGGCGGTCGCGTACGCGATGGAGATCGCCTGGGCGCTCGGCGCCGCGCACGACCGCGGGATCGTCCACCGCGACGTCAAGCCGCAGAACGTGCTGGTCGACGAGGAGGGCTCGGCGAAGGTCACCGACTTCGGGATCGCGCGCACGCTCGACCAGGAGGGGCTGACCGCCGACGGGCGCGTGCTGGGGACGACCGACTACGTCTCGCCCGAGCAGGCGCTCGGCCACGCCGTGACCGGCCAGTCGGACCTGTACTCGCTCGGGGTCGTGCTGTACGAGATGCTCACCGGGGACGTGCCGTTCCACGGCGAGAACCAGGTCGCGGTGGCGATGAAGCACGTCCGCGAGGAGCTGCCGGACCTGCAGTACCGGCGGCCGGAGGTGTCCTCGGCCCTCGCGGCGGTGCTCGACCGCATGACGGCCAAGGACCTCGCGGCGCGCTACCCGTCGACGCACGAGCTGATGGCCGACCTGGAGGACGTCTTCGCGGTCGAGAGCGCGCGCGCCGGGCAGACGACGGGCGAGGCGACGCAGGTGCTGCGCGCGCTGCCCCAGCCCAAGCGCTCCCGCCTGCCGCTGCGGATGCGCACGCCGATGCGGCTCGTCGTCGCGCTGCTCGTCCTCGCCGCCGCGGCGACCGCCGCGATCCTCGTCCTCGCCGCCGACCGCACCCAGCGCGGCACCGGCGTCGTCCGCGACTCGCGCCCGCCGGCGCCCGACCTCGTGCCGGTGTCGCTCGGCCAGCGGGCGGCGGCGGACTTCGACCCGATCGGCAAGGACGGCGAGCACGCGGACCAGGCGTCGTTCGTCCTCGACCGCGACCCGGGGACGACGTGGACCACGGAGACGTACTCGGCCGGCGAGCTGCAGAAGGACGGCGTCGGGATCTCGCTCGACGCCAAGACCGACGACGGCAGCGGGATCCGGGCGCGGCGGCTCGTCGTGCGCACGAAGACGCCGGGCTTCACCGCCGCCGTGTACGGCGCGGCCGACGGCCGGCCCGAGAGCCTCGACGGCTGGACCCAGCTCGCCCCGCCGCGCAGGATCGCCGGCACCGAGCAGATCCCGCTGGCGGCGCGCGCCAAGCACCGCCACTACCTGCTGTGGATCACCCAGCTGCCGGACGGCGAGGACCGCGTCGAGATCGCCGAGCTGGAGCTGTTCCGCTAGAAGCGGTGGGCCCGCTCGCGCTCGAAGCGCTCCACCGCGAGCACGACGAGCCGGTCGACGAGCTGCGGGTACGGGACGCCGCTGGCCTCCCAGAGCTTCCCGTAGACGCTGGTCTGCGTGAACCCGGGCATCGTGTTGACCTCGTTGAGCAGCACGTCGTCGCCGTCGACGAAGAAGTCGACGCGGGCGAGGCCGTGGCAGCCGGCGAGCGAGAACGCCTCGACGGCCAGCGCGCGGACGCGCTCGCGGGCGGCGGGCGAGACGCGGGCGGGGACCACCAGCTCCATCCCGCCGGGCGCGTACTTGGCCTCGTAGTCGTACCAGCCGGCCCCCTTGCGGAGCACGATCTCGCCCGGCTGCGACGCCTCGCCGCCGAGGACGGAGCACTCGACCTCGAGGCCGGTCGCGTTGGCCTCGGCGATCACGCGCGGGTCGTGGGCGAGCGCGCCCTCCAGCGCGGCGATCAGCTCGGCGCCGCCCTCGCGCACGGGCGCGATCCCCACCGACGAGCCGAGCCGCGCGGGCTTGACCCAGATCGGCCGGCCGAGGCGCTCGAGGCGCGCGACGACGTCGCCGGGCGCGCGCTCGAGCTCGGCCTCGTGCACCGGCTCGTAGGCCACCTGCGGCACGCCCGCGCGCGCCATCACGTCCTTGAGCAGCAGCTTGTCCATGCACACCGCGCTCGCCGCGACGCCCGAGCCGACGTACGGCACGTCGAGCAGCTCCAGGAGCCCCTGGACCGTCCCGTCCTCGCCGAACGGCCCGTGGAGGACCGGGAAGGCCGCGTCGCAGCCCAGCAGCCCGCGGCCGGCGCGCAGGTCGACCTCCTCGCCGCCGCACCACCACGTCCCGTCGCGCGCGAGCTGGACGTCGACCGGCTCGTGCCCGGCCTCGCGCAGCCCGTCGCGCACCGACGCGGCCGAGGCGAGCGAGACCTCGTGCTCGGACGAGCGCCCGCCCGCGAGGACGGCGACCCTCACCGCCGGGCCCCGCCGGCCGTGCCGCCGGCCGCGCCGCCCAGGTCCTCGTCCTCGGCGGGCGGCTCCTCGTCGGTCTGCCCCGGGTCGGGGTCGAGCTCGGGGTCGAAGCGCCCGACGGTGATCGTCACCTGCGCGCCGCGCTCGACCTGGCCGCCGGGCGACGGCGACTGGCCGAGCACCCTGCCGTCCTCGCTCGGGCGCTCGACGGGGCGCTCGGCCACGTGGACCTCCAGGCCGGCGCCGGACAGCCGCTCGGCGGCCCGCGACTCGTCGAGGCCCGTGACGTCCGGCACCGCGACCTTCTCGACCTCCTTGGCCACCGTCAGCGTGACCGTCGAGCCCTTCTCGACCTCCGCGCCCGCGGCCGGGTCCTGGCCGATGACCGTGTCGGGCGCGGCCGCCTCGGTCTCCTCGCGGGTGACCGAGACCTCGAGCCCGACGCGCTGCAGCTCGGCCCGCGCGGCGTCGAGCGAGTCGCCCTCGACCGCGGGCACCGTCACCTCCTCCGGGCCGCTCGAGACGACCATCGTCACCGTGCTGCCGATCTCGACCTGCGTGCCCGCTGAGGGCGTCGTCTCGACCACCCGCCCGGCGGCGACCTCGGCGGACGGCTCGCGCCGCTCGCGCACCTTGAACCCCGCGCCGGTAAGCCGCCGGCGCGCATCGCGGCGGGGCAGCCCCTCGACGCCCGGCACGCCCGCGAGCCCCGGGCCGTCGGACACCGTGATCGTGACCTCCTCCCCGACCTCGAGCTCCGTCCCCGGCGCCGGGTCCTGCGCGATCACCTCGTCCTCCGGCAGGCGGTGGCGGACGCGCTCGGTCACCGGGACGAAGCCCTGGTTGCGCAGCGCCCGCGCCGCCGTCGCGACGTCGGCCCCGACGACCCGCGGCACCGCGCGCGTCTCGGCGCCGGTCAGGAGCAGCGCGGCGACGACCGCGCCGGCGACGAGCAGCGCGACCAGCAGCGCCCACGGCCACCACCGGCGGCCGCGGTCGTCCGGCGGCCCGGCGTACGCCACCTCCTCGGCGACCGCCGCGCCGCCGACCGGCAGGAACGCGGTGGTGGCCGCGCCGCCCGGCGCGCCCAGCCCCGCCCGCGCCGCCTCCAGCGCGGCGATGAAGTCGTCGGCGTCGCCGAACCGGTGCGCCGGGTCCTTGGCGAGCGCGCGCAGGACGACCGCCTCCAGGTCGGGCACGACCGAGGGGTTCAGGCGGCTCGGCGGCAGCGGGGGCTCGGAGACCTGCTTGAGCGCAATCGTCACCGCGGACTCGCCGTCGAACGGCACCGTGCCGGTCAGCAGCTCGTAGAGCACGATCCCGATCGCGTAGAGGTCGGACTGCGCGCTGACCGCGTGGCCCTGCGCCTGCTCGGGCGACAGGTACTGCGCGGTGCCGAGGATCGAGCCGGTCTCGGTCATGTCCGAAGCGCCGGCGCGGGCGATGCCGAAGTCGGTGACCTTCGCCCGGTCCTCGTCGTCGACGATGACGTTGTGCGGCTTGAGGTCGCGGTGGACGATCCCGCGCTTGTGCGCGAACCGCGCGGCGCGCAGCACCTGGACCGTCAGGTCGATCGCGCGGGCCGGGTCGAGCGGACCCTCCTGGCGGACCAGGTCCTTGAGCGTCCGCCCCTCCAGCAGCTCCATCGCGATGTAGTAGGTGCCGTCGTACTCGCCGCGGTCGTAGACCGAGACGACGTTCGGGTGCTGCAGGCCCGCGGCGCTCGACGCCTCGCGGCGGAAGCGCTCGACGAACTCGTCGTCCTCGGCGAAGCGGCGGTGCAGCAGCTTGAGCGCGACCCGCCGGCCGAGCTGCAGGTCGTCGGCGCACCAGACGTCGGCCATGCCGCCGGAGCCCAGGCGGCTGACGAGGCGGTAGCGGCCGTCGACGACGTGGTCCTGCGCGATCCCGCCGCTCACCGCAGCAGCGCCTCCATCACCCGCTTGGCGATCGGCGCGGCGACCTCGCCTCCGGTCCCGCCGAGCGAGCGCTCGACGGTCACGGCGACCGCGATGCGGGGGTCGTCGCGCGGGGCGAACCCGATGAACCACGGCTGATTCACGTCCTCGGCCGGGATGATCTCGGCCGTGCCGGTCTTACCGGCGACGGGGAAGCCCGCGAGCGCCGCCGCGGTGCCCGTCCCCTCCCGCACGACGCTGGCCATCATGTCGCCGACGGTGCGCGCGGTCGTCTCGCTCATGACGTCGCTCAGCTCCTCCGGCTCGACGCGCTCGACGGTCCGCCCGTCGCGGTCGACGACCCGCTCGGTCAGCGTCGGCTTCATCAGCGTGCCGCCGTTGGCGACCGCGCTGGCGACCATCGCCATCTGCAGCGGCGTGGCGAGCAGGCCGCCCTGGCCGATCGCGACGCGGCCGACGTCGACGCGGCGGCTGGTCATCCTCTGGATGCCGCGGCGGGCGACGTAGACGCCGCTGCGCTCGCGCTGGCGGATCGGCAGGTCGACCTCGACGCGGTCGTAGAAGCCGAAGCGCTCCATGTAGCGCTGCATCGTCTCGCCGCCCAGCTCGACGCCGACCTGCGCCCACACGGTGTTGACCGACTTCGTCAGCGCGAACGTCAGCGGGATCGTCCCGTAGTCGGCGTCGCCGAAGTTGCGCAGCGGGGCGCCGGAGATCGTCTTGGGCGAGGAGCCGTCGAGCGTCGAGTCCTCCGAGTACCGGCCGCTGTCGATGGCGGCCACCGCGGTGACGACCTTGAACGTCGAGCCGGGCGGGTACTGGCCCATCGTCGTGCGGTTGACCAGCGGCGAGCCCTCCGCCCGGTCGAGGTCGCGCAGCGCGCCCTGCCGGCGCAGCGCGTTGGGGTCGAACGACGGGCGCGACGCCATGACGCGGATGCGGCCGGTCGCGGGCTCCAGCGCCACCACCGCGCCGCGCTGGCCGGCGAGCGCGTCGTAGGCGATCCGCTGCGCGTCCACGTCGAGCGTGGTGCGCACCTCGTCGCCCTCGCGCTCGCGCCCGGAGAGCTGGTCGACGATCGAGCCCACGTCGTCGCGCTCGCCGGTCAGCTCGTCGTTGCGCGACTGCTCGAGCTCGTAGCGGCTGATGTCGACGAACGAGTAGCCGACCGGGTGGGCGAACAGCTCGCCCAGCGGGTAGCGGCGGCTGAACGTCCCGCCGCGGCCCTCGACGGACCGCGCGAGCACCGCCCCGTCGCGCGCGCGGATCGGCCCGCGGCGGATGCGCTGCTCCTCCAGCAGCTCGCGGCGGTTCAGCTCGTTGTCGCGCAGCGCCTCGGCCTCGAAGACCGTCCAGCGCGACGTCTGCACGACGAGCGCCGCGAAGAGCAGCACGATGACCGCGTACAGGCGGAAGGCCGACGCGTTCACCGCGGCGCCCTCGCCCGGTTGGAGACGGTCAGCAGCAGCGCGAGCAGCACGAAGTTCGCGACGATCGACGAGCCGCCGTAGGAGACGAACGGCATCGTCACGCCGGTCAGCGGGATGAGCTTCGTGACGCCGCCGACGATCACGAACACCTGCAGCGCGAAGACCGCCGCCAGCCCCGCGGCGAGCAGCTTGGAGAACGCGTCGCCGGCGAGCATCGCGGTCTTGAACCCGCGCTCGGCGAACAGCAGGTAGATCGCGATCACCGCCGCGGCGCCGAACAGCCCGAGCTCGTTGGTGATGAGCGCGTAGATGAGGTCGGTCTCGGCGGCGGGCAGGATGCGCGGGCACTCCTCGGCGGCGCACGGCAGCGTCAGCTGCGCCTGGCCGAACCCGGTCCCGAACAGCCCGCCGTCGGCCTGCGCGAAGAGGCTCTGCGCGATCTGGTAGCTGCCGCTGACCTTCGCCTCGTACAGCTCGGGGTCGAACGGGTCGCGCCACGCGTCGATGCGCCCCTGCACGTGGCCGACGGTCGCGGTGAAGAACCACGCGCCCGCGACGAACAGCCCCAGGCCGATCGTCACCCACCGCAGCTGGCTCGTCGCGACGTAGAGCAGGGCGAGGAACGCGCCGAAGAACATCAGCGACGAGCCGAGGTCGCGGATGAAGACGAGCAGCAGCATCGCCGCGCCCCACACGACGAGCAGCGGCCCGAGGTCCTTCAGCCGCGGCAGCGGCAGCCCGGCGATCCGCCTTCCTCCCTGGACGAGCACCTGGCGCGTGTCGCGCAGGTAGCTGGCGAGGAAGATGACGATCGCGATCTTCGCCAGCTCGGCCGGCTGGAAGGAGATCGGGCCGACCTTGACGCCGAGGTACGCGCCGTTGACCTGCTGGCCGATCCCCGGCACGCGCGGCAGCACGAGCAGCGCGATGCCGGCCAGCGCGATCGTGTACCGGTAGCGCTCCAGCGCCGTGTAGTCGCGCAGCCACACGATCGTCGCCGCGAACACGACGAGCCCGACCACGAACCACTGCGCCTGCTCGCGCGCCAGCTCGTCGTCGATGCGGTAGATCATCACCAGCCCGAAGCTCGCCAGCACGGCGACGAGCGGGAAGAGGTACGGGTCGGCGTGCGGCAGCGTCATCCGCACGATGACGTGGGCGCCGAAGCACAGGCCGAGGAAGATCGCGCCGTAGGTCAGCGAGACGTCGGACAACAGCTCGTCCTGCTGGATGAAGACGGCGGCGAACCCGACCGTGACGAGCAGGCCCGCGGGGATGAGCGCGAGCAGCTCGCGGTTGCGCGCGCTCACGGGGCCTCCAGCCGCCCGCGCTCCAGCTCGGCGACGACCTCGTAGGCGTCGTCGCGCGAGCGCAGCGAGTGGTCGAGCAGCGTCTCGCGGCGCGCCGCCGGCACGAGGTCGCGGTGGACGCCGGACGTGTAGTTGGTCTGGTAGAGGTCGAGGCCGAGCGGCAGCTCCCACGGGACGCCGCGGTAGACGGCGACGTAGCCCTGCTCGTCGGCGCCGACGAAGTAGACGGCGCGGAGCGCGGTGAGCACGCCGATGCCGATCGGGACGAGCAGGACGGCCGCGACGGCCAGCGCGGCGAGGGCGCGGCGGCGGCGGCGGCGGCGCGGCGGCTTCGCGGGCGGCGGCGCCGGGGGCGGCTCCGGCGGCGGGGGCGCGGCGCCGGCCCGCGGCCGGATCGGCTCGAGGCGGCGCGACGGCGTCGGGTCGTCGCGGGCGACGGTCGCGGTGGCGCCGCCGCGCTCCTCGGCCTCGAGCGCGGCGTGGACGTCGCCGGTCCGCAGCGCCTCGTCGCCCGCCGAGGTCGCCTGCTCCCCGCGGGCGTCGCGCGCGCCGCCGTCCACCGCGCCGACCCGCACGAGCACGACCGAGATGTTGTCGCGGCCGCCGGCGTCGTTGGCGGCGTCGATGAGCCGCTCGCCGGCGTCGCGCAGCGAGGGGGTCGACCGCAGCGTCTCGGCGATCGCCTCCTCCTTGAGCATCGTCGTCAGGCCGTCGCTGCAGACGAGGAAGACGTCGCCGTCGCGCGCCGGCCACGTGCGCGTGTCGACCTCGACGTGGCCCTCGGGCCCGAGCGCGCGGGTGATGATCGAGCGCTGCGGGTGCTCGTCGGCCTCCTCCTCGGTCAGCCGGCCCTGGCGGCGCAGCTCCTCGACCAGCGAGTGGTCGTCGGTGAGCCGCTCGAGCCCGCCCCCGCGGTAGCGGTAGGCGCGCGAGTCGCCGACGTGCGCGATCGTCACCTCGTCGTCGCCGACGAGCAGCACGGTCAGCGTGGTCCCCATCCCGGCCCGGCTCTGGTCCTGGCGGGAGAGCGCGTGGATGCGGTCGTTGGCCTCCAGGACGATCTCGGCGAGCCGCTGCTCGGCGGCGCCCTCCGGCACGCGCGCCTCGCCCAGCGTCTCGATCGCCACCCGCGACGCGATCTCGCCCGCCTGCGCGCCTCCCATCCCGTCGGCCACCGCGAACAGCGGGGCGCGCGCGTACACCGAGTCCTCGTTGGCCCGGCGCTGCCGGCCCGTGTGCGAGCCGTGGAACTCCTCGGCGACGCGCAGCATCAGCCCTGGAACTCGAAGTGGGAGTCGCCGATGCGGATGCGGTCGCCCGCGTGCAGCGGCTGCGGGCCGCGCAGCAGCTCGTCGTTGAGGTACGTCCCGTTGGTCGAGCCGAGGTCCTCCAGCACCACCGCGCCGCCCTGGCGCTCGATGCGCGCGTGCTGCGAGGAGGCGAACGGGTCCTCCAGCACGATCTCGACGTCGCCGCGGCCGAGCGTCGCCCCGCCGCTGACGTCGTAGCGCGAGCCGGGCTCGTGGCCGGGCGCCCGGTCGACGACCAGCAGCGCCTCGCGGTGACCGTCGGCGCCGTGGCCGGGCGCCGCGTGCAGCCCGGTCGCGTCGGGCAGCGGCTGGGGCACGGCGGCGCGGCCGTCGGCCTGGCGGCGCAGGTCCTTGAGCGCGCTGCGCGCCACCCAGAGCAGGAAGAGGTAGAGGACGGCGAGGAAGCCGAACTTGAGGGCGACGGAGACCGGCTCGAGCGCCACCGCGGCTACTCCAGGACGAAGCGGACGTCGGCGGTGCCGAGCGCGAGGCGGTCGCCGGTCTGCACCGGCGCGGGGCCGTCGATCCTGCGCCCGTTCACCTTCACCCCGTTCGTCGAGCCCAGGTCGCGCACCTGCCAGCCGCCGTGGCCGTCGGGGCGCACCTCGGCGTGGCGGCGCGAGACGTTGGGGTCGGCCAGGACGACGTCGCAGTCGCGGCGGCGGCCGATGACCGCTCCGGCGGCGGGCACGACCATCCGCTTGCCCTCGGCGAGCACCATCGCGCGGCCGGTCGGCTCGGGCCCGCGCGGCGCGTCGAGGTCGGCGCGCAGGCGGTCGGAGGTCGAGTAGACCATCGTGTGGCCGTGGTCGCCCTGGACCATCGGCTCGGCGTCGCGGGCGGCGTCCTGCGCGGCGCGGACCATCCGCGCCTGGATGCCGAACTCGCCGAGGTTCAGCGCCTCGTCGGTCTTGAAGCCGATCTGCGGGCGGGAGACGAGCGCGAGCTTCTCGCGGCGCGCGTGCTCGAGCAGGTAGGCGCCCAGCTCGTCGGCGATCTCGTGCTCCATGTCCTTCAGGCGGCGGCGGTCGTCGGGCGACAGCCAGACGACGTACTCGTTCGGCACGTACGTGCGCGAGATCGAGACCGTGCGGTGCTGGTCCATCTCCTTCGCGAGCCCGCGTGCCAGCTCGACCGGGCGGACCTCGGACTTGAAGACGCGGCCGAACGTCCCCTCCACGAGGTCGGCGATCCTGTTCTCGAGGCTCCTGAGCACGGACATGGCGGGAGGGCGCCGCGGGGAGGCGGCGCCGATCACTCTACGCGGTCATCGGGTCCCCGGAACGCCGCCGCGGCAACCGCGAGGACGCCCGCCAGCACGGCCGCGGGGACCGTCCCGCGGGGCTCGGCGTACGCGAGCGCCTCGGCGATCGCGCCGGTGCCCGCGGCCAGGCCGGCGGCCCAGGCGGTGGCGGCGACGGCGTCGATCGCGAGCGTGCGCCCGCGGACGACGACCGGCAGGACGGCGGCGGCGGCGCCCCACAGCGCGGCGAGCGCAGCGATGGCCGGCTCGGCGAGCGCGTCGAGGTCGGGGGTGTTCTGGGTGGCGATCGGGGCGAGCGTCAGCCACCAGAGGCCGAGCGCGCCGAGCGCGGCGCGGGCGGGCAGCGTGCGGGCCTGGCCGGCGAGCGCGGGGTAGGCGCCGGCGACGCCGAGGACGCCGAGCGCGGGCGCGGCGGCGGGCAGCGACCACAGCGTCCCCTGGCGCGGGACGAGCAGCACGACCGGGAGGGCGGCCAGCGCGACGACCAGCGCGACCCGCTCCGGCCCGAGCCCGGCGAGCAGCGCGGCGAGCGCGAGGACCCACGCGAGCCGCGGCAGCAGCGCGACGGCGCCCCCGACGGCCGCGGCGGCGATCAGCGGGTCGACCTCGGCGACGGCCCCGCCCGCGGTGACGTCGACGGGAAGCTCGCTGAGCGCCCACCCGGCGAGGGCGCCCGCGCCGATCCCGGCGAGCACCCGTCCGGGAAGCGTCGCCGGCTCGACCCGCCGCCGCGGCTCCGCCACACCGCGGTCCACCCGGCGCCCGTCCCGATCGTCCCACGCCGGATCATCCCCCCAACGGCGGGAGGGGTCAGACCCCTTGAGCGGGGTCGACTCAAGGGGTCTGACCCCTTCGCGGAGCGCGCGGCGGTCGTCCCGCCACGTCCGCGTGCGCTCGGCGAGGACCTCGGTCGGGCCGGCGTCGACGACGCCCGGCTCGTCGTCCACGACGCGCTCGGCCGCCGCGAGCGCCGCGCGCAGGTCGGCGACCGCCCCGCGGCGCGCCGGGTCGCGGTCCAGCGCGCGGTCGAGCGCGGCGCACACGCCGGGCGGCAGGTCGCGGCGCAGCCGGCGCAGCGGAGGGATCGCCATCCCGACGCGGCGCGCGGTGGCCGCCGCGCCCTCGGCGCGCACCGGGTTCGTGCCGCTCAGCGCCTCGTACAGCACCAGCGCTAGCGCGTACAGGTCGGCGGCGCCGGTCACGCGGCGCCCCTCGGCCTGCTCGGGCGCCATGTAGGCGATCGTCCCGACCACGTCGCCCGTCCGCGTCAGCGCCGCCGCGTCCGCCAGCCGCGCGATCCCGAAGTCGGTCAGCTTCGCGACGCCCGCCCCGTCCTCCGGCGCCTCGGGCACCATGACGTTCGCCGGCTTGACGTCGCGGTGGATCACGCCGCGCGCATGGGCGTGCTCCAGCGCGTCGCACAGCGCCACGCCGATCCGCACGACGTCGCGATCCGACAGCTCCCCCGCCCGCGACAGCTCGCCCAGCGTCCGCCCCCGCACGAGCTCGGACACGAGGTAGTAGGCCTGCCCGTCCCGCCCCGCCTCGTAGAGGGCGACGATCCCCGGGTGGGCGAGCCGGGCGGCCGCCAGCGCCTCGCGCTCGGCCCGCGGGCTCTCGCCGCCCTCGAGCGGCACGCGCTTGACCGCGACCGGCCGGTCGAGGCGCTCGTCGTGGGCCAGCCAGACCGTCCCGAAGCCGCCGGCGCCGAGGCGCCGGAGCAGCCGGTAGCGGTCGAGGACGAGCTCGCCCTGGGGCTCGACCTCCATGGTCTGGGCGGTGTCCACCGTCTTCGAGGGTTCGTCGGAGCCGCCCTCCAGCCTGCCATGCTGGGAAGGGAACCGGTCCCTGACGGCAAACTTGCACGCACGATGGGCTTCTTCGACGAGGGCGACGAGCCCCGCACTCGCGTTGCCCGGCCAGGCCGGACGGGCGGCGCGCGCTCGAGCGGCGGCGGGCGCGGCGCGCGCGGGGGCGGCCTCGACCCGCAGACCGTCCGCACCCGGCGCATCGTCGCGGGCCTCTTCGCGTTCGTCCTCGCGATCCTGCTGTTCGTCCTGATCGACGGCTGCCTGGACCGCCGCGCCGAGAACGCGCTCAAGGACTACAACCGCGACGTCGGCGACCTGATCCGCAAGTCCGACGAGCAGGTCGGGGCCGAGTTCTTCGGCCTGATGAGCGGCGGCGCGGCGTCGGCCGTCGACCTCGAGCAGCGCGTCAACCAGCTGCGCGTCGAGGCCGAGCGGCACGTCGCCGAGGCCGAGGACATGGACGTCCCCGGCGACATGCGCCCGGCGCACCGCGACCTGCTGCTCGCGCTCGACATGCGCCAGGCGGGGCTCGGCAAGGTCGCCTCCGAGGTACGGACGGCGCTCGCGCAGGAGCAGGGCGACGAGTCCGCCGCGGCGATCGACCAGATCGCCGCGCAGATGCAGCAGTTCCTCGCCTCCGACGTCATCTACAAGGCGCGCGTGCTGCCGCTCATCCAGGAGGAGCTGGCCCAGCGGGAGATCGGCGGCCAGCGGACGCAGGACACCCAGTTCCTGCCGAGCATCGAGTGGCTCGACTCCGGCGTGGTGGCCGACCGGCTCGGCGCCGAGGGCGGCGGCAACACCCGCCGCACCGGCGAGCCGGCGGCCGGGCTGCACGGCCACGGGCTCGTCAGCGTGACCGCGGGCGGCACCACGCTGCAGCCCGGAGACGTCTCGAACACCATCCCCGCGGGCTCGAACATCGCGTTCGAGGTGACGTTCGCCAACCAGGGCGACAACGACGAGTCCGACGTCAACGTGGCCGTCCGGATCGACGCCGACGGCGAGAAGATCAGCGCCCGCAAGCGGGTCGAGCAGACGAAGGCGGGCACGAACGCCGAGGTCGCCATCCCCCTGACGCGCGCCCCGCCGCTCAACACCCCGGTGACGATCGAGGTCGAGGTCGGCAAGGTGCCGGGCGAGAAGACGACCGACAACAACAGGCAGACCTACACGGCGATCTTCAGGGGCTAGCGCCGCCTACTATCTCGCGTCGTGGACGAGCTGACGACCACGACCGGGATCGTCGCGCTGGCGGCGGCCGGCCTGGCGCTCATCGCGCTGGTGTGGGCGGTCGCGGCGACCGTGCAGCTGCGCCGGCTGCGCGCCGCCCAGTCCGCGGTCCTCGGCGGCCAGGGAGCGCGGGACCTCGTCACGCACGCCGCCCAGCTCGACGAGGCGTTCCGCAACCTACGCGACCACGTGGACGTCGTGCACGGCACGATCGACGAGCGGCTCGCCGACGTCGAGGCCCGGCTCGACGGCGCGATCGCCTACCGCGGGCTCGTGCGCTTCGACGCCTACAACGAGATGTCCGGCCGCCAGTCGACCTCGATCGCGCTGCTCGACGCCCACGGCTCGGGAATCGTCGTCTCGTCGATCCACCACCGCGACGCGGCGCGCGTCTACGCCAAGCAGGTGCACGCGGGTCGCGGCGAGCTGGAGCTGGCGCCGGAGGAGGAGGAGGCGGTGCGGCTGGCGCTGAGCGCGCCGAGCACCCCCGCCGAAGCGGCCTCGTGAGGGCCGGCTTCCTCGGCCCGGCCGGGACGTTCAGCGAGGAGGCGCTGCTCGCGACGGCGCCGCCGGACACCGAGCCCGTCCCGTTCGCGACCGTCGACGCCGTCGTGCGCGCGGTGGCGGGCGGCGAGGTCGCCCGCGGCCTCGTGCCGATCGAGAGCGCGACCGAGGGGTCGGTCGACGCGACGCTCGACGCGCTCGCCGGCGCGCCGGGCGTGGCGATCGCCGGCGAGGTCGTCCGGCCGATCGCCCACGCGCTGATCGCGAGCGCCGAGCGGCCGCTGCGCGAGATCGCGACCGTCGCCTCGCACCCGCAGGCGCTCGCGCAGTGCGCGGAGTTCCTGCGCACCGCGCTGCCGGGAGCGGCCCAGGTTGCCTGGAGCTCGACCGCCGAGGCGGTCCGCGAGGTGGCCGCGCGGCCGGAGCCGTGGGCGGCGGTCGGGACCCGGCGCGCCGCCGAGCTGTACGGCTGCGCGGTGCTGCGCGAGCGGATCGAGGACCACCCGGGCAACGTGACGCGGTTCGTCTGGCTCGCGCCCGCGGGGAGCGAGCCGGCCGCGGGCCCGCCGTGGAAGACGTCGCTGCTCTTCTGGGGCGCGGGCGACGGGCAGCCGGGCTGGCTCGTGCGGTGCCTGTCGGAGTTCGCCTTCCGCGGCGTGAACCTCACCCGGATCGAGTCGCGCCCGCGCAAGGACCGCCTCGGCCGCTACCTGTTCTTCGTCGACCTCGACGGCGGGACGGGCGAGGAGCCCGTCGCGGCCGCGGCCGAGGGGCTGCGCGCCCACTGCGACGAGGTTCGAGTCCTGGGCTCCTACCGGGCGGCATAGCCCGCCTGAGGCTCTGGGTATCCTTCGCCCCGGCCATGGACGCCAGCTGCCCACCAGGCCCGACGGGGTTCGCGCCGCCGCCACAGCACCCGCGGCGCGAACGTGACGCTGGCCGGGTGCTGGTCCTGAACGCGACGTACGAGCCGATCAACGTCTGCACCGTCCGCCGCGCGACCGTCCTGCTCCTCAAGCAGAAGGCCGAGCTGGTCGAGCGCGCGACGTGGACGCTGCGCTCCGAGCACACCCAGCTCCCGCGGCCGATGGTCATCCGGCTCGTCGCGTACGTGAAGGTGCCGCGCGACACGCACCGGCGCAAGATCACCCGCCGGGCGGTGTTCGCCCGCGACGGCTGGACGTGCCAGTACTGCGGCGCGCGCTCGAACCTCACCGTCGACCACGTGATCCCGCGCTCGAAGGGCGGCGGCTCGACGTGGGAGAACATCGTCGCGTCGTGCGCGCCGTGCAACCGGCGCAAGGGCGACCTGCTGCCCGCGCAGGCCAACATGCTGCCGCGCCGGGCACCGCGCGCGCCGAACCCGCACGTCTTCATCCACGTCGCCAGCCCGACGATCCCGAGCGCGTGGAAGCAGTGGCTGCCGGACGCGGCGTCCAACGACACGGCGGGCCGCTCGACCGCGCCGGGCACCTCCTCGGCCGCCGGCGTGCGCGCCGAGGCCGCGTAGCCCGGCCGGTCGCCGGGCGTCTGCCGGAACGACGAAGGGCGCCGGCTGTGCCGGCGCCCTTCGCATGCCTTCACTGGACTGAAAGCTCGGTTGGGCCTCTTCGAAGGCCGGGGGGACGAGATCCGGCGGCCCGCACGAGGGTGTCCCGGTTTGGATTCGCTAGGGCGAGCCCAGCGTCCGACCTAGCGGCCGGTCACCTCCAGGGTCCCGAAAGAACTGTCACTGCAGATACGGACCACCTCCTTTCCCTGGTCGCGCCAGAGTAGCGCAAGCGCGCGACGACCCCGGCGGAGGTCTACGCCTCGGGCGTCGGGGGCCCGTCGACGTCGTCGAGGTCGACCTCGTCCGGCTCGACGTCGCCGTCGCGCGTCGGGTCGGCGGCCCGCGCGGCGTCGGGCGAGAGCATCGCGTCCGGGTCGGGGACGTCGCCCTCCGGGACGTCGTCGATCGACGGGCCGGCCTCGGCCTCGCCGCCGGTGGCGTCGAGGGCGACGGGGCCCTTCTCGGCGACCGTCTCGGCGACCGCGGCGTCGGCGGCCGCCTCCGACTCGACCACGAGGGCGACCGCGCTCACCTGGTCGTCCTCGCGGATGTTCATGACCTTCACGCCCTGCGCGGGGCGGCCGGTCTGGCGGATCGGCTCGACGCGCGTGCGCTGCACCATCCCGTTCGCGGAGATGAGCACGATCGACTCGTGCGGGCGCACGACCAGCGCCGCGGCGAGGCCGCCGCGCTTCTCGCTGAACTTGATCGTCTGGACGCCCTTCGCGCCGCGCGACGTGAGGCGGTACTCGGCCACCGGCGTGCGCTTGCCGAAGCCGCCCTCGGTCACCACGAGCACCTCCTGCTCGTCGCGCGCGACGTCCATCGCCAGCACGGCGTTGCCCTCGCCGGTGATGTTCATGCCGCGCACGCCCGACGTGTCGCGGCCCATCGCCCGCACGTCCTTCTCGTGGAAGCGGACCGCCAGGCCGGCCTTCGAGATCATGAGGATCTCGTCGTCGCCGCTCGTCCGGCGCACGGCGACCAGCTCGTCGTCGTCGCGGATCTTGATGGCGATGATGCCGTCGGCCTTGATCGGCGTGTTGTACGCGAGGAACTCGGTCTTCTTGACGATCCCGAGCCGCGTCGCGAAGACGAGGTACCTGCCCTCCGTGAAGTCGCGCGTCGAGAGGACGGACTGGATCCGCTCGCCCTCGCGCAGCGGCAGGACGTTCACGAGCGCCCGGCCGCGCGCGGTCCGCCCCATCTCCGGCAGCTCGTAGACCTTCGATCGGTAGACCTTCCCGCGGTTCGAGAAGAACAGGAGGTAGTCGTGCGTCGAGCACACGAAGAGGTGCTCGATGTAGTCGCCCTCCTTGAGGTCCATCCCGGTCACGCCGACGCCGCCGCGGTGCTGCTGGCGGTACGTCGCGAGCGGCAGCGTCTTGATGTAGCCGCTGTTCGTGATGGTGACGACCATCTGCTGCTCGCGGATGAGGTCCTCGATGTCGATCTCGTCCTCGGAGTCCGCGATCTGCGTGCGCCGCTCGTCGGCGAAGCGGTCCGCGATCTCGCGCAGCTCCTCCTTGATCAGGTTCGAGACGTTCTGCTCGTCGCCCAGGAGCGTCCTCAGCTCCTGGATGCGCTCCTGGATGTCGGCGTAGTCGCTCTTGATCTCGTCGGTCTCGAGCGCGGTGAGCTGCGAGAGGCGCAGGTCGAGGATCGCCGACGCCTGGACGACGGTCAGCTCGAAGCGGGTCACCAGCTCGTCGCGCGCCGCGGCGCGGTCGCGCGAGCGCCGGATCAGCTCGATGACCGCGTCGAGGTTGTCGAGCGCGATCAGCAGCCCCTCGAGGATGTGCGCGCGCGCCTCCTTCTGCGCGAGCTCGTACTTCGCCCGGCGCACCACGACCTCCCGCTGGTGCTGGACGTAGTACTCGATGACCTTCTTGAGCGGGAGGGTCCTCGGGACGCCGTCGACCAGCGCGACCATGTTCACGCCGAAGGTGGACTGGAGCGGCGTCTGCTTGTAGAGCTGGTTCAGGACGACGTTCGGATCGGAGTCGCGCTTGATCTCGATGACCAGGCGCATCCCGCCCTTCTTCGACGAGTGGTCCTCGAGGTTCGCGATCCCGGAGATCTTCTTGTCGTTGACGAGGTCGCGGATCTTCGTCATGAGGCCGCCCTCGCCGCCCTTCTTGACCATGAAGGGAAGCTCGGTGACGACGATCGCCTCGCGACCGCGGGGCAGGTCCTCGAAGTGCGCCTTGGCCCGGACGCGGACGCGGCCGCGGCCCTCCCGGTAGGCGTCCTGGATGCCCTGCCGCCCGAGGATGATGCCGCCCGTGGGGAAGTCCGGCCCCTGGATGTGCTGCATCAGCTGCTCGGTCGTGACGTCGCGGTCGTCGATGTACGCGATGACGGCGCCCACGACCTCGCGCAGGTTGTGCGGCGGGATGTTCGTCGCCATGCCGACGGCGATGCCGGACGACCCGTTGACGAGGAGGTTGGGGAAGCGCGCCGGCAGGACGAGCGGCTCCCTGGTCGACCCGTCGTAGTTCGGGCCGAAGTCCACCGTGTCCATGTCGAGATCGCGCAGCATCTCCTGCGCGATCCGCATCATCCGGGCCTCGGTGTACCGCATGGCGGCGGCGGGGTCGTCGTCGATCGACCCGAAGTTGCCCTGGCCGTCGACCAGCTCGTGGCGCATGGAGAAGTCCTGCGCCATCCGGACGAGGGTGTCGTAGATCGCGGTGTCGCCGTGCGGGTGGTAGCGGCCCATGACCTCGCCGACGATGCGCGCGGACTTCACGTAGGGGCGCGTCGGGCCGAGGCCCATCTCCGACATCGCGTAGAGCACGCGCCGGTGGACGGGCTTGAGGCCGTCGCGCACGTCGGGCAGCGCGCGGCCGACGATCACGCTCATCGCGTAGTCGAGGTACGCGGTGCGCATCTCGTCCTCGAGTGCGCGCGGCTCGATGTTCCCGCCGCCGCCGAGTGTGGTGTCGACCGCCATCGCCCTAGACGTCCAGGTTGGCCACGAGCCGGGCGTTGTCCTCGATGAACTTGCGTCGCGGCTCGACGAGGTCGCCCATCAGCTTCGAGAAGAGCGCCTCGGCCTCGGTGCCGTCCTCGACGCTCACCTGCGCGAGCGTGCGCGTCTGCTTGTTCATCGTCGTGTCGGCGAGCTGCTCGGCGTTCATCTCGCCGAGGCCCTTGAAGCGCTGCACGCCGACGCCCTTGCGCGCGACGGCCAGGACCGCGGTGCGCAGCGCCTCGAACGACAGCGCCTCCTCCGAGCTGTCCTTGAGCGACACGGTGAACGGCGGGGTCCCGGCGAGGTCCGCGAGCTGGCGGTGCACGCGGACGAACTGCTTGTAGGCGCTCGTCTCGAACAGCGTGCGGGGCAGCAGGTGCGTGCGTGCGAGGCCGGACTTGCGCTCGACCGCCCTGATGACCAGCGTGTCGGCGCCGGCCTCGACGAGCGTCGTCTCGAACGGCTCGCCGTCGTCGCCGTCGGTCGAGATCAGCTCGACCGCGGCCTCGGCCGAGGCGACGTCGTTGTCGAGCAGCGAGCTCTCCTCCAGGAAGGCGACCAGCTCCTGCCCGTACTCGGCGCGGAGCGTCGACGCCCACCCCTCGTACTGCTTGAGGCGCTGCGTGAAGCGCTGCCAGCGCGACTCGGTGAGCTTCAGCTCCTTGCCGTCGCGGTCGACGACCAGCATCTGCTCGAGCTTGTCCGAGAGCAGGATCTCCTCGAGCTCGCTCTCCTTCTCGATGTAGCGCTCCTTCGAGCCCTGCTTGAGCTTGTAGAGCGGCGGCTTGGCGATGTAGACGTAGCCCTGCTCGATCAGGTCCTTCATGTGCCGGAACAGCAGGGTGAGGACGAGCGTCCGGATGTGCGCGCCGTCCACGTCGGCGTCGGTCATGATGATGACCTTGTGGTAGCGGAGGTTCTCGAGCGAGAACTCCTCGCCCACGCCGGTGCCGAGAGCCGTGATCAGCGCCTGGATCTCGTTGTTCTGGAGGACCTTGTCGATCCGGCTCTTCTCGACGTTGAGGATCTTGCCGCGCAGCGGGAGGACGGCCTGCGTGTTGCGGTCGCGCCCCTGCTTGGCCGAGCCGCCCGCCGAGTCGCCCTCGACGACGAACAGCTCGCAGATCTCCGGGTTCTTCTCGACGCAGTCGGCGAGCTTGCCCGGCAGGTTGTTGTTCTGGAGGGCGCCCTTGCGGCTCATCTCGCGCGCCTTGCGCGCGGCGAGGCGCGCCTGCGCGGCCTGGACCGCCTTGCGGACGATCGCCTTGGCCTCCTGCGGGTTCTCCTCGAAGAACTGGCTGAGGCCGGCCTGGACCACGGAGTTGACGAAGCCCTCCATGCCCGGGTTGCCGAGCTTCGTCTTCGTCTGGCCCTCGAACTGCGGGTCGCTCAGCTTCACGCTGATGACGGCGGTCAGGCCCTCGCGCACGTCGTCGCCGGAGAGGTTGTCGTCCTTCTCCTTGAGCAGCGCCTCCTTGCGCGCGTAGCTGTTGATCACGCGGGTGAGCGCGGACTTGAAGCCCGAGAGGTGCGAGCCGCCCTCGTGCGTGTTGATGTTGTTGGCGAAGCTGTTCGTCGCCTCCTGGTAGGTCGTGTTCCACTGCATCGCGACCTCGACCTGGCCCTCGTCGCTCTCGCCGTCGAAGAAGATGACCTTGCGGCCGATCGTCTCCTTGCCGGTGTTGAGGTAGGCGACGAAGTCCTCGATGCCGCCCTCGTACTGGAACTCGACCTGCTTGCGCTCGCCGCGCTCGTCGATGAGGACGATGCGCAGGCCGCGGGTGAGGAACGCGGTCTCCCGCAGGCGCTGCTCGAGCGTCTCCCACACGTACTCGACGTCCTCGAAGACCTCCGCGTCGGGCACGAAGGTGATCGTCGTGCCGGTCTCCTTCGTCGGCGCGCCCCTCTTGAGGTCGTGCACCGGCGCGCCGCGCATGTACTCCTGCGTCCACGTGTAGCCGTCGCGGCGGACCTCGACCCTCAGGTGCTCGGAGAGCGCGTTGACGACCGAGACGCCCACGCCGTGCAGGCCGCCGGAGACCTTGTAGCCGCCGCCGTCGCCGAACTTGCCGCCGGCGTGCAGGACGGTGAGGACGACCTCGACCGCCGGCCGCTTCTCCTTCTCGTGCATCGCGACCGGGATGCCGCGCCCGTCGTCGACCACGGTGACCGAGTTGTCGGGGTGGATCGTGACCTCGACGGTCTCGGCGTGGCCGGCGAGCGCCTCGTCGACCGAGTTGTCCACGACCTCCCAGACGAGGTGGTGCAGGCCGCGCACGCCGGTGGACCCGATGTACATGCCGGGACGCTTTCGGACCGCCTCGAGACCTTCGAGAACCGTGATGTCCTGGGCGTCGTAGGTCCGCCCGTCGTTGTCGCCGCCTGCTGCCAACCGATCCTCCTAAGACACGCGAACGCCCCGGACCGGGTGCTGGCCCAGGGCGACTGAACGCTCCGCTCCAACGGTGGGCGGAGGTGAATGTCGGTTGACGGAAGAATACCACACGGCCCCAGTCAGACCCGCGCGCGCACGCGCGCGAAAGCGCTGCAAAATCGCGGAAAAAGACGCGTGGGTCAGCGCGTCCGCCGGCGCCGCGCCGCGGAGCACCGCAGCTCGGTCACGCGCACGCCGTCGAGGCGCGCGTTGAGCGCCTTCAGGACCTCCGCGGACAGCAGCGTCATCTCCTGCGCCCACGTCGCCCCGCTGCACTCGACGGTGACCACACCGCCGCGCTCGGCGACCGGCCTGGTGTGCGGCGCGAACACGTCGCCGACCGCGTCCTCCCACACCCGCTGGACCGCCGCGAGCGGGGTCCGCGGCTCGAGCCGGGCGGCGAGCTGCTCGACCGCGCCGGCGACCGGGACGGGGGCGCGGCGGCGGGGCGGGCGCGGGTCGCGCGGGGCGGCGCGGCCCGCGGGGGTGCGGCCGGGCGCGCTCACGCCGCGGCCGCCTCCTGCAGCACGGTCCCCTCCCGCACGGCGACCCGCGTGACGCCGCCGCCCGCGGCGCCGGGGACGTGCGCGAGGTCGGTGGTCGTGACGAGCGCCTGGCCGCCGGCGGTCACCCGCTCGAGCAGCAGCTCGCGCCGCGACGCGTCGAGCTCGCTCATCACGTCGTCGAGCAGCAGCAGCGGGGGGCCGCCGCGCGCCGCGGCGAGCGCCTCGCGCTCGGCCAGCAGCAGGGCCAGCAGCGCGAGCCGCTGCTCGCCCTGCGACCCGTACGCGCGCAGCTCGCGGTCGTCGCGCAGCAGCACGAGGTCGTCGCGGTGCGGGCCGTGCCCGGTGAACCCGCGCTCGAGGTCCGCGTCGATCCGCTCGCCGAGCTCGGCGGCCAGCTCCTCGGCGGTCTGCGCGCGGGCGCGCGGGCGCTCCTCCAGCCGCGCCGGCCCCGTCAGGCCGAGGTCGGCCGCGGCGGCCGCGAACGGCTCGACCAGCGTCGCGACGGCAGCGCTGCGGTCCGCGCGCAGCGCGACCCCGTGGCGGGCCAGCTCGCGGTCCCACGCGCCCAGCGACGAGCGCGACGCCATCCCGCGGCGCACCCGCGCCAGCAGCGCGTTGCGCTGCGCGAGCGCCTGCGAGTACGCCCGCCGCGTCGCGACCCGCGCCGGCCACAGCGCCGCGACGACCTGGTCGACGTGCGCGCGCCGCAGCGCCGGCGGTCCCTTGACCAGCTCGAGGCGGTCGGGGAGGAAGACGCTCACCAGCGGGCGCGCGGCGACATCGGTCAGCCGCTCGACGGGCGCGCCGTCGACGCGGAAGCGCTTGGCCTCCCCCGGCTGGAAGCCCACCGCCAGCTCGTGGCCGCCGTCGCGGTCGCGCGTGTCGACCTCCACGCGCGCCGCCTGCGCGCCGAACGCGACGACCTCGCGCTCGTTGCCGGTCCGGCACGAACGGCCGGTCAGGCCGAAGTAGAGCGCCTCGAGCAGGTTCGTCTTGCCGGCGCCGTTCGGCCCGTGCACGACGGTCAATCCCGGGCCCAGCCGCACCTCCGCCGCGGCGTAGCTGCGCCAGCCCTTCACGCGCAGCCGCTCGACGGAGGGCGAGGTCACGACCATCCCGCCGCCCCGCCCTCCTACACGTTCAGGCGGATCGGCATGATCAGGTACAGGAACCCGCTGCCGTCGCCGGACTCGATGAGGCCCGGGCGCAGCGGGCTGATCAGCTTCAGGACCAGGTCGTCCGCGTCGACCGACTCGAGCCCGTCGCGCAGGAACTCCGGGTTGAAGCCGATCTCGAACGGTTCGCCGCCGAACGGCACCGGCAGCGTCTCCATCGCCTCGCCGACGTCGGGCGTCTGCGCGGACACGCGCAGCTCGCCCTCGCTGAAGCTCAGCCGCAGCGGCGCGTTCTTCTGCGCCAGCAGCGAGATGCGGCGCACCACGTCGGTCAGCTCGCCGGTGGCCAGGCGCAGCTCGTGCTCGTACGTCTCGGGCAGCAGCTGGCGGTAGTTCGGGAACTGACCCTCGATGAGCCGCGAGGTCAGGACCATCCCGCCGACGTCGAACACGATCTGGTTCGCGCGCCGCGCCGCCTGGAGGGTCTCGGCGCCGGCCTGCTGCGCGAGCCGCGCCAGCTCCTGCAGCGCCCGCGCCGGCACGTTCGCCTCGAAGGCGCCGTCGAGCGGCGCGTCGAGCGGGGTCTCCTTCACCGACAGCCGGTACGAGTCGGTCGCGACCATCCGCAGCTCCTGCCCGGAGGCCGACACGAGGATGCCGGTGAGGATCGGCCGCGTCTCGTCGCGCGAGGCTGAGCGGGCGACCTTGCCGATCGTCTCGACGAAGGCCTGCGCGGGGACGGTCACGACCGCGTCGCCGGCGGCGTCGGGGAACGGGGGAAAGTCCTCGGCGCGGAGCGTGCGGATGTGGAACGTCGCCGAGCCGGACACGATCTCGACGTCCTGCTGGGCGGCGCGCAGCTCGATGGTGACGTTGTCGGACGGCAGCGCCCGCGCGACGTCGAGCGTCAGGCGGGCGGGGAGGACGGCGGTGCCCTCGCGGCCGACGTCCGCGCGCAGCGGGACGCGGAGGCCGACCTCCATGTCGGTGGCGCGCAGCTCGACCGTCCCGTTCTCGGCCACGAGCTGCACGCCCGAGAGCGCCTGGACCGCGCTGCGGGTGGAGGCGACGCGCGCTGCGGTCTGAAGCTGAGCCAGCAGCTCGGGCGCCGATGCCTGCAACTTCACGATGAAGACCTCGAGGAGATTGAAGGAGTCATAGGGGCTGTCAACTTGTGCATGACGGCCGAGAAGGCCGGAGCTTGCGGGTTGGGGACGCGCGGCGGGCCCTCCCGTCCTGTGGGCAGTGTGTCAGTCGCGCCCGTCGGCACGGAGGGTGGCGATCACGGCATGGGCGGCGTCGTAGGCGTCGCGGTCGGCGGCCATGCGCTGCTCGGTCCGCTTGACGGCGTGCAGGACGGTGGTGTGGTTGCGCCCGCCGAAGGCCGCCCCGATCGAGGGCAGGCTCGCCTGCGTGTGCTCGCGCGCGAGGAACATGGCGAGCTGGCGGGGCCAGGCGACCCGTGTGGCGCGGCTCGTCGAGAGCAGCTCCTCGCGCGTGAGGCCGAAGTGCTCGCACACGGCGTCCTGGATGCGCTCGATCGTCGGGGCGGGAGGTCGGGTGCCAGGCCGCGGGGCGGAGGGGTAGAGGTTCGACAGCACCTCGTCGGCCAACGCGGCGTCGAGCGGGCGGCGGGTCAGCGACGCGTAGGCGACGACGCGGATCAGCGCGCCCTCGAGCGCGCGGACGTTGTCGAGCATCCGCCCGGCGATCGCGTCGAGCACGGCGTCGTCCGGCAGGTCGATCCCGTCGTGGTGGGCGCGCTTGCGAAGGATCGCCACGCGCATCGCGTGGCTGGGCGCCGCGATGTCGGTCACCAGGCCCGCCTCGAAGCGCTCGCGCAGGCGGTCCTCGAGGGCGGCGAGGTCGCGGGGCGGGCTGTCGGAGCTCAGGACGAGCTGCGCGCCGGCGTCGTAGAGCGCGTTGAACGTGTGGAAGAACTCCTCCTCGGTCTTCGCCTTGCTCTCGAGGAACTGGACGTCGTCGATGAGGAGGACGTCGTTGCCGCGCCACGAGCCCTTGAAGCGCTCGACGTCGCGCGTCTGGATGGCGGCGAGGAACTCGTTGGTGAACCGCTCCGCGGTCGTGTACCGCACGCGCATCGACGGCTCGTACGCGACGAGATAGTTGGCGATCGACTGGAGCAGGTGCGTCTTGCCGACGCCCGGCGGCCCGTAGACGAAGAGCGGGTTGTACGCGGTGCCGGGCAGCTCGGCGACCGCCAGCGCCGCGGCGTGGGCGAGGCGGTTCGAGTCGCCGATGACGAACTGGTCGAAGGTGAGCTTCGGGTTCAGCTCGGGCCGGCCGCGCTGCTCAAGGACGGTCGCGGCCTGGTCGTCGGTCGGGGCGGCCGCCTGCGAGGACGCGACCACGTCGACCGCGGCGCCCGGGCCGAGCACGGCAGTCGCGCACGACCGCAGGACGCGAGCGAACCGGTCGGCGACCCAGCGCCGGCGGTCGTCGGGCGCCTCGAGCACCAGCGTGTCCCCGTCGAAGCTGCGCAGCCGCAGCGGCGCGAGCCAGAGGTCGTACGTCGCCCGGTCGACCGTGCGACGCAACTCGGCCTGCACGCGTGTCCACGTGTCGGCGGCGTCGTGGGTCAAGGCAGGCGTGTGCTCCCCTCCTCCGAGGGATCGTGGTGGACGGCGATCTGGTCGGGGGCCGCGGAGGCCCCGGCGGAGGCGACGGTATCACCGGCTCGCCGCCGCCGCAGAAGGGTCACGCCGCAAAACGCGAATGTTTCGTGGAGCCTGCGCGAACGGCCCGGCGCGAGGTTGCGCACAGGCTGTGCACAGGCCCCGCCACGGCGCCCACGGCGCGAGTCACTATCCTGCTGCGCGCGATGAAGCGCACCTACCAGCCCAAGAAGCGCAAGCGCGCTCGGACCCACGGCTTCCGCGCCCGGATGCAGACCCGGGGCGGCCGCCTGACGCTCAAGCGGCGCCGCTCCAAGGGCCGCAAGCGCCTCGCCGTCTGAGGGCCGCCGTGCCACCCAAGCGGGGCCGCCTCTCGCGCAGCGCGGAGTTCGAGCGCGTGTACCGGCACGGTCGCTCGCACGGCAACCGGCATCTCGTGCTCTACGCGTTCCCGCGCACGGGCGACGCGGCCGAGGGCGAGGGACCGCGCGTCGGGCTCTCGGTCTCGCGCAAGGTCGGCGGCGCCGTCGACCGGAACAGGGTCAAGCGCCTGCTCCGCGAGGCGTTCGCCGCCGAGGCCGACCGGCTGCCCGCGCGCCACGACATCGTCGTGGTCGCCCGGCCGGAGGCGCGCGAGCTGGCCGATCGCGAGGGCCTGGCCGGCATCCGCGGCGCGCTCGGAGAGCTGGTCGCGAAGGCGTCGGCGAAGGAGCCCGGATGAGGGTGGCGCGCCAGATCGTGCTCGCGCCGATCCTCGCCTACCAGCGGGTGATCTCGCCAGCCCTGCCGCGCCGGTGCAAGTACGAGCCGACGTGCTCGGAGTACGCCGTACGGGCCGTGCGGGAGTACGGCATACTGCGCGGGCTGGTCCTGGCGGGCTGGCGGCTGCTGCGCTGCAACCCCTGGAGCCACGGAGGCTTCGACCCGATCGAGGCGCAGCGCCTGTTCCGCCGCTGACCTCATCCGCCATGCCCTTCTTCCTCGCCGACGTCCCCGTCATCCAGCCCCTGATCGACCTGTTCGAGAAGGTCCTGGTGTTCTTCCACGACAGCGCGAGCCTGGGCTGGGGCACCTCGATCATCGCGCTCACCGTCACGATCCGGGCGCTCCTGCTCCCGCTGACGCTCAAGCAGGTCCGGTCGATGCAGGAGATGCAGCGGATCGCGCCCCAGATGAAGGAGCTGCAGGCGAAGTACAAGGACGATCGCCAGCGGCTCAACCAGGAGATGATGAAGCTCTACCAGGAGCACAAGGTGAATCCGTTCGCCTCGTGCCTGCCGCTCCTGGCTCAGCTGCCGGTCTTCATCTCGCTCTTCTACCTGCTGCGTCAGGACCTGCGGCACGAGGTGTGCCCGGACATCAACCCGCTCAACACGGCGAACCCGAAGCCGTGCGGCGCGTCCTCGGCGTCCGAGTTCCTCTTCATCCCGGACATCACCGACGCCGCGACGGGGGGCGTGCTGGCCGCGCTGATCGTCCTGTACGTCGGCTCCCAGCTCGCCTCGTCGCTGCTCATGTCGGTGTCCGCCGACCCCCGCCAGCGCTACATCTTCATGGCGCTGCCGTTCGTCTTCATCCCGTTCATCATTTCGTTCCCCGCGGGCCTGCTGGTGTACTGGATCACGACGAACGTCTGGACGATCGTGCAGCAGTTCATCGTCCGCCGGACGGTGGGGCCGGTGCGCCCGCCGGAGCTCCCCGCGATGGGCGGTGGAGGCGGCCGCGGCGGAGGCGGAGGCGGTGGCCGCGGCAAGGACGGCGGCGGACCGCAGCCCTCGGGCGGCCGCGAGCGCACGGCAACGGGGTCGAAGTCCGGCGGGAACGGGTCGAAACCGACGCGCCGGTCGGCGCCGCCCCCGCCTCCCCGTCGCAAGAAGAAGAAGACCGGGAGGCGTCGCTGATGGCCGACGAGACGGCCGAGGCCCAGGCGCTGCGCGATCTCCTGGAGCTCATCGTCGACGCCCTCGACCTCGACGCCGAGGTGGAGATCCTCGACGACGGCCAGACGCTGACGGGCCGGCTCGACGGGGAGGACCTCGGGCTGTTCATCGGCCGCCACGGCTCGACGATCGAGGCGGTGCAGCACCTCGCCCAGCGAGTGGCGGGCGGCGACGGAGACGCGCGCCGGCGGGTCGTCGTGGACGCCGCGGGCTACCGCGAGCGGCGGGCGCAGGTGCTCGAGCGCCAGGCGGACGAGGCCGCCGACAGCGCGATCCGCTCCGGCCGTCCCGTGGCGCTGGACGCGATGACGTCCAGCGAGCGGCGCGTCGTCCACGAGTACCTGCGCGACCGCGGGGACGTCGAGACGCACAGCGAGGGCGACGAGCCGCACCGGCATCTCGTCGTCACGCCGGCGTCCGGCGAGTAGCGCCGACGTTTCACGTTTTTCTCGCCGGTGAAACACTTGCGGCCGATGGCGCCGCTGTCGGAGTTCGAGCAAGGGCTGGTCGCAGGGCTGCTCATCGGGGAGGGCAGCTTCGGCGGCGACGGCAAGCAGCCGCAGATCACGCTGCGGATGCACACGCGGCACGAGGCGCTGTTCCACTGGCTCGTCGACCGGTTCCCGCGCTCGCGGCTGTACGGCCCGTACCACCACGGCGGCCGGTCGTACTACCAGTGGATGGCCCGCGGCCGGGCGCTCGTGGAGGACGTGCTGCCGATCCTGGAGGAGGCGATCACGCCAGAGGTCGACGCGCATGCCGCGGCGCGGTTGGACGCGATGCGCGAGCGGTATGCGGACTACATCGCGTCGGTGCGGGCGCGGCGGGCGCAGTGACCGGTGCCGAGCGGGGGCGCGACGTTGGGGCGCGGCTCGAGGAGCTCGCGGTGAGGTACGGCCTCAAGGCGCCGGCCGTCGCCGCCGTCGCGCGGATCCTCGACCTGATCGGACGCGACGCGACGGCGCCGACGACCGTTCGGGCGCCTGAACGCGCCGTCGACGTGCACGTCGCGGATTCGCTGGTGGGCCTGGAGCTCGATGTCGTGCGGCGTGCGCGGACGATCGCGGATGTGGGCTCCGGCGCGGGGTTCCCGGGGCTGGCCCTCGCCGTGGCGCTGCCTGCGGCCCGCGTGTTCTTGGTCGAGAGCGTGGGGCGCAAGTGCGCGTTCCTCGAGCGCGCTGTCGAGGTCGCCGGGCTGCCGAACGTCGAGGTCGTCTGCCGGCGGGCCGAGGAGTGGAGTGCGTCGTGCGACCTCGTGACGGCGCGAGCGGTCGCCCCGCTGGCCGTCCTCGCGGAGTACGCGGCCCCGCTGCTCCTGGTCGGGGGATCGCTGGTGGCGTGGAAGGGTGGTCGCGACGCCGGCGAGGAGGCGGACGGCGAGGCCGCTGCGGCGGTGCTCGGCCTCGAGGTCCGGGAGGTGCGGCGCGTGGTGCCGTTCGCGGGGGCCGAGCATCGGCACCTCTACGTCTACTCGAAGGTGACGGAGACGCCCGCGCGATTCCCGCGGCGCGCGGGAATGGCCCGCAAACGCCCGCTCGGACGCTCGACCTGAAGTCGAGGACGACGGTTCGGCCCCGAACCATGCCCGGCTCCGACCGTCGCCGCCGGTACCGTGGCGCGCGATGGGCACCGTCTACGCGATCGCGAACCAGAAGGGCGGCGTCGGCAAGACGACGACCGCGGTCAACGTCGCCGCGTGCATCGCGGAGGCCGGCTATCCGACGCTCCTCGTGGACATCGACCCCCAGGCCAACGCGACCGTCGGCCTCGGCGCCCCGAAGGACGGTCACCCGAACGTCTACGACGTGCTCGCCGGCACCGCCGACGCCGCCGACGCGCTGCGCGACACCGGGATCGAGCGCCTGCGGCTCCTGCCCTCGCATCCCGACCTCGCGGGGGCGAACGTCGAACTTCCTCGCACGGAGGGGAGCGAACTTCGGCTCCGCGAGGCTCTTAAGGGCGTGCGCGACTCCTTTGCCTACACCCTGCTCGACTGCCCGCCGTCACTCGGCCCGCTCACCGTCAACGCGCTGGTGGCCGCCGACCGCGTCATCGTCCCGGTCCAGACCGAGTACTTCGCCCTCGAGGGGCTGGCGGGCCTCCTCGACACGCTCGCGCTCATCCAGCGCGAGCTGAACCCGCGGCTGACCGTCGCCGGGATGCTCCTCACGATGCACGACGCCCGCACCCGCCTGGGGCGCGACGTCGAGCGCGAGGTGCGCGAGCACTTCCCGTCGCTGGTCTTCGACACGGTGATCCCGCGGAACGTGCGGATCGGCGAGGCGCCGAGCTTCGGTCGGCCGGTCATCCACCACGATCCGCACTGCGCCGGCGCCGACGCGTACTTCGAGCTGGCCAAGGAGGTGGCCTCCCGTGGCTGAGCGCGGGATGGGCCGGGGGCTGGCCGCGATCCTGTCCGTGTCCGAGCCGTCGGACGCCGACGAGCTGCGTGAGCTGCCGGTCGAGCTGATCGCGCCGAACCCGCACCAGCCGCGGCGGTCGTTCGACGAGGGCTCGCTCCAGTCGCTCGCCGACTCGATCGCGGCGAACGGCGTGCTGCAGCCGGTGCTCGTGCGGCCGCTCGCCGGCGGGACCTACGAGCTGGTCGCGGGGGAGCGCCGGTGGCGCGCCGCGCGCCTCGCGGGCCTGGAGCGCGTCCCGGCCCTCGTGCGCGACCGCGACGACGCCGCTTCGCTCGAGCTGGCGCTCGTCGAGAACATGGCGCGCGAGGACCTCAACCCCGTCGAGGAGGCGCGCGCGTGCGCGGCGCTCGTCGAGGAGCTGGGGCTCACGCGCGAGGACGTCGGCCTGCGGGTCGGCCGCAGCCGCGTCGCGGTGTCGAACCTCCTGCGCCTGCTCGACCTGCCGGAAGAGGCCCTCGCGCTCCTCGAGTCCCGCGAGCTGAGCGAGGGCCACGGCCGCGCGCTGCTGCTCGCCGACGACCACGCGACCCGCCGCCGCCTCGCCCGCGCCGCGGCGGATGAAGGCTGGTCGGTCCGGACGCTGGAGGCCCGCGCGCGCAACGCCAACGGCACCACCGCCGCGCCCGGCCGCAAGCCCGCGCGCGGCGCGCCCAACGGGCTGCACCCGGACCAGGAGGCAGCGGTCGCCGCCATCGCGGAAACCCTCGGAGAAGCCCTCGGAACCGAGGTCCGCGTCCGCCCCGCCCGAGGGGGCTACAGAGTCGAGCTCGACCTGTCGACGATCGAGGAGGCAGCGGCGCTCGCGGCCCGTCTCAGCCCCCGCCCCGCCGCTACACTCCCGTCCCGCCAGGGCGATTAGCTCAGTCGGTTAGAGCGCTTCTCTGATAAGGAAGAGGTCGGTGGTTCGAGTCCACCATCGCCCATAACAGGCGAGTGCCGGAAAGCCCCGCTCCGCGGGGTTTTCTGCTGGTTGGGACGTCTCCGCGGAGACGCCCTCTTTCGATTGTGGGCCGGAGATGGGCCGGATCTTCTCGCGGGCCTCGCGGATGAGATCCTCGGCCGACACCTTCTCAGCCTCAGCGAGCTCCACGATGACGTGGCCATAGGTGTTCAGGGTCATGGTCGGGCTGTGGCCGAGCTGCTGTGCGATCTCGACGACGGAGAGCCGGCCCTCGTGGATTAGCAGCGAGGCGAAGGAGTGGCGGAGGTCGTACGGGACGGCGCCGTCGAGTCCGACCGCGGCCGCCGCTGGAGCGAACACCCGCCGCCGCCAGTTGTGCCAGTCATGCAGCTGCCACACGCCGCCGACCGCCGCTGGGAAGACGAACGCATCGTCGTCAGGTCGACCCGAGGCGAGCCGCCACTGGCGAGGTCCTGGAGGAGCGACGTGAGGAGCCCGACGGTCCGCGGAGGCCGGCCGGTTTCTGCCCCTTGAGCTTGCCGTAGGCGACGGCGTCCTCGATCAACACTGTCCGCTCGCGTAGGGCCGCCAGCGGAGCGCGAGCGCCTCTTGCGGCCGGACGCCGGCGTACGCGAGAACGCTCACGAGCACGGCGTTGCGTGCCGAACGGTTCGCGACCAGCCAGGAGCGCAGCTCCTCAACCGTCTCGGGCGGACTGGTCGCACCGCTCGCCGCGTCTTCGCGCTCGGCTTCCGCGTGGCCTCGACCGGGTTCGCCGGGATGCGCTGCCACTCGACGGCGACCCGCAGCATCGACTGGAGCATCGTCATCGTCATGCGCACGCTCGCGACGCCCACCCCGGCCTCCTCGAGCTCGTGCCGGAAGCGGGCAACGACGGCCGGCGAGAGGTCGCGAAGTCGGACGTGCCCGAGCCGCGGGAGCGCGTGCCGGTTCCACCCACTCGCATACGTCTTCAGCGTCGCCGTCTCGAGGTTCGACTTCGCGTAGACGTCCCACCACTCCTCGGCGAAACGTCGCGAGCGTCTCACGACCAGCAGCGAGGGAGGGAAGATCGCCAGCACGCTTCGCGAGCCGAACCTTCGCCTCGAAGGCCGCCGCGTCCGCGTGCCGGTCGACTTCCGAAGGCGGGCGGGCCTCTAGCAACGCGGCGGTTGTGCCGATATGGGGGATACGCCATAGTGGCCCTGAGACCGATGCGCACGTCGTTCGAGGACTTCTACAAGGAACTGCAGGCCGAGGCCCGCGCCGAGGGCCCCGAGGCCGTCACCGAGCTAGACGCGTTCCGCCTCCACTTCTCACTCGCCCGGCAAATCGCGGAACATCGGCGCGCCCAGCACTTGACCCAAAAGGAGCTGGGGGAGCGCTCGGGCATCGATCAGGCGGAGATCAGTCGTATCGAGCGCGGACAGGCGAACCCCACGACGGCGACCCTTGGGGCCGTGCTGCGCGCGCTGGAGGTCGACGTTCACCTCGTGCCGACCGGTTCCGCTACGCCGTAAGCACGCGATGCCCTCGCGCGAGGTCTACGTCGCAGGCCCACTTGGGTTCTCCGCGCCCGGTCGGCACTACCTCGACACGATCCTCCTTCCCGCGTTGCAGTCCGCCGGCTTCGCGCCTCTGAACCCATGGGAAGACCCTGACGCGGCCGCCATGCTCAAGGCTGCCGACGCGCTAGCGCCCGGAGTGGAGCGGCACCGAGCGTTCGAGCGAGCGAACGGTGCGATCGGGGAGCGAAATGCGCGGCTGATTCGGGCCTGCACCGCCGTGCTGGCGGTGCTCGACGGCTCCGATGTCGACAGTGGGACGGCGTCCGAGATCGGTTACGCGGCTGCGTACCACCGGCCGGTCGTCGGCATTCGCAGCGACCTTCGGCTTGCAGGTGACAATGAGGCGGCGGTTGTGAACCTCCAAGTCGTGTACTTCATCGCTGAGAGCGGCGGCCGAATCGTCGCGTCCCTCGAGGACGCGCTCGCGACCCTCCGCGCCGTGGTGCCCGAGCGCCCCAGCTGATTTCGGAGCGCAACGTGCCTTGCACCGCGTCCGCTCCCCGGGCATTCCCGTACGGTTCGGCTCCGCATGAGTGGTGGACGGAACCCGTATGCCTGAATGGGGACTTCCCGAAGAGATGCGGACCGCCAAGCCGTGGCGCCTGCCGCGCGAGGTGCTCGAGCCCGGCAAGATCATCACCGACCCGATCCACGGAGACGTCTACCTAACGCGTCTCGAGCAGGCCATCGTGGACAGCCCGGCCATGCAGCGTCTGCGTCGGGTTCGCCAGCTCGGGATGACCCACCTCGTCTATCCGGCTGCGACGCACAACCGCTTTTCGCACTCGCTCGGCGCACTGCGCGTCGTTCAGGACCTGCTCGATGTTTCGCTCAATCAGCGGGTCGGGCGTCACGGGCGGCCGGACCTGTTCGAGCAGTGGCGTGAGAAGCTCGGGATAGGTGTAGTCGGCAGCGGCGGAGGCGCCGACGGGGACGGCCTCGAACCGCTGCGCACGTACTTCAAGTGGGTCGGCGAGGCGATCGTGCTCGCACGCCTTGGCGCGCTCCTCCATGACCTTTGCCATGTCCCGTTTGGCCACTCGGTCGAGGACGACCTCCTCATACTGGAGCCCCACGACGAGAACACGGATCGCTTCACGCGTCTGTGGGAGCAGGTCGCCGAGCAGGAGGTTCCGCCGGGCGAGCTGCGTGTCGGCGACCTGGTCAAGGGCCGCCTGCTCAGGGAGTTGCGGCCTCTCATCCTCTCGAAGGAACGCGGGCGAAGGAAGCACGAGGCGCTGGAGTATCCGTTTGTCGAAGATCTCGTCGGCAATACGATCTGCGCGGACCTCATCGACTACCTCCAGCGAGATCACGTGTTCACGGGTCTGCCGATCAGTCTCGGCCACCGGTATATGACCGGCTTCTACGTCACGCCCAATCGCGAAGGCCAACTATTCCCGCGGAGGATGGCCCTCAACATCCACCGCAGCGGGCGCGAGCGCGTCGACATCGTCTCGGAGCTCCTGAAGCACCTGCGCTACCGTTACGAGTTGCAGGAGCGGGTGCTCTCACATCACGCGAAGCTCGCCGCGGACGCGATGGTGGGGAAAGTGCTGGAGCTGGTCCGAGACGAGTTCTGGGTCGAGGAAGCGGCCGAGGTCCTTGGCCCAGACGGCGCAGTCACAGAAGGACCATCGGTCGGCCTGCCCGAGCTGAAGGAGCGGGTGAAAGCGCAGGACAAGGAGGGCCCCGCAGCGATCGATGCAGCGATCCGGTATCGACTCGAGGACCTATTCCTCGGGCGAGGAGATGACGGGCTTCTCGAGTACCTGCGCGAGTTCAACGCTGACCGGTCCCCGTCGGGCCGGCGCCACGGCGTCGCGGTGCTCGCGCGCGACCTCATCGAGAGGCGCCTGTTCAAGCGCGCAGCGAACATCAGAGGCGCCGCTGCGGCGCAGGAGCTGTACGAACGCTTCAAGGACCCCGAGACGCGTAGAGAGCTGGAGCAGGACGCAGCCGCATTCGCGGGGCTGAGCGACGGCTGGAAGGTCGTCCTGTGGCTGCCTAGCCCGAAGATGCGCCTCAAGCAGGCGGAAGTCCTCGTCGACCACGGAGAAGGCATCGCGCAGCTGGTCGACTACTCGCGGCGTGGGCGCGAGATCTACGACGACCACCGCGCGCTGTGGTCGCTGTGGGTGTTCGTGCACGCGGACGTGACGTCACGCGAGGTGAAGTGGGTGTTGGCGCGGCTCTCGAAGCGCATGAACGTGCTGTGGTCGGACTATGAGCACGAGCTCGGCGGTGTCCCGGAGCGTGCTCCGCAACGCCTCGCGGCGGTCGAGGTCTCCGATCACGACGAGGTCGACGAGGAGGTTGAGGAACTCCTCGCCCTCGACGCGGCGCAAGCCTCGCGCGGTTCATATGAGTCCGCCGACTCGCTCCGAAGCCACTTCAGGCGGCTGAAGCAAGAGCGTGATCGTCGCGCCCGGCGCGCGCCGAAGCCCGGCGGGTAAGTTCCGCCACCCAGATGGCCTGACGTCGGGCGGGTAGAAGCTCGATGTCCGGTGCGAGCGTTGGTCGGCTGCGGGTTCCGGACCACATAGCGTCCAGGCTGTGGCGGATCCGTGCCAGAGGTCCATCTGAGCCTGGGCTGCTCCATTGCACCTTCGCGGTGGCCCCTGTGATGTCGGATCGCGGGGGCCAGTAGAGCAGCGCGCCGACGCACGTTGGGTGCTGCAGGAGGAGCGACCTCAACGCGATTTCGAGGGACACGTCATATGTCCGCTGGAGCGTGAGAGCACCTGCTGCGGTTGGGGACGCGAGACTCGCCGCGGCCGGCGCCAGGAGCAGGCTCCTGGCGAATGTGTCGGCGAAGTGCTCTTGTGTGTCGCTGTCCGGGACGAGCCGTCGAGGCTCGCCTCGACCGCGCGAGTAGAAGAAAGAGTGCGCCATCTCGTGAGCGACCCGGAACCGAAGCCGGTGCCGGCGCAAGTCGTCGCGCACGCCTCCTGGCACGCCGTTCCAGCCGCCGCGCGGCTCAGCGTCGACCCAGATGTGAAACCGGTTGCCCGGCTGAGGAAGAAGCATCGCCTCGCCGTGACCTTCGGCCCCTCCGAGGCTGCGCTCGATCACCTTGAAGCGGCCCGCCCGGCACAGCGACTTCAGGTCGGGGAACGGAGCCAGCGGGTCTCGGAGGAACGAGCGCCGCACCTCGGCGGCGAGGCGCTCGGCACCGGCACCACCAGGAACGGCGAGGAGTTCCCTGTGCGGCCAGCGGACAGTTGGAAGGTAGACATCCACTAGACGCCCGCCGGTGCGAGGTGTCGGCCTGCGCGGCGTTTCCCGGCCGACGCCGCTTGGTGCCACTTGCGCCTAGAAACTAGTTGTGAGGTGGCGCCTGACATTGCCGTAGAGTACAAACGAGTTCGGACATGCCTGGGCGACCGCCTAGCAACTCGTTTGTAGTCCCGTTCAAGCAGCGGGTCGCCGAAGCGCGGAAGCGCAAGCAGCTCACTCAGCCGCAGCTGGCCGCCGCGCTCCGTACGAACCCCCAGTCGGTATCGAACTGGGAGCGCGGCGCGACGGTGCCGCGCGGCGACGACATCGCCGAGCTCTGCCGTGTTCTCGACGTGGACGCGCGGTGGCTGCTCGGGCTGCCCGTGAGACGTGCTGCGCCCACATCCGCCCCGCAACCGCCAGCGTCCTCCGCCCCAGCGGCGCAGGCCGCATCCCCTGCGGCGACCAAGATCATCAAGCAGTTGGTCGGCGCGGCCAACGTGCCCGACCTCATCTCCGCCCTCAAGGCCGCGGAGAAGGAAGCCAAGCGCCTGTAACACCGCTAGCGCGGAACTGTTGACAACCGGCGGAGATGTGGACCGCCGGCGAGACGGCCGAATCCGGGGCGGCCGCCGGCAGGGATCGCAGTCCGAGGTCCCTGCCGAGGGTCGAAGAGGGGCTCGCGGCTCGGCCGCGGGCACAGCGGTCGGCAGTCGCCCCCGCGCCGCGTCCGGGTCGCTTCTCGCCGGTGTCGTGTGCCCGCATGCCCGGACGATGGCGGGCTGCGATCGTGACCGCCCCGGTGACCAGACAGAAGTCACGAACTCGGAACGGCGGTTCAGCACCACTACGCAGGACTTCGACGACGGTGCTCAGCCGCCGGCCGGATATGGGCCGGATCGCCGGCCCAGCGAGTCCGTGTCAGCCCCCGGGGTCCCGATCCCAGAGCCGAAGCTGACCCTCCGCAGGACTACCGGGACGCTCCTGGCCTCTCTGATAAGGAAGAGGTCGGTGGTTCGAGTCCACCATCGCCCATGAAGAAAGGCCCGCTGTGCGGGCCTTTCTCGCCTTCGGAGCGCACGCCGCCGGTGCCGACGGGCGCGGCCCGAATAGCATGGCTTGACCATGGAACGCGGCTCCTTCGGCGCCCCGATGAAGCGGCTGCTCGGCGGCTGAGGCCGCGGCGTGCCGATGGTCCTGGAGCGGCTCGACGTCCCGATCGTGCTGGCTCCCATGGCTGGCGGACCGTCGACGCCCGCGCTGGCCGCCGCGGTGGCGGGGGCCGGCGGGCTCGGCTTCCTCGCCTCGGGGTACCTGTCGGCCGCGCGGACGCGCGAGCAGCTCGCGGAGGCTCGCCGGCTGACGAGCGGGCCGGTGGGGGTCAACGTGTTCGTGCCGGGCGACGCCGCGCCGGAGCGCGAGTCGCTCGAGCGGTATCTGGAGCGCCTGCGGGCGTGGGCGGGCGGGGTCGGCGCCGAGCTGGGCGAGCCGGTGCGGGACGACGACGACTGGGGGGCGAAGGTCGACCTGCTGGCGCGCGAGGCGGTGCCCGTGGTGTCGTTCACCTTCGGCTGCCCGCCGCCGGACGTGATCGAGCGCCTGCAGGGCGCCGGCTCGGAGGTGTGGGTCACGGTGACCGCCGTCGACGAGGCCTCCGAGGCGGCGGGCGCGGGGGCGGATGCGCTCGTTGTGCAGGGCGCGGAGGCGGGCGGGCATCGCGGGTCTTTCGCCGACCGGCCGGACCTCCCGGTGGACGGGCTGCTGCCGCTGCTGCAGACGATCGCGGCGAAGGTGCCGATGCCGCTCGTCGCGGCCGGCGGCATCGCGACGGGGCCGGCGGTCGCCGCGGTGCTGTGCGCGGGCGCCGCCGCGGCGCAGCTCGGGACGGCGTTCATGCTCTGCCCCGAGGCGGGGACGAGTCCCGCCCATCGGGAGGCGCTGCGCTCGCCGCGCTCGACCGCGCTGACGCGCGCCTTCACCGGCCGCCTGGCGCGCGGGATCCGCAACGACTTCATGGACCGCCACTCCGAGGGCGCGCCGATCGCCTACCCGGAGGTCCACCACGTCACCGCGCCGCTGCGCCGGGCGGCGCGCGAGGCGGGTGACGCGGACCGCATCAACCTGTGGGCGGGCGAGGCGCACGAGCTGGCGGAGCCGCTGCCGGCGGCGGAGGTCGTCGCCCGGCTCGCCCGCGGCGCCCGCGACGCGTCGGCTCGCGTCGCGCGGCGCCTCGCCGCGTCGTCGCGGTGAGGGCGGAGGTCGAGGGGGTGGCGTCGGCTCGCGTCGCGCGGCGCCTCGCCGCACCGTCGCGGTAGGGCAGGAGGTCGAGCGGGTCGCGCAGGCCGGAAGGCCGGCGACCGACGCCCGTCGCGCGGCAGTCGTCGCGCTCGCGGCGGGGGCCGCTACGGTGCCCGCCCGATGCGGCTGCGCCCGGCGACTTCCGAGGATCGCGAGTGGCTGCTGGCTCTGGTGGGGGACGAGCGGATCGCGGCGTCGCTGTCGACCGCCGCGGCGGCGGCGATCGACGCCGCGGACGGGGACGAGGTCCTGGTGGTCGAGGACGAGGGCGGCGAGCGTGCCGGCGTCGTGTGCTGGTCGACCCACAACCGGCGCAGCCGGATCGCGGGCGTCCACACGGTCGCGATCGACCCGGATCGGCAGGGGCGCGGGCTGGCGGTCGCCGCTCTGCGCGAGGTGACCCGGATGCTCTTCGACGAGCGGGGCTTTCACCGCGTCGAGGCCGAGACGTACGGCTTCAACCGCGCCGCGCGCCGCGCGTTCGCCGCCGCGGGCTTCGTCGAGGAGGGGATCCGGCGCCGGGCGTACGACCGCCACGGCGCCTGGCAGGACGGCGTGCACCTCGGGCTGCTCGCCGACGACCCGCGCCCGTGACACGCTCCGGCGCCGGGTCACATACGAGAGGTGATGGGCCTCGACGACAGGGAGCTGCTCGCTCGCACGAGCCGCGGTGACGCTGACGCGTTCGCTGCGTTCTTCCGCCGTCACGAGCGGTCGATCACCGCGTTCGCCGTCCGCCGGTGCCACGCCGCCGACGAGGTCGCCGACGTCGTCAGCGAGACGTTCCTGGTCGCGCTGCGGCGCGCGGGCGCCTTCCGGGCCGAGCGCGAGGACGCGCTGCCGTGGCTCTACGGGATCGCGGCGAACGTCCTGCGCGACCGGCGGCGCCTGCGCGACCTGCGCCGGCGCCTGCTGCGCCGCCTCGGGACCGCCGCGCCGAGCCTGACCGCGGACGAGTCGGCGGCGATCGAGTCCGCCATCGACGCCTCGCGGACCGCCGACGAGCTGCGCGGCGCGCTGCTGACCGTCCCCGCGGGCGAGCGCGCGGTGTTCGAGCTCGTGGCGCTCGACGGGCTCACGCCGGCCGAGGCCGCGCAGGCCCTCGACCTCACTCAGAACGCCGCCCGGCTGCGGCTCTCGCGGGCGCGCCGGCGCCTGCGCGAGGCGCTCGGGCCGGCCTGCGACGACCTCCTGGAGCCCGACCGTGCCTGAAGCGCCCCTCACCCCGCACTTCACCGACGAGCTGGAGGGCGTGCTGCG
>DASZEJ010000114.1:0-19812 GCA_035940955.1 Solirubrobacteraceae bacterium
CTCACCGCCGGCCACTGCGTCGAGGACCTGCGGGTCGACACCATGCGGCTCTACGTCGGCGCGCGCCAGCGCCGCCGCGGGGCGCTGCGCTACGACGGCATCCCCGTCCGCGCGGTCGAGGTGGCGACCCATCCCGGCTACCGCTCGCTGCGCGGGGGCGGGCCGGCCAACGACGCCGCGGTGCTGCGGCTCGCCCGGCCGATCGAGGGCGTCGCGCCCGTCGCGCTCGCCGGCCCCGGCGACGCCGCCGCCTACGCCGCCGCCGCACCGGCGACCGTGCTCGGCTGGGGCGTGACCCGCACCGACCGGCGCGACCCTCCCCTGGCGCGCGGCCTGCGCTCCGGCCGGCTGCGCGTCCTCTCCGACGTCGCGTGCTCGCGCATCTACGGCGACGCCCGCGGCGACGGCTACCGCGGCGACGTCATGCTCTGCGCCCGCAGCTACAACGCCTTCCGCCGGCCCAACACGTCGCCGTGCGTCGGCGACAGCGGCGGCCCGCTCGTCGCCGACGGCGGCCTGCAGGTGGGGATCGTGAGCTTCGGCATCTCGTGCGGCGCGCTGCGCGAGCCGACCGTCTTCGCGGAGGTGGCCGCCCTGCGCGAGTTCATCGACGACCCCGACCCCGACTGGTCGCCCCAGCCGCTGGGCCGCCCGGCGGTCTCGGGCCGCATCGCGCCCGGCGAGGTCGTCACCTGCGAGCCGCCCGTCTTCCGCAACCCCGTGCAGCGCCTGCGCTACCGCTGGGGCGTGAACCGCCTGCTCGTCGCGACCGGCCGCCGCGTGCGGATCACGCGCCGCGCGGCGGGCAAGGTGCTGCAGTGCCGCGTGGTCGCCGAGAACGCCGGCGGGTCGACGCCGAGCGCCCCGTCGCCCCCGCTGCGCGTCCCGCGCGCGTAGCGCCGAAGGGCCGCTACTCGGACGCCGACTGGCGCAGCAGCGCGCCGGTCGTCTGCTCGAGGATCTTGCGCCACGCGCGCGTCTTCTCGCGCTCGGCCGCGAAGTGCTTGACCACCTTGCGCACCCGCGTCGCGGAGATCTGGATGCCGTGGCGCTCGCAGATCTCGCGGAAGCTCTCGTAGTCGGACGCGAGCTTCAGCGTCACCGACTGGAAGCCGTGCTTGGCGATCTGCACGCGCTTGGTGAAGTTCATGATCGACGTCTGGAACATCAGCTCGTCGTTCTGCTCCGGCTCGATGAGCACGATGTCGACGCCCGGGTAGCGCTCCTCCCACCGGCGCGCCATCTCGTGCAGGCGCTGGTAGGCCATGAGCTTGAACGTCTGGTAGCCGATCTGGGGCAGCCCCATCGCGCTGATCCGCTGGGCCGAGCCGTCGTCGTTGACGAACGGGACGAGCGGGTTGACGACGACGATGAACTTCGCGCCGTTCTCGACCGCGATGTCCAGGTTGGTCGTCGAGACGATGCCGCCGTCGATCAGCTCGCGGCCCCTGACCTCGACCGGCGCGTACACCATCGGCAGCGCCGTCGAGGCGCGGACGGCGGTCGAGATCGGCACGTCGTCCCAGCCCTCGGCGCCGAACACGATCCGCTCGCAGGTGTCGAGGTCGGTCGCGGTCAGGTACAGCTCCGGCTCGAGCAGGCGGAAGTCGTCGCTGCGGCCGGGGTCGGAGAGCACCTCGCGGATGTAGCGCTGCACGCCGCCGCCGCTGTAGATCCCGGCCGGCAGCGCCTCGCCCATGCCGAGCACCACGTCCATGAGCGAGACCTGGCCGAGCTGCGGGACGACCTCGCGCGCGAGGCTCAGCGCCCGGAACGGGAGCTTGACGCCGGCGCGCGCGTACTCGAGCACGTTCGGCCGCAGCAGCGTGCCGACGTCGATGTCGCGGAACGGCGTCGGGACCTGCCGGTTGACGACCCGCATCATCTCCTCGGGCGTCACGCCGTTGGCGGCGAGCGCCGCGACGAACGACCCGGCGGACGTGCCGACGTACACGTCGAACTGGTTGACGGTGCGGTTGACCGAGAGCAGGTCGAGCGCGCGCAGGGCGCCGATCTCGTACACCGCGCCGGTGAAGCCGCCGCCGCCGAGCACGAGGGCGGTCTTGGAGCGCCGCGCGCGGCGTCCCCGGGGCTCGCCGCGACCGCGGTCGAGCTTCACGACGTTGTCCATCGCACTCCGAAGGGTACCCGCGGCACCGCTCCTGTCCGCCCGCTCGCGTGTCATACCGGCGATGCGCCGCCTCACGGGGGGACTGATCGCGCTCGTCGCCGCGCTCGCCGCCGCGCCGCCGCCGCCGGCGGCGGCGCTCGACGCCGAGCAGGTGCGCTCGCGGGTCGTCGCCGCGCTGGCGCAGGCCGGCCGGTACGCGGGCGCGTACGCGGTCGACCTCGACGACGGTCGCGCGATCGTCGCCGTCCGGGACAGCACGCCGCGCATCCCGGCCTCGGTCGAGAAGCTGTTCGTCACCGCCACGGCGCTGCTGCGCTGGGGGCCGGACCACACGCTCGCGACGCGCGTGGTGAGCGCGTCGGCGCTGCAGCCCGACGGCACGATCCCCGGCGACGTGTGGCTCGTCGGCGGCGGCGACCCCACGCTCGGCGACGCCAAGCTCGCCGCGCTCGCCGCGGCCGTCCGGGACGCCGGCGTCCAGCGCGTCCACGGCGGCGTGAGCGCCGACGACCTGCTCTTCGACCGCCGCCGCGGCACGCCGCGCACCGGCTACGCGCCCGACCGCGACCTCGGCGGCCGGCTCGGCGCGCTGGTCGTCGCGCGCGGGCTCCAGCGCGACCCGGCCGGGCACGCCGCGCGGCGCTTCGCCCGCCATCTGCGCGCGCTCGGCGTCCTCGTCGCGGGCCGGACCGGCAAGCGGCGCGCGCCCGACGAGGAGCTCGCGACCGAGCTGGCGGAGCTGCCGTCGCCGCCGGTGGCCGAGCTGGTCCGCGCGACCACCGTCCCGTCCGACAACTTCCTCGCCGAGATGCTGCTCAAGGGCCTGGGCGCGAGCTTCGGCGCCACCGGCGAGGGCACGACCGGCACGGGCGCGCGCACGGTGCTGAACACGCTCGGCGCCCACGGGATCACGCCGCGGGTCGTCGACGGCTCGGGCCTGAGCCGCGCGAACCGCACCACGCCGCGCGAGGTCGTCCGCCTCCTCGCGCACATGGAGCGGCAGGAGGTCGCCGGCGCGTGGCGCCGCTCGCTCGCGATCGCCGGCCGGTCGGGGACGCTGCGCGACCGCATGCGCCGCACGCCCGCCGCCGGCCGCTGCCGCGGGAAGACCGGCACGATCATCGGCGTGTCGAACCTCGCGGGCGTGTGCGACACGCCCGGCGGCCGCGTCGCGTTCGCCTGGCTGATGAACGGCGTCGACCCGTACGGCGCGCGCCGCCTGCAGGACCGGATGACCGCCGCGCTCGCCCGTTACGAGGGCTGACCGAGCAGCTCCAGCAGCCCAGCCTCGTCCAGCACCGGAACGCCCAGGCGCTCGGCCTTCTCGAGCTTGGACCCCGGCGAGTCGCCGGCCACGACGTAGTCGGTCTTCTTCGACACCGACGAGGTCACCCTGCCGCCCGCCGCGAGGATGCGCTCGGTCGCCTCCTCGCGCGTGAGCGCCGGCAGCGTGCCGGTGAGCACGAGCGTCTTGCCGCTCAGCACGCCCTCGCCCGGCGGCGCGCCCTCGCTCTCCAGCCGCAGCCCGAGCGCCTTGAGGTCCTCGACCAGCGCCAGCATGTCCGGGTCGCGGAACTGCTCGTGGATGAGCGCGGCGACCTTCGGGCCGATCCCCGGCGTCTCGGCGATCTCCTCCGCCGGCGCGCTCGCCAGCGCGTCGATCGAGCGGAACCGCTGGGCGAGGTTGCGCCCCGTGACGGAGCCGACGCCCTCGATCCCCATCCCGAACAGGACGCGCCCGAACGGGCGGTCCTTCGACGCCTGGATGCGCTCGACGAGCCGGTGCGCCGACACCTCGCCGATGCGGTCGACGCTCACGAGCTGCTCGGGCGTGAGGCGGTAGAAGTCGCCCGCCGTCTTGACGAGCCCCTCGCGCATGAGCACGTCGACCTGCTTCTCGCCGAGGCCCTCGATGTCCATCGCGCCCTCGGACGCGAAGTGCTTGAGCAGCTGCCACCGGCGGCCGGGGCACATGCGGTTCGGGCAGCGGGTGAAGACCTCGCCCTCGCGCTTGATCGTCGCGGTCTCGCACACCGGGCAGGCGGCCGGCGGCTCGGGCGGCGGCGAGCGGTCCGGCTTCTCGACCGCGTGCGGGGCGGGCGAGATGACCTGCGGGATGACGTCGCCCGCGCGGGTGACGATCACCTCGTCGCCGGGGCGTATGTCCTTGCGCCGCAGGTCCTCCTCGTTGTGCAGCGTGGCGAGCTTCACCGTCACGCCGCCGACGTGGACCGGCTCGAGCGCGGCGAACGGGTGCAGGTCGCCGTACTTGCCGACGTTCCAGAACACGTCGTGGAGCGTCGTGACCTTCGTGGTCGGCGGGAACTTCCAGGCCACCGCCCACCGCGGGTCGCGCCCGACCGACCCGAGCCGGCGCTGCAGCTCGAGATCGTCGAGCTTCACGACGACGCCGTCGATCTCGAACGTCAGCGCGCCGCGGCGGCGCTCCCACTCCTGGCACAGCTGGACGACCGCGTCCTCGGCCCCGAGCACCTGGACGTCGTCGTTGACGGGGAAGCCGCGCTCGCGCAGCCACTCCAGCGCCTCGGAGTGGCGCTCGAACCGCACGCCGTCGACCCGCCCGGCCCCGTAGCACCACAGCGACAGCGGCCGCTCGGCGGCGAGCTTGGGGTCGAGCTGGCGGATGGTGCCGGCCGCCGCGTTGCGCGGGTTCATGAACGTCGACAGCCCGGCCTCGGCGCGGCGCTCGTTGAGCGCGGCGAAGTCGGGCAGCGACATGTAGACCTCCCCGCGCACCTCGAGCCTGCGCGGCGCGCCCTCGATCCGCAGCGGGATCGACTTGATCGTCCGCAGGTTGTGGGTGACGTCCTCGCCGACCTCGCCGTTGCCGCGCGTCGCCCCGCGCACGAACACGCCGTCGTCGTAGAGCAGCGAGATCGCCAGCCCGTCGATCTTCGGCTCGCAGACGTACGTGAACTCCGGGTTCTCGATCCCCTCGCGCGCCAGGTGCGCGCGCATCCGCTGGACCCAGGCGCGCAGCTCCTCCGCGCTGCGGGCGTTGGCGAGCGAGAGCATCGGCGTGTCGTGGGTGACCTTGCGCAGCTCGGACACCGGCTCGGAGCCGACGCGCCTGGTCGGCGAGTCGGGCGTCGCCAGCTCGGGGTGGCGCTCCTCCAGCTCCTGCAGCTCGCGGAAGAGCGCGTCGTACTCGTCGTCGCCGATCTCGGGGTCGTCGAGGACGTAGTAGCGGCGCGCATGGTGCTCGACCTGCTCGCGCAGCTTTTCGACGCGCCGGCGGACGTCCTCCGGCGCCTCGCTCACTCGACCTCCTCGGCCGCGGGCTGGAGCAGCCGGTCGAGGTCGTGGAGCGCGAGCGCGTCCATCCCGCGGCGGTCCGTGAGGTCGAAGTGCAGCGGGGTCACCGCGATCCGCCCGGCCGCGACGGCGGCGAGGTCGGTGCCCGGCTCGTCGTGGTACTCGGGCGCGTCGCCGTAGATCCAGTACCGCCGCCGCGCGCCCTCCTCCTCGCTGAGCTTCAGCTCGTCCCGGTAGATGCGCTTGCCCAGCCGGGTGACCTCGACGCCCGTCGGGCGCCCGGCCGGGACGTTGACGTTCAGCAGCGTGCCGCTCTCGAGCGGGACGTCGTCCAGCTCGCCGACGATGCGCGCCGCGAAGTGCGCGGCGACCTCGAAGTCGAACCGCGTGCCGAGCCGGAAGTCGAGCTCGCGGGCGGCCGACTGCTGCGAGACGGCGACCGCCGGCAGCCCGAGCACGACTCCCTCGAGCGCCGCCGCGACCGTCCCCGAGTACGTGATGTCGTCGCCCAGGTTCGACCCGTGGTTGATGCCGGACACGATGACGTCGGCCTGGAAGCCCTCGATGAGCCCGAGCGTCGCGAACCGGACGCAGTCGACCGGCGTGCCGTCGGTCGCGTAGCCGACGGTGCCGTCGCCGAAGTCGACCTCCTCCACCCACAGCGGCCGCCGGGTGGTGATCGACCGCGCCATCGCCGACCGGTTGCCGTCCGGCGCGACGACCGCCAGCTCGACCTCGGGCACCTCCAGCAGCGCCCGGCGGAGCGCCTGCAGGCCCTCGGCCTCGATGCCGTCGTCGTTGGTCAGCAGCACCTTCATCGGGCGGCTCAGGATACGGCGGCGGGAGGCGGCTCATCCGTACGCGACGCGCGCGAAGTACAGCCCGTGCGGCGGCGCGGTGACGCCCGCCTCCTCGCGCGGCGCGCCTTCGAGCAGGCGGGCGAAGTCGTCGACCGAGCGGCGCCCCCGAGCGACCTCCAGCATCGTCCCGACGAGCACGCGGTTCATGTGGCGCATGAACGCGTCGGCGGTGATCCAAAGCTCGAGGACGTCCGCGCCGCCCCCCTCGCCAGCGCCGCCGCTTGTGCCGGCGCAGCGCCCCTCGCCCGCGCCGCCACCGCCCCCCTCCCGCCACTCCGCCGCCAGCACCTCCCGCTCGAACCGCACGTGGTCGGTCTCGGTCGGCGTGAACGCGGTGAAGTCGTGGATGCCGGGGAGCAGGGCGGCGCAGGCGTGCAGCGCGCCGCGGTCCAGCGCGTACGGGACGTGCAGGGCGCGCCCGTGCTCGAAGGCGCTCGGCGCCGGGCGGTGCAGCACGCGGTAGCAGTACGTCCGGCTCAGCGCGTCGCGGCGCGCGTCGAAGCCGTCCGGCGCCGCCTCCGCCGCGAGCACAGCCACGTCAGGCGGCGTGAGGGCGTTCAGGCCGCGCAGGTCCGGCGGCGGCCCGGGATAGCTCGCGACCTGGCCCCAGGCGTGCACGCCGCGGTCGGTGCGGCCCGCGACGGTCAGCTCGACCGGCTCGCGCAGCAGCGTCGCCAGCGCGGTCTCCAGCTCGCCCTGCACCGTGCGCAGGCCGGGCTGGCGCGCCCAGCCGGCGAAGTGGGTCCCGTCGTACTCGACGACCAGCCGCGTCGCGCCGCTCACCGGCGGCACCGTACCGCCGCGGCCACCGGAAACTGGCGTAGGTTGTCCGCCATGACCGTTCTCATCACCGGCTGCTCGACCGGGATCGGGCGGGCCACCGCCGAGCGCCTGGCCCGCGCGGGCCACGTCGTCTACGCGACCGCGCGGCGGGTCGAGGCCGTCGCCGACCTGGAGGCCGCCGGCTGCCGAACGCTCGCCCTCGACGTGACCGACGAGGCGTCGATGCGCGCGGCCGTCGACCGCGTCGTGGCCGAGGAGGGCGCCGTCGACGCGCTGGTCAACAACGCCGGCTACTCGCAGTCCGGCGCGATCGAGACCGTCGCCATGGACGACGTCCGCCGCCAGTTCGAGACGAACGTCTTCGGGCTCATGCGCATGTGCCAGCTCGTGCTGCCGGGGATGCGCGAGAAGGGCGCGGGCCGGATCGTGAACATCAGCTCGATGGGCGCGAACTTCACGTTCCCGGGCGGCGGCGTCTACCACGCCACCAAGTACGCGGTCGAGGCGATCAGCGACGCCCTGCGCTTCGAGGTCAAGGGGTTCGGGATCGACGTCGTCATCGTCCAGCCGGGCCTCATCCGGACCGAGTTCTCCTCGACCGCGGCCTCCGAGATCCGCGCGGACGACGGCCCGTACGCGTCCTTCAACGCCGCCGTGGCGAAGGCGACGAAGAGCGCCTACGAGAAGGGCCCGGCCGCACGGCTCGGCGGCGGCCCGGAGGCGGTCGCGAAGGTGATCGAGAAGGCGATCACGACGAGGTCCCCGAAGATCCGCTACCGCGTCACCCCGTCCGCCCACCTGCTCATCACCCAGCGGCGCCTCATGACCGCCGGCATGTGGGACCGCTTCGTCGCGACGCAGTTCCCGCGCCCGGCGAAGGGGCAGTAGGCGCCGGCGCCCGGAGCGGCCGCGCGAGCCTACGCCGCCAGCCGGCGCCGGCCGCCGCCCCGCGGCAGCTCGCCCGCGACCCGCTGGCGCAGCATGCGCCGCACTCCCCACGAGGCGCCCGCGTGGCCGCCGAGCATGACGCCCCACGGCGCGAGCAGGAAGACCGGCCAGTAGTAGCCCTCCCCGGTGCCGGCCCAGACGCCGGCGAGCCCGGCGTTCACGGCCGCGAACGACCAGGCGTGCAGCTTCAGCAGGGCGCGGTCGATCCGGTCGGCCGCACGGGCGGCCCGGCGTCCGTGCTCACGCGGCAGGTCGCGCAGCAGCGCGCGCAGGTCGGACCGGTAGCGCGCTCCGTAGGCCCGCGCGAGCCGCTCCTCCAGCTCGTCCACGTCGAGCCGCCCGGTCGCGGCGTGGTCGCGCAGCGACCGCGCGCAGCGCTCGCGCTCGGCGTCCGAGGCCCGCGTCGGCATGCCGTCAGTGTAGGTCGCTGGACGAACGTACGAGGCAATCTTCGGGGCGCTGCCGCGTTCACACCCGCATGGCGCAGATCATCGACCTCGCGGCCGAGCGGCGCGTGCGGCGCCCGACCGAGAGCACCCTCGCCGCCCGCGTGGCCCTCCGCGCGCACGAGCGCGGCGTCGGCGGCGCTTTCGAGCTGGCGCTGACCCGGCTCGCCCGCCGCTGGGACCAGCCGCCCGACGCGATCGAGACGCTCGCCGAGGCGGCGAGCGTCGCCGGCCTCAGCCTCGACGAGGTCGTCGACGCGGCCTACGACCCGCGCCGCGACGGCGAGCTGCGGGTCAGACCAGCTCGATGAAGACCATCTCGGTCGAGTCCGAGCGGCGCGGCCCCAGCTTCAGGATCCGCGTGTAGCCGCCCGGGCGCTCCGCGTAGCGCGGCGCGACCTCCTCGAAGAGCTTGTGCACGGCGAACTTGTCCTGCCCGAGCGCGCTCAGCGCCTGGCGCCGCGCGTGCAGGTCGCCGCGCTTGGCGAGCGTGATGAGCTGCTCGACCTCCGGCTTGACCGCCTTGGCCTTCGCCTCGGTCGTCTTGATCCGCTCGTGCTCGATGACCTCCTTGCAGAGGTTCATCAGCAGCGCCTTGCGGTGCGAGGCGCTGCGACTCAGCTTGTGCCGCTGCTTCTGGTGACGCACTAGTCGTCCCTCAGGCCCAGGCCCCGCGCGTTCAGCGTCTCGACGACCTCGTCGATCGACTTCTTGCCGAAGTTCGGGATCGCCGCCAGCTCGCTCTCGGACTTCGAGATCAGATCCCCGACCGTCTGGATGCCGGCGCGCTTGAGGCAGTTGTACGACCGCACGCCCAGCTCCAGCTCCTCGATGAGGATGTCCTGCATCGGCCCGGCGCCCGGCCCGGCCGCCGCGCCGACGGCCGCCGCGGCGCCGTTGCCGCCGGCGTCGAGCGCCCCGCCGGGGCCGGCGCGCAGCTCCTCGACCCGGTCGGCGTCGGTGAAGATCGCCAGCTGCGAAATCAGGATCTCCGACGCCTCGCGCAGCGCGGCCGCAGGCTCGAGCGAGCCGTCGGTCTCGATGTCGAGCGTCAGCCGGTCGTAGTCGGTGCGCTGGCCGACGCGCGCGCCCTCGACCGAGTACGCCACGCGGCGCACCGGCGAGAAGATCGAGTCGATCGGGATGACGCCGATCGGCTGGTCGGGGGACTTGTTGTCCTCCGCCGGGCGGTAGCCGCGCCCGCGCCCGATCGTCATGTACATCTCGAGCTTGGTCTTCTTCTCGAGCGTCGCGATGTGGACGTCGGGGTTGAGGATCTCGACGCCGGCGGGCAGGTCGATGTCCTTCGCGGTGACCTCGCCGGGGCCGGTGACGACGAGCGGCGCCTCGACCTCGGTCGCGTCCGAGTGCATCTTGCAGACGATGCCCTTGAGGTTCAGGACGATGTCGGTGACGTCCTCGGCGACGCCGCCGATCGTCGAGAACTCGTGGGCGACTCCCTCGATGCGGACGCTCGTCACCGCCGCGCCCGCGAGCGAGGAGAGCAGCACGCGGCGCAGCGAGTTGCCGAACGTGTAGCCGAAGCCGCGGTCGAGGGGCTCGATCGTGAACGAGCCCCGGTTGTCCTCGACGGAGTCGCTGGTGATGCGAGGGATCTGGAAGTCGAGCATCGGGGGTCCTTGGTCGTGTCACGCGCCGCCCGGCGCACTTCCCGGGCAGCGGTTCTGAAACGGCGGTCTACTTGGAGTACAGCTCGACGATGAGCTGCTCCTGCACCGGGGCGGCGATCTCCCGGCGCTCGGGCTTGCGCAGGACCTTGGCGGTCAGCGAGTCGTGGTCGGCCTGCAGCCACGCCGGCACCTGCGCAGTCAGCTCTGTGGCGTCCCGGATCACCGGCTCGGCGGGCGTGCCCGCCTTCACGGCGATGACGTCGCCCGGGCGCACCTGGTAGCTCGGGATGTCCACCCGGCGGCCGTTGACGGTCCAGTGGCCGTGCCGGATGAGCTGGCGGGCCTGGCGGCGCGAGCCGGCGAAGCCGAGGCGCACGAGGACGTTGTCCAGGCGGCTCTCGAGCATCGACAGCAGGTTCTCGCCGGTGATGCCGGGCTGGCGCGACGCCTTGTCGTAGTAGATCCGGAACTGCTTCTCGAGGACGCCGTAGTAGCGGCGCGCCTTCTGCTTCTCGCGCAGCTGGACGCGGTACTCGCTCTGCTTCTGGCGCCCGCGGCCGTGCTCGCCGGGCGGGTAGGCGCGGCGCTCGACGCCGCACTTGTCCGTGAGGCAGCGCTCGCCCTTGAGGAAGAGCTTCTGGCCCTCGCGGCGGCACTGCTTGCACTGGGGAGAGGTGTCTCGTGCCATCAGACGCGCCGCCGCTTGCGGGGACGGCACCCGTTGTGGGCCTGCGGGGTCACGTCGCGCACACCGGTCACCTCGAGGCCGGCGGCCTGCAGGGAGCGGATCGCGGTCTCGCGGCCCGAGCCCGGGCCCTTGACGTAGACCTCGACCTTCTGGAGCCCCTGCTCGATGCCCTTGCGGGCGGCCGAGTCGGCGGTCACCTGCGCGGCGAACGGCGTCGACTTGCGCGAGCCCTTGAAGCCGGCTCCGCCGGCGGACTCCCACGCGATGACGTTCCCCTCGCGGTCGGTGAGCGAGACGATCGTGTTGTTGAAGGAGGTCTTGATGTGCGCCTGGCCGACCGGGATGTTCTTCTTCGGCTTGCGGCGGCCGCGCTGGGGACGACGAGGAGCTGGCAACTACTTCTTCCCCGCCTTCTTCTTGCCCGCGACCTGCATCCGCTTGGGGCCCTTGCGGGTGCGCGCGTTGGTCTTCGTGTTCTGGCCGCGGACCGGCAGGCCGCGCCGGTGGCGCAGGCCGCGGTAGCAGCCGATCTCCATCAGGCGCTTGATGTTCTGCGAGCGCTCGCGGCGCAGGTCGCCCTCGACGGTCAGCTCGCGGTCGATCGCGTCGCGCAGCCGGCCGATCTCGTCCTCGGTCAGGTTCTTGACCGACGTGTCCGGGTCGATGCCGCTGTCGCGCAGCAGCCGGTTCGCCGTGGGGCGGCCGATGCCGTAGATGTAGGTCAGGCCGATCTCGGCGCGCTTGTTGAGCGGGATGTTGATGCCAGCGATGCGTGCCATGGGGCTAGCCCTGCCTCTGCTTGTGGCGCGGGTTGGAGCAGATCACGAGGATCGCGCCGTGGCGGCGGATGATCTTGCACTTCTCGCACATCGGCTTGACCGACGGTCGAACCTTCATGAAGCCTTTCGCTACGACGGGTAAAGGAGGGGCGCGCGCAGGCCTGGGGGGCCGCACAGGCGCGACCACCCAGGTTAGCACGGGCACTCGCGCCGTCAGGCCGCCGCCGCCCCGACGTGCTCGTGCCACGGGGTGAGGATCCGCGGCCCGTCCGCGGTCACCGCGACCGTGAACTCGAAGTGGGCGGCGAGCGAGCCGTCCTGGGCGTAGATCGCCCACTGGTCGTCGCCGATCCGGACCTCGTGGCGGCCGGCGGTGACCATCGGCTCGATGGCCAGGACCATCCCCTCCTCGAGCTTCGGGCCGCTCGAGGCCGGGCCGAAGTTGGGGATCTGCGGGTCCTCGTGCATGTCGCGGCCGATGCCGTGGCCGACCAGCGAGCGCACGACGCTCAGCCCCGCCGACTCCACGTGCGTCTGCACCGCGTTCGACACCGCCCCGAGGCGGTTGCCGGGCCGGGCCTGCTCGACCGCGCGGAAGAGCGACTCCTTCGTGACCGCCAGCAGCTTCTCGGCCACCGGCGTCACCGGCTCGAGCGCGTACGTGATCGCGGCGTCGGCGACCCAGCCCTCGTAGGTGACGCCGATGTCGATCGAGATGACGTCGCCGCGGGCCAGCGCGTACGGGCCGGGGATGCCGTGGACCACCATGTGGTTCGGCGACGCGCAGATCGACCCGGGGAAGCCGCGGTAGCCCTTGAACGACGGCACCGCGCCCTGCGAGCGGATGAACTTCTCGGCGGCCGCGTCCAGCTCCTGCGTCGTGACCCCCGGGCGGATCTTGCCGGCGAGCAGCCGGTGGGTGCGGACGAGGACGTCCCCGGCCGCGGCCATCTTCTCGATGTCCGCTGCGGACTTCTTGACGATCATCTAGATCTCGTCTTCGAGGCGCAGCGTGGCGATCGTCGCTCTGAGGTGGTCGTGGACCTCGGTGGGGTTGCGGGTGCCGTCGAAGCGCTTCAGCACCCCGCGGTCCTCGTAATAGCCGACGATCGGCTCGGTCTGGTCGTGATAGACGCGCAGGCGCTCGCGGATGACCTCGGGCGCGTCGTCGTCGCGCTGGATCAGCTTCGACCCGTCGATGTCGCAGACGCCCGAGTGCTTGGGCGGGTTCGTCTCGACGTGGTAGACGTGGCCCTCCTTCGTGCACACGCGCCGCCCGGTGATGCGGCGCACGACCTCCTCGTCGGGCACGTCGATGAGCAGCGCCGCGTTCAGCCGCCGGTCGAGGCGGCTCATCGCCTGGTCGAGCCGTTCGGCCTGCGGCAGGTTGCGCGGGAAGCCGTCGAGCAGGAAGCCGTCGCGGCAGCGGGCCTCCTCGACGCACTGCAGGATCATCCCGATGATCAGCTCGTCGGGGACGAGCCGGCCGGCCTTCATGTGCTCGCCCGCCTGGCGGCCGAGGTCCGTCCCGTTCGCCACCGCCTCGCGGAGCATGTTCCCGGTCGCGATGTACGGGAGGTGGAAGTCCTCTTCGAGCCGCTCCGCCTGCGTCCCCTTCCCGGCCCCCGGGGGACCGAGGAGGATCAGGTTGAGCTCGCTCACTTCAAGAAGCCCTCGTAGTTGCGCATCATCAGCTGCGCCTCGAGCTGCTTCATCGTGTCGAGCGCGACCCCGATGACGATGAGCAGCGAGGTGCCGCCGAAGTAGAAGTTCGCCGAAGTCTGGTTGATGAGGAGCGTCGGCAGCGCCGCGACCGCCGCGAGGTACAGCGAGCCGGGGAACGTGAGCCGCGCGAGCACGCGATCGAGGAACTCGGCCGTCGGCCGGCCTGGCCTCACTCCCGGGATGAACCCGCCGTACTTCTTCAGGTTGTCGGCCTGGTCGACGGGATTGAACGTCACCGCGGTGTAGAAGTACGTGAAGAGGATGATGAAGATCGTCTCGCCGATGACGTAGGCGGTGCCGTTCGGGTTGAAGAAGTTGGCGATGTCGTTGCCGGCGCCGCTCTGGAGCATCTGGCCGATCGTGGGCGGGAAGGCCATGATCGACGCGGCGAAGATGACCGGGATGACGCCGGCCATGTTCACGCGCAGCGGCAGGTAGGTCTGCCCGCCGCCCGACATGCGGCGGCCGATGACGCGCTTGGCGTACTGGATCGGGATCCGCCGCTGGCCCTCCTGGACGAACACGATCGCCGCGATGATCGCGAGGGCCAGGAACGGCATCATCACCTTGAAGACCGGGTCCGGCGAGGTCCACCACTTCGAGACGCCCGTCGGCAGGCCGCTGACGATCGAGGCGAAGATCATCAGCGAGATGCCGTTGCCGATGCCCCGCTGGGTGATCAGCTCGCCGAGCCACATGACGAGGATGCAGCCCGCGGTCAGGCAGGTGACGATCAGGAAGACCGTGCCCGGGCCGAAGTTGTCGATCAGCTCGGTGCCGGCGTTGTCGCTGAACGAGCGGAAGAGGAAGACGTAGCCGATGGCCTGCCCGAAGGCCAGGCCGACGGTCAGGTAGCGCGTGTACTGCGTGATCCGCTGCTGGCCGACCTCGCCCTCCTTCTGCAGCTTCTCCAGCGACGGCACCACGACCGTCAGGAGCTGCAGGATGATCGAGGCCGTGATGTACGGCATGATCCCGAGCGCGAACAGCGCGATCCGGGACAGCCCGCCGCCGCTGAACAGGTTCAGGAACCCGAGGATGTTCGAGCCGCCGAAGTTCTCCTGGACCGACTCGATCGCCTCGGCGTTCACGCTCGGCACCGGGATGTGCGCGCCCAGGCGGTAGAGCACGAGCATCGCGCCCGTGAACGCGAGCTTCTTGCGGATGTCGCCGACCGTGAAGGCCTTGAGGATCGTGGCCAGCATGGGGGCGGCTCAGGTTACTCGGGCTCGATGACCTGGACCGTGCCGCCCGCGGCCTCGATGCGCTCGCGGGCCGTCGCGGAGAACTTGTGCGCCCGCACGGTGAGCGCCTTGGTCAGCTCGCCCGTGCCGAGGACCTTCACGTCGACGCCCTTGCGCTTGGCCAGGCCCTTCTCGCGCAGCGACTCGGGGGTCACCTCGGCGCCCGCGTCGAACCGCTCCTCGAGGTCCTTGAGGTTGATCGGCTGCGTGTGCGTCCGGAACGGCTCGAACGGCATCGACATCTTCTTCGTCGGCCCGCGCAGCTTGCGCATGCGCATGTGGACCGGCATCTGGCCGCCCTCGAAGTTCACGCGCGCCTTCGCGCCCGAGCGGCTGCCCGCGCCCTTCTGACCGCGCCCGGCGGTCTTGCCGGTGCCCGACCCCTCGCCGCGGCCGACGCGCTTGCGGTTCTTGCGCGAGCCCTCGGCGGGCTTCAGCGAGTGCAGTCCGATCCGCTCTTCGTCAGCCATCGACCTTCACCAGGTGGCGCACGCGATGGACCATCCCGCGCGTCTGCTCGTTGTCCTTGACCTCGACCGTGTGGCCGATCCGGCGCAGCCCCAGCGAGCGGAGCGTCTCGCGCTGCGCGTGGTTGGCGCCGTTCTTCGACTTCACCTGCGTCACCTTCACGCCGGCGTCGCCTCCTCCTCGGCGGCCTCCGCCGGCTCCGGCCGCTCGGCCAGACCGAGCACGGTGGCGACGGTGACGCCGCGCAGGTCGGCGACCTCCTCCGGCCGGCGCAGCTGCTGGAGCGCGTCGACGGTGGCCTTGACGAGGTTGATCGGGTTCTGCGAGCCGAGGCTCTTGGAGAGGATGTCGTGGATCCCCGCCAGCTCGAGCACGGCCCGCACGCCGCCGCCGGCGATGACGCCGGTGCCGGGCGAGGCCGGCTTGAGCAGCACGCGGCCCGAGCCGAAGACGCCGGTCGCCTGGTGGGTGATCGTCGTGTTGTGCTTCGGCACGCGGAAGAGGTTCTTCTTGGCCTGCTCGACGCCCTTCTGGATCGCCAGCGGCACCTCGCGCGCCTTGCCGTAGCCGACGCCGACCACGTCGCGCTCGTCGCCCACGACGACCAGCGCCGTGAACGAGAAGCGCCGGCCGCCCTTGACGACCTTGGCGACGCGGTTGATCTCGACGACCCGCTCCTGCAGGTCGAGCCCGACCGGGCTGACCGAGCGGTCGAGGGTGCCGGAGAAGTTCTTGCTCACAGGGCGAGGCCTCCCTCGCGGATGCCCTCGGCGAGGGCCTTCACGCGGCCGTGGTACTGGTAGCCGCCGCGATCGAAGACCGCCCGCTCGACGCCGGCGTCCTTCGCGCGCTGGGCCAGCCGCTTGCCGGCCTCGGTCGCCTGCTCGATCGGCTTGAGGTCGCGCAGCCCGTCCTCGGTCCACTGGACCGCGGCCAGGGTGTGGCCCGTGTCGTCGTCGACGAGCTGGGCGAAGACCCCGCGGTTGGAGCGGAAGACCGAGACGCGCGGGCGCGCGGCGGTGCCGCGGACCTTGGCGCGCACGCGGCGCCGGCGCTTGAGGCGGCGCTGCTCCTTGGTGACGACGCTCATGCGCGCTTGCCGACCTTCCTGGCGACGTACTCGCCCTCGTACCGGATGCCCTTGCCCTTGTACGGCTCCGGCGGGCGCTGCTTGCGGATGTTCGCGGCGGTCTCGCCGACGAGCTGCTTGGAGATGCCCTTCACGATCACGCGGGTCGGCTGCGGCACCTCGAACTCGATGCCCTCCGGCGCCTCGATCGACACCGGGTGCGAGTAGCCGAGCGCCAGCTCGAGGTTGCGGCCCTTGAGCGCCGCGCGGTAGCCGACGCCCTGGATCTCCAGCGTCTTGGTGAAGCCCTGGGTGACGCCCTCGACCATGTTCGCCACCAGCGAGCGCGTCAGGCCGTGGAGGGCGCGGTGCTCGCCGCGGTCGGTCGGCCGGGTGACGGTCAGCACGCCGTCGGACTGCTCGACCGCGATGTCGCGGTGGACGCGCTCGGACAGCGCGCCGCGCGGGCCGGTGACGTGCACGGCCTCGGGCTCGACCTTGACGGTGACGCCGTCGGGGACGGGGATGGGCTTGCGGCCGATCCGGCTCATCGCGCTACCAGACCTCCGCCACGACCTCGCCGCCGAGCTTCTGCCGGCGGGCGTCGTGCCCGGTCATGACGCCCTTGGACGTCGACAGGATCGCGGTGCCGAGGCCGCCCTGGACCTTCGGGATCTCGTTCGCGCGGACGTAGTGGCGCTGGCCGGGCCGCGAGACGCGGCGCAGCCCGGAGATCGCCGAGCGGCGGTCGTCCGTGTACTTCAGGCGCACGCGCAGGACCTCGCCCGGGTGGTCCGCGTTCGGCGCCTCGACCTCGTAGCCGGCGATGTAGCCCTGCTCGTCGAGGATGCGGGCCAGCTCGCGCTTGAGCTTCGAGGCCGGGATGTTCACGGTCTCGTGCGCGGCCTGGATGCCGTTGCGGATGCGGGTGAGGAAGTCTGCGATGGGGTCGGTCATGAGGAGGGCGCTACCAGCTCGACTTGGTCATCCCCGGGATGAACCCCTGGTGGGCGAGCTCGCGCAGGCAGATGCGGCAGAGGCCGAACTTGCGGTACACGGCGCGCGGCCGGCCGCAGCGGCGGCAGCGAGTGTACTCGCGGGTCTTGTACTTCGAGCCGCGCGCCTGGCGCACGCGCTGGGACGTCTTTGCCATGTCAGGCAGCCTCGGGGGTCGTCTGGGCGAAGTCTGGGCGCCCCTCGCGGGCGAAGGGCATGCCGAGGGCCTCGAGCAGCGCGAAGGCCTCCCGGTCGGTCTGCGCGGAGGTCACGATCGTGACGTCCAGGCCGCGGACCTGGTCGATGGCGTCGTAGTCGATCTCGGGGAAGATGATCTGCTCGCGCACGCCCAGCGAGTAGTTCCCGCGCCCGTCGAACGCGCGCGGGTTCAGGCCGCGGAAGTCGCGGATGCGCGGGACCGCGATCGACATCAGCCGGTCGAGGAACTCGTAGGCGCGCTCGCCGCGCAGCGTCACCGACACGCCGACCGGCATGCCCTCGCGCACCTTGAACTGGGCGATCGACTTGCGCGCGCGGCGGACGTTCGGCTTCTGGCCGGCGATCGTCGCGAGCTGCTCGGTCGCCGCGTCGAGCATCTTCGAGTCCTGCTTGGCCTCGCCGACGCCCATGTTGAGGACGACCTTCTCGACCCGCGGCACCTGCATCACCGACGAGTAGCCGAGCCGCTCGAACAGCTGCGGCCGGATCTCCTCGACGTACCTCTCCTTCAGGCGGGCCATCAGTCGAGCCGGTTCCCCGTGCGTTTGGCCACGCGGAAGCGCCGGCCGTCCTCGCGGACGATGCCGACCTTCGTGGGCTTGCTGTCGCTGGGGTCGATGAGCATGACGTTGGAGACGTGGATCGGGCCTGGCTTCTCGATCACCCCGCCGGGGTCGGTCGAGCCCGGCCGGGGACGCTGGTGGCGCTTGACGATGTTCAGGCCCTCGACGAAGACCCGCTCTCGCTTCGGGTCGACCTCGAGCACGCGGCCGGTCTTGCCGCGGTCCTTGCCGCTGATGACGACCACCGTGTCGTCGCGCCGGATCTTCAGTCTAGAACCCATGGGCTAGAGCACCTCCGGGGCCAGCGAGACGATCTTCATGAAGTTGCGCTCGCGCAGCTCGCGCGCCACCGGGCCGAAGATGCGGGTGCCGCGCGGGTTGTTGGCCGCGTCGATGATCACCGCGGCGTTCTCGTCGAACCCGATGTACGTGCCGTCGTCGCGGCCGAACGGCTTCTTCGTGCGCACGACGACCGCCCGCACGACGTCGCCCTTCTTGACGGCGCCCTGCGGCGTGGCGGTCTTGACCGTCGCGGTGATGACGTCGCCGACGCTCGCGTAGCGGCGCTTGTGGCCGCCGACGACGCGGATGACGAGGATCTCGCGGGCGCCCGTGTTGTCGGCGACCCTTAGGCGGGACTCGTTCTGGATCACGGCTAGCGGGCCCTCTCCAGCACCTCGTCGAGCCGCCAGCGCTTGGTGCGGCTCAGCGGCCGGCTCTCGACCACGCGGACCGTGTCGCCGGCGTGGGCGTCGTTGTTCTCGTCGTGGGCGTGCAGCGTCGACGACGAGCGGACGATCTTCTCGTAGCGCCGGTGGCGGCGGGCGACGTCGATGCGAACCGTGATCGTCTTGTCGGCCTTGTCGGACACGACGACGCCCTGGCGCACCTTCGGGCGCCCGGTCTTCTGCTCGCGCGGCTGCGTCGGCGCCGGCGTCTCGGTGCGCGTCGCGCGGGCCTTCTCGCGCTCCTGCAGGCGGCGGCGCCGGCGGGCGGCGGCCTTCGCCTTGCGGGCGGCGTCGCGCTCGGCCTGGCGCTCGGCGGGCGTGCGCTGCGGGCGCGAGGACGCCTCGCGGCGCCGCGCCGCGGCGCGCTGCTCGGCGCGCGTCGGCTGGGGGGCCGACGGCTCCGCGCCGCCGATCGCCTCGTCCGGCGTCGGGTCGCTCGTCTCGTTCGTGTCGGTGTCGGGGGTCTCAGCCATTCGTGGTGCTCGTCAGCTTCTGGTCGGGGTCGATCCCGCGCTGGCGCGCGATCGTGAGCGCGCGCGCCAGGCCGCGCTTGGCGTGGCGCAGGCCGGCGGTGTTCTCCAGCTCGCCCGTGGCGTGCGAGAAGCGCAGCCCGAACAGCTCGCGCCGCTGGGTGCGGATGTGGTCGACGAGCGCGGCGTCGTCCAGCTCGGCCAGCTCTCGCGCCTTCACGCCGCCGTCTCCGTGGTCCGGGGGGTCGCGCCGCTCACGCCGCCGCCTCCGTCTCCTCGCGGGTGACGACCTTCGCCTTGATCGGCAGCTTCTGGATCGCCAGGCGCATCGCGTCGCGCGCGAGCGGCTCGGGCACGCCGGCCAGCTCGAACATCACGCGGCCCGGCTTGACGACGGCGACCCAGCCCTCGGGCGAGCCCTTGCCGGAGCCCATGCGGGTCTCGGCCGGCTTCTTCGTGTAGCTCTTGTCCGGGAAGACGTTGATCCAGACCTTGCCGCCGCGCTTGATCTTGCGGGTCATCGCGATGCGGGCGGCCTCGATCTGGCGGTTGGTGATCCAGCCCGCCTCGAGCGCCTTGATGCCGTACTCGCCGAACTGCACCTTGGTCTGGCCGCGCGAGAGCCCGCGCTTGCGCCCGCGGTGCACCTTGCGGTGCTTGACGCGCTTGGGAGAGAGCATCAGCGACCCCCTCCGCCGCCGCGGCCGCCCGGCCCGCCGGGCCCGCGCCCGCCGCCGCCGCCGCCGCCGCCACGGCCGCCGCCGCCGCGGCCACCGCCGCGCCCGCCG
>DASZEJ010000115.1:0-64394 GCA_035940955.1 Solirubrobacteraceae bacterium
CCCCCCCCCCCCCCCCCCCGGAGCGTCCGCGTAGTCCTGTTCCGCTGAAGTCATCCGCGGCGGTAGCCGCGGCGGCGGGCCGATGAGACGAACAGGAGGCGCCGCCCGCCGGGCGATCGACGCGATCGCCGCGCACACGGGAGGGGGACCGCGGCTCATCGCGCAGTCGGCGGACGTCGTTATCGAACGCGGGAGCGGCTCGTACCTGTACAACGACTCCGGCGATCGCCTGCTCGACGCGGTCTCCGGTTATGGGGTGGCGTCGCTCGGCCACAGTCACCCGCGGTGGGTCGAGGCCGTCGTGTCGCAGGCGCGCCGGCTCGCCCATACCACGCTTCATACAGCCGAACTCGCCGGCTACCTCACTGCGCTCGCGGACGTGCTCCCGCCGCGAATCGACCGGATCGCGCTTGCCACGACCGGAGCGGAGGCCATCGAGATGGCGATGTGGCTCGCCCAGACCGAGCGCCGCCGGCCTGGGATCCTCACGTTCGCCGACGGCTTCCACGGCAAGACCGCTGCCGTTCGCTACACGCGCGATCCGTCCTCGAACGACGCGCGATCGCTCGCGCCGCACTGGCTTCGGACCGCACCGTTCCCGGCCTGCCGAGATCACGACGCCGTTGACTACGGCTCCTGTCACGAGCCGGTCGAGGAGGCCATCGCGACGATCGCGACGCGGGAGGATCTCGATGACGTCGCAGCGGTCTTGGTGGAGCCGGTGCTCGGGACAGCCGGGAATATCCCGCCGCGGCGCGGGTTCCTCGCCGGGCTGCGCGAGCTGTGTCGCGAGCGCGATTGGCTGCTCATCTACGACGAGTCGATCACCGGCTTCGGCCGCACCGGGGAGCTGTTCGCGTTCGGGACGTTCGGCGTCGAGCCCGACATCGTCGTCCTGGCCAAGGGCCTCGGCGGTGGCTTCCCACTCAGCGCGGTGTGCGCGCCCGGTGACATCTGGCAGGGCTCGGCGCTGAGCACGCCGTCATCGACCTCCAGCAGCTACGGGGCGAATCCGCTCGCCTGCGCCGCAGGGAAGGTCACGCTCGAGATCGTGACGGACCGCGGGTTCATGGATCAGGTTCGGGCCACCGCCGGGCAGGCCGCCAAACGACTGCGCGAGCTGGCCGAGGCCTCGCCGCGCGTCGTCAACCCTCGCGGAATCGGCCTCATGCTCGGCTTCGACCTCGTCGACCCCGATTCGGGCGAGCTCGCGTCAGACGTCGAGTGCGAAGCCGTGTTCCGCGCATGTCGCGATGCGGGTGTGCTCGTCGCGGCCACCGTGCCACGTGTGCGTCTGAGCCCTCCGTTGACGCTCACCGCCGCCGAGGCCGATCGCCTGTTCGACGTTCTGCTCGACGTCCTCGCATGAGGATCGCCGCCGCCGGGCTGGGTGGGGCGTGGACTCGGGGCCATCTGCCCGCGGTCGTCCGGCTCGAGAGCGAGCGGAAGGTCACGCTCGTCGGCGGCGCGGATCCGGACGTCCAGCGGCGAGCTATCCTCGCCGACAGGCTCCCGCACGTGCCGGGCTTCGCGAGCGTGGATGACATGCTCGCCTCGGTCGACTGCGACGCGCTCGTCGTTGCGACCGACCCCAGCGCCCATGCCGAGCTAATTGCGCTTGCGTTCCGGCAGGGGCTCCACGTGATCTGCGAGAAGCCGCTCACGGTGGGCTGGGCGCAGCACGAGCTCGTTGCGAGAGCGTGCGCCGAGCGAGTCGATCTCGCTCTCGTGCCGGTCCATCAGTACCGCTACTCCCCTCAGTGGATGTCCATCGCGCGCTGGGCCCGCTGCGCCTCCGTTGCACGCATCCCCTTCTCGTTGATCGTGGACCTCGAGCGCGAGGGGACCGACAGCAACGCAGTCTCCGAATGGCGTGCGGACTCCTCCGCGGCGGGCGGGATGCTTGCCGATGCTGGGGTGCACTTCCTCGCACTGGCGTGGACGATCGACCGGCAGCTCGAGGTGCTGGGGAGCGCTCGGAACAGCACCAGCGAGAGTCGCGAGCGAGCGGCGGCCATCGTCCGGCTCGGACACGGCGTCCTCGCGATCCAGGCCTGGAACGGTGCCTCCATCCGTCGCACTCGCGTCGAGCTGCGAACGAGGAGCGGTTCGATCACGTGGTGTGACGGATCGGCAAGCGTGAGCGTGAGAGGACGATCGCTCCGGCGTCGACAGGTCGCCGCGCTGAGCGATCGCACGCATGTCGACGCGCTGTACGTGCCCTTCTACCGCGACGTGGTCAGGAACATCGGGAACGGCTCCTGGCGTATGCATCGCACGGCCGAGGCGCTCGGCGTCGGCCGCGCGCTGGTGACGCTGCTGGAACGTGCCCCCCTCGAGTCCGGTCTCGTCGCGTAGGCACCGGTCGTGGCACCCGGCTCACCCGGCGCACCATCAGCCAGGCTCGCCATCCACGGCGGGCCGAAGGCGCGCACGCGGCCGGAGGTGCCGATGTTCCCCGGCGGGATGGAGATTGGAAAGCCGGAGCGCGACGCCGTCGACGGGGTCCTGGACCGCCGGCGGCTGATTCGCTTCTACGGCCCCGACGACCCCGACGGCGACGACGTCGCCTCCGAGGTCGACGCGTTCGAGGATGCATTCGCGACGCGGATGGGCTCCTCGTACGCCCTCGGCGTCAGCTCCGGCACCGCGGCCCTCATCACCAGCCTCGCCGCACTGGGGGTCGGCCCCGGTGACGAGGTGATCCTCCCGGCCTACACGTTCATCGCGAGCGCCGCGGCGATCCTCGCGGTCGGCGCCATCCCGGTGATCGCGGAGGTCGACGAGAGCCTGACGCTCGACCCGCACTCCGCACGCGACTCGATCACGAGCTACACGAAGGCGATCATGCCCGTTCACATGCGCGGCATGCCCGCGCAGATGGTCGAGCTGACGGAGCTCGCCCGCGCGAACGGCCTGTGCGTGGTCGAGGACGCCGCACAGGCGACCGGTGCCTCGTATCGCGGCCGGCCCCTCGGGTCGTTGGGCGATGTCAACGCGTTCAGCCTCCAGATGCACAAGATCATCACGACGGGCGAGGGCGGTGTCCTCACGACCGACGACCCCGATCTTCTCTTCCGCGCCAAGTGTTTCCACGACTCGGCGAGCGAATGGCGGGGCGCCGCATGGCAGGACCCGGATCCGGCGGTGCGAGCGACCTTCACCGCGTTTCCCGGCATGAACTTCCGTATGGCCGAGATCACCGGCGCGATCGGCCGTGTCCAGCTCAGCAGGCTCGACGACCTGCTCGGGCGCATGCGTGCTCACAAGGCCGTCCTTCGCGGCGCGCTCGAAGGCACGGGACGCGTCGAGCTGCGCCGGGTCACCGACCCGGATGAGGCGGCGACGGCGCTTATCTTCTTCGTCGCCAATCCGCGTCAGGCACGCCGCCTGACCGACGCGCTGAGAGCTGAGGGTGTCGGCGCTCGCGTCCTTTACGTCGACGGTGAGCACGACTGGCATGTCTACGCGTGCTGGCGGGACGTGCTCGCCAAGCGCACGTGGAATCGGCAGGGATACCCGTTCTCGATGGCGAGACGCGGCATCGACTACCGCGTCGATATGTGCCCGCGCAGCCTCGAGTTGCTCCGTCGCGCGGTGCACCTCGACGTCCCACCCCAGCTCACCGACCTGGATGTCGAAGAGACAGCCGACGCGCTCCGCAAGGTGGTGACCGCGCTGTGCTAGCGCGGGCCGGGATCATCGGGCCCGGCGGCGCCGGCTCACTGCACGCGGATGCGCTGCGGCGGATCGGCGTCGCCGTACGCGGCGTTGCCGCAGTCTCGCCGGACGTCGCCCGGCGCGACGCTGAGCGGCTCGGCCTCGACCGCGCCTACGCCTCGGTCGACGAGCTCGTCGCCAGCGCCGAGGTCGACGTAGTCCACGTCTGCTCGCCCAACGCGCTTCATCTGGCGCACTGCCGCGCCGCGCTCGAGGCCGGCAAGCACATCGTCGCCGAGAAGCCGCTGACCACTTCGGTCCGCGAGGCGGAGGAGCTGCTGAGCCTCGCCGAGGACGTCGGCGTGGTCCACGCGCTGTGCCATACGTACCGCTACTACCCGATGGTCCAAGCGCTTCGAGCGGTCGCGGCGGGTGGCCAGCTCGGGCACGTGCACACCATCCACGGCACCTGGCTCGCCGAAGAGCTGCTCGGCATCGATCCGGAGCACTGGATGCTGGATCGCCGTCAGATGGGACCGGCGCTCTCGCTCGCCGACGTCGGCGTCCACTGGTGGGACCTGGTCGAGCACGTGACGCGATCGGCGGTCAGCGACGTGATCTGCGAGACGCGCGCCAGGCGCCCGAACGCTCGCGGAGGCGAGGACACGGCGGTGTTCGTCTTGCGCCTCGAGGGAGGGGCGATCGCCACCGGCGTGGTCTGCCAGGCGGCACCGGGGCACACGAACACGGTGACACTCGAGCTCATCGGCGACCGCGCCGCCGCGGCCTGGGACATCCGCTCGGCGGATCAGCTCGTGGTCCGAGAGCTGAGCGGTCGTCAGCGCGTGCTCCAACGCGGGACGGCACCGGTCGAGGCCCTGGGCGTCGGCGCACGCCTGCCGCCCGGCCATCCGGAGGGTCACGCCGACGCCCTGCGCGAGCTACTTAGCCGGGTCTACGAGCACATCGGCAGGGGCTATCCGGCGCGGGGCCATCCCACGTTCGTGGACGGCCTGCGCGGCCTGCGCGTGCTCGAGGCCCTTTCGACGAGCGCTCGGACGACGCGCTGGACCGCCGTCTCGACCGGCTGCTAGTCGCCGGCCACCGGCGCGTCCGTCAGGCGCGTCGGCCGGCGCGACATGTAGTCGCGAAGAAGGTCCGGTGACCTCCTCGCCAGCCGGATCGCGTCCAAGAGCGCGCGCGCCTCCTCCTCCTCTGGTGGTAGGCCGAGCCGCGTCGTCTCGGCTACGGCGTGGGCGGCGATCGGCTCGCCGGCATCGAGCTCCCCCGCGAGGAGGTGCAGCCGCGCGGTGGTCAGGGACACGCGCGCCGACTGCCGCTGATCGTGGTATGCCGACGTTATGCGCTGCGCGCGTTCGAGCAGACCCCGGGCCTCCGTCATCGCCCCGCGATGGATCGCGACCTCGGCCCGGAAGCGCAGCGGGAAGGCCTTCGCCCGCTCCCAGCCGATCTTCTCGCAGATGTCGAGACAGCGCAGCGACGCCGAGTCGCACTCGTCGAGCCGCCCCAAGTAGAGCAGCGCCGCCGACTGCATGTCGAGGACGTTGACGAGCCACTCGAGATCGTTTGCGGCGAGGAGGCGCTCCTCGGCGCCTTCGATCACGTCAAGCGCCTCGGGCGCCCGGCCCGCGCGGTAGCGCAGGAAGCCCTCGGTGTACATCTGCCTCGCGATCTCCTTCGTATCGCCGGAGTCCATGGCCGCGCGCCAGCCGAGGGCAAGCGCCTCCTCCGCCGCCTTGAACTCGCCGCGGAAGCCGTGGGTCCCTGCGAGGACATGGGCGGCGAGCGATGCGCACGCGTAGTCCCGGGTGCGCATGGCGCTGTCGTACGCGTGCTTCGCGGCGTCGAGCCGATCGTCGAACAGCCCGAGCGTCAGGAGGATGTCGAGCGTCCTCTTGAACAGCCTCTGGAGGTCGTCCTCGAGGTCCGGGCGCACGAACCCGTCGAGCTCCTGCCTGGCGAGGCCTTCGAACACGGCACGGATGGCGTCAACCTCGGGGATCGCTGAGCGAGCATCCTCCGGCGCGCTCTCGAAGGCCTCGATGTAGTGCCGCGCGAGGCGTTGCAGGTAGGCGTAGCGAACGTCGACGGGCGTCTCTCCGAAGACGAAGAGCCGGAACGCCTGCGGGCACGTGAAGGCCGATCGACCGGCCGAGCGCGCCACTCCCAGCAGGCCCTCGTCGCGCAGCTCGGTCGCTTGCGCTCGCGCCTGCTTCGCGGGAATGTCGCAGGCGATCGCGAGCTGAGCGGCCGTCGCGTGGCCGCCCAGGCAGTCGCACGCGGCGAGCAGTCCTCTCGCGTCCGCGCTGAGGTTGCTCCAGACAGGCTCGAAGAGCCTCGGGAGGTCACGCCCCCGCCGCAGTGCCTCCAGGCGATCGTCGAGCGTGTCTCCGCTGTTCTTGTACGCGATCAGAAACCACCTGATCGTCGCCGGATGACCCCCCACGATCTCGTACAGGCGCTTCGCGAATTCCTCGTCGAACTCGTCGCGCGGCTCGAGCTTGAGGCGGCCGACCTGACTGTCGATGAGCTTGCGCACGTCCTCTCTGCTCAGCTCCTCGAGCGGCAGGCAATACGCGTCCAAGCCGGTGGGCCGGGTGACCGCGGCGATGACCACCGAGCCCTCGGGCACCGTCCTGAGGAGCTCTCGCATGGTCTCGGAGTCGTCGTCGTCCGAGAGCCTCAGGTTGTCGAGCACGAGAGCGGTCCTGCGGGAGGCCAGGTGCGTGCGCAGCCGGTCGAGCTTCACGCGGTGGGAGCCCGTCGCGACCGACTGGTCGTCCGTCTCGATGCAGAGCGAGCGGCCGATATCGGCGAGCGTTGTGGATCCCTCCCGTCCGGCGACCCACACGAACGCGTGCTCTCGCAGATCAAGCGGGCCCCGAGGCGGCTCCTCCGACAGCAGGTGAGCCAGCTGCGTCGCCGTGGCGCTCTTGCCGATCCCCGGCGGGCCTTCGATCGCCAGCACGGCCTCGCGCTCCGTGCAGATCTGGCTGATCGCCTCATTCAGCTCGACGTCGCGATTGATGAAAGGGCGGGGAGGGGACGGGAGCGAATTCCCGCGCGAGGCCGGCTCGAGCTGCGGCGGGGCCGCGAGGGGGGAGGGCTCAGGCTTGACCTTGGCGGCCCTGCGGCGCGCGCTCAGCAGCTGGACAAGATTCGTGCTCAACGTGACGAGCGCGGCCGCAAGCCCGAGGCCCGCCGTAATCAGGGCGAGCCACAGTCCGATGTCTCCACTCACGGCGGTGGGCATCTACGGATCCTGTCGCATTTGCCCGGGCCCGGGGACGGCGCATCCGATGTGGAAGGCTGTCCACCGGTGACGCGGCTTGTCGTAGCCGAGACCTCGGCGGTTAACAACGCAACGCTGGCGGCTGCGCGAGCCCTGCTCGTCGAGGTGTTCGAAGGAGAGTTCACCAGCCGCGACTGGGAGCATGCCCTCGGGGGCGTGCACGCGTTCCTCTGGGACCGCCAGGAGCTGATCGGTCACGCCTCCATCGTCCCAAGACGGGCGTTACTGTCGGGGAAGGCGCGTCGCACCGGCCACGTCGAGAGCGTGGGAGTTCGCTCCGACCAGCGCGGACGTGGTCACGGGTCGACGCTGATGGACGCGATCGAAGAGGTGATTCGGCAGGAGTACAACCTCGGTGCACTCGGCGCCAGTGAGCAGGCGAAGACTTTCTACGCGGCCCGCGGCTGGCGGCCATGGCGCGGGCGGCTGTCGGTGCTCACCGCGATCGGAGTCGAGTCGCTCGGACGCGGGAACGGCAGCGTCCACGTGTTCACACACGGGGTCCCTGTGGACGTGACCGGCGAGCTGACCTGCGAATGGCGCGAGGGCGAGCTGTGGTGACCACGGACGGCAGGTGTATCTCCCGAGTTCAGCTCAGCTGCTCAGGAGTTCGGCCAGAGCGGATCTTGTCGGTCTCGGGCCCGCAATCAACGGATGGCCACCTAGAGGGGCATCTCCGGTGATCTCCGCACCCGCCTCGCTCGCGATCAGCCGGCCGGCGGCGATGTCCCAGAGTCTGAGATCGCTCTCGTAGTACGCGGCGGCCTCGCCCGCCGCAACGGCACACAGCTCGAGCGACGCGGCGCCGCGACAGCGAACATCGCGGACATGCGGCAGCACGCGGGTGAGCTGCGCCGCCTGCACCACCCGGCGAGCAGGATCCGCGGCGAAGCCGGTGGCGACGACACACTCCTCAAGTCGAGCTCCGGCCGAGTCGAGCGTCGGCAAGCGAAACCCGTTGCACCATGCTCCGGCGCCGCGACAAGCGGAGTACGTGCGACCGACTCGAGGAGCGTGTACCACGCCCGCGACGAAGCCCTCGGTCATATCCTCGACAGCGATCGATACCGCCCACTCAGACCCGCCGGCGATGTAGTTCACGGTTCCGTCCAGCGCGTCCACCACCCATCGAATCGAGGTCGAACCGGGCTGCTCGCCCTTCTCCTCACCGACGACCGCGTCATGCGGTCGGTGATCTCGGATCGCCGCACGGATCGCGGCCTCAGCCGCGAGATCGGCGTCCGTCACGACGTCCGTCGTCCCCGGCTTCAACTGAACGTCCCTGCCCGAGACGGAACGCTCCAGCAAGAGCTGACCGGCGGCACGGGCGCACTTCTCGGCGAGCGCGATCAGCTCATGAGCGGGAACCGTACGACGCATTCCGGTCTGCGGCGGGACTTTAGCCACATACGAACCGAAGGTCAGAGGTTCGAATCTTCTTGGTGCGCAGTCTTAGTCCCGCTCGCCCGCGGCGAGCAGCAGTTCCGCGAACCTGCCGTCGCGCATCACGACGATCGCGTCGGCGCGGCCGATCGTCGTGACCCGGTGAGGGATTACGAACTTCGTGACGTGGAGCGATAGCCGGTTTTCGTAGTTCTGCGCCCTCGGGGGCGGAGTCGAGCGCTCGTGGCCTCGTCGAGGATCAACACCCTGGGTCATGAACGAGTGCGCGGGCAAGCGCGCGCCGCTGGTGCTGGCCGCCGGAGAGTGATGCGCCCCGTGGCGAGCACGGTGGCGTAGCCGAGCGGCACTCGCGCCATGTCCGAGGGCGAGGTCGTCGCGGATCGTCGTACCGACTCGGGAAAGCTGAACGTCAGGTGATCTGCGTCAGGGCGGGTCGGACCTTCGGCGGCGTGATCGTGACGACGCGAACTGCGACGTGTGGCGAGAATTGCGAGGTCTCTAGGTACTCCTCCGTCGGAGGCCGGACACCTCCCTCTCAAACGTTCACGAAGACCGTGGGCAGTTCACCTAGTTAACCGCTGCGTGCCTCGGGCATGAGCGTGTCGTGAGCGCAATCGGCGGGTTTGACGGCGCCTCCCATCCACGGCGAAGATGCGTCGTATGCCCCTCACTGGTGCAGACAGGCTCGCCCTTCGCGACGCGCTGGGCGCGGCGTTCCCGCCCGCCCGCCTTGAGCAGATGGTGAGCGAGCGGCTCGATCGTCGGTTGCATGACCTCGCGCCGCCGAACGCCACTCACGCGCAGATGGTGTTCAAGGTGATCGAGCAGTACGAAGCCGAGGACCGCGTTCCGGAGCTGATCGCCGCCGCCCGGGACGACAACCCGTCGAACGCGAAGCTCCAAGCCGCCGCGGCGCGCATCGGGGTCGCCGTGGCCGCTCCAGAGTCGCTCGAGCGCATCATCGACCAGGACGACTCCGTTGACGTCGTCCCGTGGCGCGAGATGCTCGGCGCGCTGGAAAGCCAGGTTTGCTGCATCGAGGTGCCGAACGGCGGCGGCACCGGGTTCCTCGTCGGCCCGCAGACGGTCATGACGAACCACCACGTCGTCGAGCGGCTGCTGACGGGCGCCGTGAAGCCGCACGACGTCGTCGTGCGTTTCGACTTCAAGGAGGGGTCCGACGGCAGGACTGTCAGTCCGGGCACGGAGGCGACGCTGGCGGACGGTGACGAGTGGATTGTCGACTCGAGTCCGCCGAGCGCGGTGGACATCCAGCCTGACGCCACTGCGCTGCCCGGCGAGGCCGAGCTCGACTACGCGATCCTGAAGCTCGCCGAGCCGCTCGGCGAATCGACGATCGGCACTGGCTCAGGCGACGCTCCCGCGCGCGGATGGGTTCGGGTGCCCACCGACGCGCCCGCACTCAAGCCGGGCCGCCTCGCGCTGATCCTCCAGCACCCGCGCGGGGAACCTGTGAAGCTGGCCGCCGACCCGCTCCTCGAGGTCAACGGCAATGGGACGCGCGTCCGCTACCTCGTCGACACCGACGGTGGCTCGTCCGGATCGCCAGTGTTCGACCTCAACTGGAAATTGATGGCGATCCACCACAGCGGCGACCCGGACTACAAGCGGAGCGCCACATACAACGAGGGGGTTCCGATCGACCGCGTTAGGGCGCTCGTCATCGCTCACGGCAAGGGGGACGCGATCCGATGAAGGTTGTTTCGCACCGCACATTCGCGACGCCCGTCGCCGCGCTCGCGGAGCCGTCTGCGCTTGAGTCGGGGGGTGATCCCCTGGCTGACGCCGCCCTCCGCGCCGCGTTCACCGACGCGCTCGACGCGCTGGAGGCCGAGCAGCGCCACGAGGGGATCCTGTCGTCGCCGCGGCACCAGATCGCGTCGCTTCTCCAAACGTACGCCGCCGAGAACCCACCGCCGCAGACGCAGCCCACTGGGCTCGAGGTCAAGTTCGACACGCGTGATCTCGGCGGCTGGATCCGGAGCTTCTTCGACTGGTGGCGCAGGCTGCGCCCGGCGAAGTGGCGCGCGCCCGCCGACGAGCCGGAGCGGGTCGGCGACGGCCGCAAGCTGCGAGTTGGGCTCCTCGCCGATTGGGGAACCGGCATGTACGGCGCGCCGGTGTGCGCAAAGAGCCTGCAGGACGACGGCGACTACCAGCTCCTGATGCACCTGGGCGACGTGTACTACTCCGGGACCGAGCATGAGGTGCGGGAGAACTTCCTACCGTTCTGGCCGAAGATCCCCGGCGCAGTCACCCGCTGCCTCAACTCGAATCACGAGATGTATGGCGGCGGGTGGGGCCTCTTCAACGTCGCTATGCCTGAGTTCGGCCAGGCGGCTAGCCCCTGTGCGGTCATGACCGACGACTGGCTGCTCGTCGGGTTGGACACCGGCTACGACGACAACGATCTCGCGGGCGACCAGGGTCGGTGGGTGGAGGGGCTCGTCGGGCGCGCGGGGGAGCGGAGGGTGATCCTCTTCTCACATCACCAGCCGTTCTCGCTGCTCTCGGGGCAGGGCCCCAAGCTCGTTTCGAAGCTCGACCGGCTCCTGACCGGTGGCCGCATCTTCGCGTGGTACTGGGGACACGAGCATCGATGCGTCCTGTACGACCGGCATGCCGCGTGGAACATGCACGGCCGCTGCATCGGCCACGGCGGGATGCCGTACTTCCGTGATGACGTGCGCGAGCGTTTCCTGCCGGAAGCGGGCGACGAGCGATGGCTCAGACTCCCGGGGCGCAACCTTGTGCCGGGCGGCCTGCTGCTCGACACGCCGAACCCGTACATCCAGGGTCATGAGGACGACTACGGCCCCAACGGCTATATGACGCTCGAGCTGGACGGCCCCCGGCTGCGGGAGCTCGTGCACGCACCCGACGGTGAGATCCTCCGCGAGCAGGCGCTGGCCTGACCGGTGTCGCTGGGTCCGGACCGAGAAGGTTGACGTGAACCGGAGGTGCGCTCGCGTCGCGCCGTTCGGAACGTGACCGCTCCGAGTCCCCCGATGATCGCCGCCCCGGCGGGCCGTCGCGTCTCCTCGTCGCCTCTGAGATCGCCGCGCTCCTCCAGGTGACGACTGCCTGGATCTACACCGAGATTCGCCGCGGCCGGATCCCGCATATCCGCCTGGGGCGCTATGTGCGCTACCGCCAAGAGGCGATCGAGGCCCGGCTCGACCGGAGCGACAGCGATGTACCAACAGCCGGCTGAGGGCCTGTAGCGGTCGGCCCAGCCGGCGCGAGCGGTCGCTGCGACGGCGACGGCGCCACAGTGCCGCTGCGCCTTTCGGGCGGGCTCGCTACCAGTGCACTGCACCGAGGCTTCGCTGAGCCCGTCATGCCGGAGGATCCGTGTCTGAGGCATCGGCCCGATAGCTTCGCCTCCGCGCCGCTCAGGCGCCGGTCGCGCTCGCGGCCCAACGCTGGCTGTAGGGCTAACTCCCGGGCACCGGCACCCGGGGCGTCGTCCGACCGTGAGTCGGTCATTTGGCTCCCGGCGCAGCCCGTCGGCGGCGGACGGAACGCGGCCGCTCACCGGCTCCCAGGCCGCGTCGATCATGTCGGCCTCATGCGCACTCGCGGCGTAGTCCGCGTATATCAGCGTGGTCGCGAATTCGCGATGACCCATCCACTCCTGGAGTGTCCGCATCGGCACATCGCGCGCAGCCATCTGCTCCCAAACGTGTGCCGCAGGTCGTGTAGCCGGTTGGTCTTGGTCACGCCGGCCAGAGCGCACGCGGCCTTGTAGCGCTTCAGCGCCTTCGAGCCATCGTACGGCTTGCCCGTGTGGGGGTGGCAGAAGACGAGGTCTTCGTCGCCCGTGAAGGCCGTGCGCTGGAAGTGCAGCTCCAGCTCCCGCGCGAGGGCGGTGGGCAGCGGCACCCGAGCGCGACCCCCGACGGGACTTCGGGGCCTTGACCTCGCCGCGCTTCTCGACGTGGCGGATGACCGCCTCGAGCTCGTCCAGGGTGAGGAAGCGGATGTCTGTGCGGTCCGGGAGCACAGGCAGGTCGACCAGCTTGCACGGATTGAGCAGGATCCAGCGCCTGCGGATGGCGAGCTCGAAGGTGGAGTGGAGCGTCCCCATGTAGAGGCGGATCGACTTCGGCGACGCCCGCCGCTTGCCGGTTCGGCTCCCTCCGCCGCGAGCGCACCACGCCATGAATCGCTCCAGGTCGCGCTCCGTCACAGTCCACGCGGATGTCCTTGAAGAACGGCTTGAACTTCGTGCGCGCGTGCGAGCGGACGTTCTCGACATGCGAAGTCGACCGGCCCTGCGCGCAAGCCGGTCGGCGAGCGCTTCGGTGAGTGCCACCAGGGGACCTCATCGACGTCGTGCGAGGTCGTCGACCCATCCTCCTCGACCATCTGCCGCAGGCGAGCCCGGGCCTCCGTGCGGGTAAGACGCGGCACGCCGGGCCCCTTCTTCCGACCAACCTTGCGGTTGCGCTTTGCGCCGCTCGTGCTCCGCCACCGCCCGTACCAGGAGCCGTGCTTCTCGTAGAGCTCGCCTATCCCGTATTCGCCCTTCGTCCTGCTGCTCACGCCGTGACCTTTCACCAGTCGTTCGGCCGCGCTGCGGCCCCACTGGGCACGGCGTGCCTACGAGGTCCATCCGGGGTCCATATTCAAAAGAACTCGAAAGAACTCAGAACACCCGAGCGCCCATGAACACTGGCTTTCTGAGTTGAGAACAACCCCATCGCTGCGATTGTGGTCCAGGCGGTCGGGGGTTCGAGTCCCCTCGCTCACCGGAAAGCCCCGTGACCACGTGGCGGCGCGGGACCAGTGGGGGCGGGCCTCGGCCTGTCGATCATGACCGCGATGTGCGACCGGGTGACGATCCGTCCCGGGTCCACCGGCGTCGGGACGGAGGTACGCCTGATCTTCGCCGTGCGGCGCGGCCGCCGCGCATGACGGTCACTGGCACGGTCGTGCGGCGAGCGAACGTTCTCCCACGTAGCCGCGCGACACGACTACGACTTGATCACCGTCAGATGCCTTGGCCTGGTACATCGCCTCGTCGGCGAGAGCGACAAGCTCTGTTGCGGTGATGCTTCCGAGCATCGCCACGCCGACGGACGCGGTGACTCGGGCCGCCTGGTCTGCGACGCGCAGCTCGTAGCCGGCGACGACGTCGGCAACGAGCGCGGCGACGTGCTCAGCGGCTCCACGATCGGTCCCCGGCAGCAGCAGCCCGAACTCGTCGCCACCCAGGCGTGCCAGGACGTCCGTCTCGCGCGCGCGGGCACTCAGCGCTTCGGCGGTTCCACGCAGCAGCGCGTCACCGACCGCGTGCCCGAACCTGTCGTTGATCGCCTTGAACCCGTCGAGGTCGAGGGTCAGCAGCGCACCGCCGCTGTCCGGGATGCGGGCAGCGCGAGCGACTTCTCGCTCGAGCTCTCGGTCGAAGCGCCGTCGGTTGAACAGCCCGGTCAGCGGGTCATGATCGACGAGGTGCTCGAGGTGTTCCTGGTACCGACGTCGCTCGGCAACGTCCTCGACCTGGTAGATCAGCGATACCGGGTTCTCCCCGTCGCCGACCACGGTCATCCGGACCCAGCCTGAGCTGCCGTCGGGGCGCTGTAGTTCGAGGTCCCTGACGTAGCGCTGCACGTCGCCGCTCAACAGGCGCTTGCGCTGTGCGCGCTCCGCGGCACGATCGTCGCCGGCGAGGAGATCATCCATGTGTCGACCGCCGAGTTGCTCGGCGCTCCGGCCGGCGAGTGCGCAGAACGCGCTGTTGGCGACCATGATCTTCTGCGACTGATCGACGACCGCCAGCCCGATGGGGGCGTTCGAGAAGCAGAGCGCTTGGAGCTTCGCCAGCTCGAACCCCGGCTCGTACGGTTCCAGCCCGGCGAGACCGACCTTGGTGGCGCGGGCGCGGCGAAGCAAGCCGGGCTTGAGCAGGGCGCTCACGCGCTCCTGTGCGTCGATCGTCATGCGACCCGCCGTCAGCGCGTGGGAGCGAGGTTGACCAGGCGAAGGCGGCTGGGAGCGACGGGGCGGCTCGGTTCAGGGGCTGCCAGCAGCTCGATGTGTCGCAGCGCTTCGCGGCGCTGGCGTCGCCAGTTGACGAACGACCACCCGTAGAGCCACAGCGCGGCCTTCTCGGCCTCCGACAAGTCGCTCGGATCGATCACTTCCTCCTCGACCGACGCGAACCTCTCGCCGTGTCGCATGCGCTTCGCGACCTCCGCCTGCAACTGCTGGAGCGTGGACATGAGCGCCCATCTCGCTTCTCTGTGTCGCGCCCCGGTCCGCTTTGGGCGAACGGAGCACTCCACTTTGGGTTGTTCGCAGCATAGCGCGCCTCGGAGGAGCAGCGGCAACCGTGGCCGTGATTCCGGCGACCCAGACAGGGCCCCTACCGCGAGGGTCTGGGTTCGCGGGGCCACCGCAGATCCTGCAGGATGAGATCGCCGGGCCGGTCCGCCAGATCCCGAAGCGCTACGGCCGGGATTCGGACGAGCGTTCCGCCGCGCGCGTTAGCCTGCTGACACCCGAACGTGGAGTGCGTGGTCCGTCCGGCGGACCGTCGCTCGACACACAGAAGAGGGGTTGGCGTTCGTGTCCACGCTCAAGGAGTACCAAGCCGAGATCGCCGTCCGCATGCGGCGCGGCGACACGTTTGCCTCGGTCGAGGAGCTGGTCATCGCCCCGAGCCCGCTCGCCGACCGCGAGAAGGCGGCGCTGTGGTTGTTCGGGTGGTCGTTCGTCAACTGGCGGCGCCAGCGCCGCGAGGCGCTCCGCCACATCGAGCTGCTCACCGGCGACCAACGAGCCGCCGCCGTGGCGGCGAGGCGCTTCGGCCTCGTCGGCTGAGCTCGGGCGACCCGGGCGTGCGCGTACACGCGGGTGCGCTCGTGTGCTCGCCGATCGCGCGGCGATGCTGGTGCCCGACGAGCATCGGCTGCTGCTCGACGCCGCGGACGCGCTGTTGTTCGACGAACCCGAAGTGGCCGCCGAGCGCACAGCGGCCGACCGCTGGTTGCCAGGTCCGGCCGGTGGCGTCAGGCAGGCGCTCGACGCGTGCGGTGCCCCGATGCCTTCGCCGCGGTGAGCGTCTAGCCCGGGACGACCTCGGCAGGCGTCCCGTCCGGGGCGAGGATGAAGACCTCGACGCCCATGTCCGGGTCGATGTGGTTCGCGCTCATGAACGCCACGACCTCACGGCCGGTGATCTTCGCGACGCCGGCGGCGAGCTCCTCGCGCATGACGCGCTGGAATGCCTGCCGGGTGTCCAGCACCCGATCGTGCTCGCCCCGGTCGATGAGGGAGCGCTCGCCTCGGGTCATGGTGTCCTGCAACACCACCGCGACGAGGTCACCGCTGAGGTGGGTGCGCGCGCGTGTCGGGCCGCGCCCGGTGTACTCGCTCAGGAGATGCACCGTCAGGTTGGAGATGGCGGCCGCAGTCGCGCCGTGCTGAGGCTGCTCGGTCGGGGCGTCGGTCATACCGGCCCTGTTCTCGCCTCCCTCCGGGTGCGACGGCCGACCAGAAAGATGGAAGGAGACGGGATGGACCCGCCCAGGCGGCCCGCGGGTCCGGCGTTGATCGCTGGGAACCGCGTGCTCCGAGTGTAGCCCGCCTGATCGTCCGCTTCACGCAGGAGCCGGCGGCATGCGTGCTGAACGCAGCTCTCACCGAGCCGGGCAGTTTCGCCGAGCGAGTCGAGGAGGTCTTCGCTCACGGCCGTTCCGGGCCACTTCTCGCTGCGGCGCCAGATCGCGTCGAGCGTCGGATGTCCCAGTTCGTGGTGAATGGTCATCATCAGCGAGCGCGTGTCGGCGCGCGTCAGGATGAGCTCGCGCCGGATCGTTCCCTCGTCGGAGCGATGCCGATTATTAAAGAACATGCACTGGTGCTCTCCGGGGTGTGAACCTGGGCGGAACCGACCGCGCGCGTCAGTCGAGTGCTCTGCCTGCGCCCACGAGCAACTGCCATGCGAGCGGCGAGATGTCCTCAGCCCGGGGGCGGGTACGGATCGCTGCCGTAGGAGTTCCGGGACGCGATCGAGCCGTCCATGTTGTGGATGACGTGCTCCGTGCGTGCGTTGATCGCGAGCTCCCGCCCGCGCCGCACGGCTTCGTCCTTCGTCGCGTGAACGCTCGACGCCCGGTCGTTGCCCTCCACCGTGTTGGCCCAGTCGCCGGTCGCCTGACGGTAGGTCGTGTGTATCCAACCTCGTGCCACGGTGCTCCTCCTGCGGTTCGATCGGCCGGGGAGCCTAGAGCGGTCTTGCCGTTGCAACAAGGTGAGGAACTCTGAGGCATCTCGCCGTCAGCTCGACTCCGTCCAGCGGTTCAGCTCGCGGACGCCGGCGGCGAGCGCGACGAGGCCCGGCAGCGCGCAGCCGAGCAGCGCCTGCGGACCGCCGAGGGCGACGGCCGCGATGCTGAGCGGTGCGAGGAGGGCGCCGGCGAGCAGGAGGATGGCCGCTCGGGCGAGGCTCGGGCGCGAGGGCGGGCCGGGCAGCAGCGATCGACGGTGCGGGGCCGTGTCGTCGGTGCCGGCCCCTCCGCCCCTTGCGAAGTACCAGCGCAGCGGCGGCGACAGGAGCAGCGCCAGGCGCGCGAGCTGCACCGCGACGCCGGCCGCCTCTTCCGTCGCCGCGACGGCGATGAGCGCGAGCGACTCGACGACGAGCAGCGTCCACCAGGCCCAGCGGCGCCGTGCGAGGAACGCGATGATGAGCGCCGCGAAGATGGCGAGCGCGACGGGGCCGGTGGCGGAGGACCAGAAGCCCGAGTCGGCGACGGCGGCGAACGGGTAGGCGGCGAGGGCGACGTACGCGGCGACCGCCGCCTTCTGAGCCGGGCCGGCCCGGCCGATCTGCCGGAAGCCGTTGCGTCGCATCCACCGCCGTTCTCCCCGGGGAGGGGGCCGGGTCACACGGTCGGGGTGGCGCTGGGCTCCCCGAACCCCTCCACCCGCAGCGGCGGCATCGCGATCCGGGTGAAGTAGTCGCCCCACTCCCGCGGCAGGGCGGGCTCGGTGCGGCCGATCTCGGTCACGCGGCCGAGGAGGTCGACGGGGCTCTCGTTGAAGCGGAAGTCGGGGACGGCGCCGACGACCTCGCCGCGCTCGATCAGGTAGACGCCGTCGCGGGTGAGGCCGGTCACGAGCAGGCGGCGGGGGTCGACGTCGCGGACGTACCAGAGGGAGGTGACGAGGAGGGCTCGGTCGGTGGCGGCGACCATCGCGTCGAGGGAGCGGCCGCCGGGGCCTTCGAGGACGAGGTTGTCGAGCTCGGCCGTGCAGCGCTGGCCGCTGAGGCGGGCCGAGTCGCGGGTCTGGACGAGCGCGGTGAGGACGCCGTCGCTCAGCCAGCTGACCGGACCGAGCGGGAGGCCGTTGTCGAAGACCGACACGCGGTCGTCGGACGTCCGTGCGATCACGAACGGTGCGCATTCGAGGCCGGGCTCGTGCGGGTCGCTGCGCAGGGTCAGCGGGGCGGGGCTCAGCCGCTCGCCGAGTCGCGTCCCGCCGCCGGGCCGGGCGAACGCCGCCTGGCCATGCTGCGCCTCGCGCGCGCTGGCCGCCCGGTAGAGCCGCAGCATCAGGTCGGCGACGCACGACGGGGAGAGCAGGACCTCGTACGCGCCGGGGCGGAGCGCGGCGCGCCGGCCGGCCCACTCCAGGCGCGGCTCGAGCCGCCCGGCGAGCGCGGCCGGGTCGACGCCGTCGATCGCCGCCGCGCCGACGCCCGTCCAGCTGGCCGCGCCGCCGCGGCTCGCGGCCGTCATGTCCACGACCCCTGTCGGCTGCGCGTGGCGCAGGCGCAGGCCGGTGGAGGAGGCGAGGTACGTCGTCCTCACCTGCTGCTCGGCGTAGCCGCTGAGGAGCGCGCGTCGCGACCGCGCCCGATCGAAGGCGACGCGCAACCGGTCGGCCAGCCGCGTGAGCACGTCGATCCCGACCTCGGCCGGCGGCTCGGCCCAGTCCGCCGCCGGGCCGCCGGCGACGAGCGGCGGGGCGTGCGCGTCCGCCGCGGAACGCGTCGCGTCCGCCGCCGCGTCCGCGGCCGGAGGCTGCTGCGCTCCGCGCTGCGCCGCACCCCGCGCCGCGTCCGCCGCCGCGTCCGCGGCCGGAGGCTGCTGTGCTCCGCGCTGCGCCGCACCCCGCGCCGCTTCCGCCGCCGCGTCCGCGGTCGGAGGCTGCTGCGCTCCGCGCTGCGCCGCACCCCGCGCCGCGTCCGCCGCCGCGTCCGCGGCCGGAGGCTGCTGCGCTTCGCGCTGCGCCGCACCCCGAGCCGCCTCCGCAAGCGCGCGCACCTCGACCTCGCCAAGCCTCCCCGTCCCCGACGCCACCCCCGCCGCGCCGCCCGCGAACGCGATCACCGTCAGCCGCCGGGACCGCGCCGTCCCGTTCGTCGTCAGCGAGCCGCCGGCCCAGCGCACGTGCACGCTCGCCAGCTCGTCGGCGATCGCGACGCAGCCGTCCGCGCCCCGGCGCCCCGCCTCCACCGCCCGCTCCGCCGCCTCCTGCGGCGTCACCGGCCGTGCTCCGGTCCGGCGCGCGCCACGGAGACGCCCCGGAAGAGCGCCGCCGGGCAGCCGTGGCTCATCGCCGACGTCTGCACGGGCTGGCCCTTCCCGCACAGGTCCGCGCCGTACAGCCCGTACGTCTGCGGGCCGCCCACCGCCTCCAGCGCTCCCCAGAACTCCGTGGTCCGGCCCTGGTACGCCACCCCGCTGAGCTGCCCGTCGAGCCGGCCCGCGCGTATCCGGTGGCAGCGCTGGGCGGTGAACTGGAAGTGCTCGCGGCGGGTGTCGATCGACCAGCTGTCCGAGCCCGCGACGTAGATGCCGTCCTCCACGCCCGCGATCAGCGCGGCGCGGTCCGGCCCGCCGCCGGCCGGGCGCAGGGAGACGTTGGGCATCCGGGCCAGCGGCGGGTGGAGGCCGGACTCGGCGAACGCGCAGCCCGTCGACCGCGCGGCGCCCATCACCGCCGCCGTCCGGCGGTCGGTCTGAAAGCCGGCGAGGACCCCGTCCGAGACGAGCGGCCAGGCCTGCGCCGCGACCCCCTCGTCGTCCACGGCGACCGTCGCCAGGCCGTGCTCGGTCGTCCGGTCCGCCACCACGGTCATGACGTCGGACCCCACCCGGAACGTCCCGAGCCCGTCAGGCGTGGCGAACGTCGTCCCCCCGTACGACGCCTCGTAGCCCAGCGCCCGGTCCAGCTCGGTCGCGTGGCCGACCGTCTCGTGCAGCGTCAGCCACAGGTTCGAGGGGTCGATGACGAGGTCGTACCGACCGGGCGCGACCGGCCGCGCGCGCAGCTTGGCGGCGAGCTGGTCCGGCAGCTCGGCCAGCTCGCCGTCCCAGTCCCAGCCGCGCCCCGACAGGTACTCCCAGCCCCGCCCCGCCGGCGGCCCGCTGGTGCGCAGCGAGCCGGTCCCGCCGTCCGGGCGCGCGCCGAACGCCCACACGAGCGGGTGCATCCGGACCCGCTGCTGCGTCGCGCTCGTGCCGGCCGCGTCGGCGTAGAAGCGGTTCTCGCGGACGGCGATCAGCAGCGCCAGCACGTGCTGCACGGCGGGGGCCGCCAGCAGGCGCCGGCTCCACTGCGCGAGCAGCGCCGCGCGCTCGACCTCCGCCACGTCGAACGGGTCGACCTCGTACGACGACGTCCACACGACGCCCGGGTGCACGGGCTCGTCGGCGAGCTCCACGGAGCCGCACCCTCCGCACGCCGCGGCCAGCTCGACCGCGCTCTCCGCCGCGCGCGCCGCGGCGTCCGCCGTCAGCTCGTCCGTCGCCGCGAACCCCCAGCCGCCGCCGCGCGCGAGCCGCACGCCGAGCGCGGTCTGCGCGTCGTCGCTCGCGCCCTGCACCTCGCCGTCGCGCAGGCGCAGCCGCCCGGTCCGCGTGCGGACCACCCGCACCGAGGCGCCCGCCGCGCCGAGCTCGGCGGCGCGCGTCAGCGCCGCGTCGGCCAGCCGCTCCAGCGGCAGCGCCAGGAACGCCGCGTCGATCGAGTGGCCCACACGCCCTACCCGCCCGACAGCGGCGGGACGATCTCGACCGTGCTGCCCGGCGCGAGCGGCACCTGGTCGGGCGGCGTCGTGCGCCCCACCTGCTCGCCGTCCACGAAGAAGATGTGGTAGCGCAAGAGGTCGCCGCTGGGAGAGGTGAGGCGGTAGCCGGCGTCGGGGTGCTCGCGCACGAACGCGTCGAGCAGCTCGCGCAGGTTCCCGGCCGCCAGGTCCGACCGGACGCGGCCCGACGTGACGTTGTGCCAACTGCCCGGTACGACGAGATGGGCCATGCCGTGGTCTCCTCCGTCCTAGGGGTCGCCGGCGCAGCGAAAGCCGGTCGCGAAGCACGCCCACCCGGTGGGGTCGCCGTGGAGCCGCTCGCTGGTCCTGGCCTGGAAGCGCAGGCTCATCCACGACCCGCCGCGGATCACCCGGTAGCGCCCCATGACGCTCAGCAGCGAGGCGTCGCAGCCGGGGGAGGGGCCGTACAGGCGGCTCGGCGACGCCGTCCACTCGTAGACGTTCCCGGCCATGTCGGCGACGCCGAACGGGCTGTCGCCGCGGGGGCTGAACAGGCCGACCGGCGTGGTCAGGGGGATCGGGCCGCGCGCGCGGGTCGCCTCGCGCCACCACGCCCGCCATTCGGCCACGCTGCGCACCTCGTCGCCGAGCCGCAGCTCGGTGGTGTTCGCGCGCTCGCCGCACCAGCCGTCGCCCCACGGCCACAGCCGGTAGCCGGGGCCGCGCGCGGCCAGCTCCCACTCCGCCTCCGTCGGGAGCCGCCGCCCGGCCCACGCCGCGTACGCCTCGGCGTCCTCGGCGGCGATGTGCACGGCCGGGTGGTCCGGCGGCGGCTCGTACCCGGTGTCCACGCCGGCCGGGCGGCGCCACGACGCACCGTCGGCCTCCTCCCAGTAGTCGAGCCCGTAGACGAGGCTCCAGCCGCGGCGCTCGGCGACCGTCCGGTAGCCCGTGGCCTCGGCGAAGGCGGCGTACTGGCCGACCGTCACCGGGTGGCGGTCGATGACGAACGGCGCGACCGCCACGAGCGTCTGCGGGGTCTCGTCGCGGAACCACGGCGTGGGGAGCGGCTGGCCCTGTCGCTCGAGCCACTGGAGCACCCATTCGGGGGATCCGAGCGGGAACGCCGCCCCGGGAACGAAGACCGATTCCTCGGCCTCGACGCCGCCGCGCGCCGCTGTCCCGAAAGCCGTCAAAGCCTCATGAGCGTATAGCGATTGCGGGAGCACGGCAAGCAGCATGGCCGTACACGAACCAAACGCTTGAAAATCAAGTTATGAAGCGTTACGTTCGCGGCCCGATGGCAACCGCCCCGTCCCAGCCGCGGCCCGTCGAAGCGCCGCACCACCCCGTCGAGGTCCCGCTCGCCGACCGGATCCGGCTGACCATCCTCCAGCAGTCCCACCGCGCCCGGTTTGGGCACATCGGCTCGGCGCTCTCGATCGCCGACGTCCTCGCGGCGCTGTACGGCGGGACGCTGCGCGGGGAGGGCGACGATCGCGAGCGGTTCGTGCTCTCCAAGGGCCACGCCGTGCTCGCGCTCTACGCGGCGCTCTACGAGACCGGGCGGATCGACCTCGCGACGCTGGAGACCTACTGCGGGGACGGGAGCGCGCTCGGAGCGCATCCCGAGCACGCCTTCGCGCCGATCGACTTCTCCACCGGCTCGCTCGGGCACGGCCTGCCGTACGCCGCCGGCGCGGCGCTCGCGGCGCGCACGCTCGGGTCGGCCCGCCGCACGTTCGTCCTGCTGAGCGACGCGGAGCTGAACGAGGGGTCGGTCTGGGAGGCGGCGATGTTCGCCGCGCACCAGCGCCTGGGCAGGCTCGTCGCCATCGTCGACCTCAACGGCGTGCAGGCCCTCGGGTACACCCGCGACGTCATCGACCTCGAGCCGCTCGGAGCCCGGTGGGAGGCGTTCGGGTGGTCGGTCCACGACGTCGACGGTCACGACGCCGCCGCCCTGCGCGCGACGATCGACGCGCTCGACCCCGCCTCGCCGCGCCCGCACGTGGTGCTCGCGCGCACCCAGCTGGGGCACGGCGTCTCGTTCATGGAGAACCAGATCCCCTGGCACTACTGGCCGCTGTCGGACGAGCAGTTCGCCGCCGCGGTGGCCGAGGTCGCGGCCGCGCGATGAGGAACGCGTTCGTCGAGACGCTCACCGAGCTGGCCGAGCGCGACCGGCGCATCGCCCTGCTGACCGGCGACCTCGGGTTCAGCGTGCTCGAGCCGTTCGGCGAGCGCTTCCCCGACCGCTTCTACAACGTCGGCGTCGCCGAGCAGAACATGGTCGGCGTGGCGACCGGGCTGGCGGAGGCGGGGATGATCCCCTTCGTCTACTCGATCGCGACGTTCGCGTCGATGCGGCCCTACGAGTTCATCCGCAACGGCCCGGTCCTGCACCAGCTGCCGGTGCGCATCGTCGGCGTCGGCGGCGGCTTCGAGTACGGCAACAACGGCGCGACCCACTACGCGCTGGAGGACGTCGGCGTGCTGCGCCTGCAGCGCGGGCTGACGGTCGTCGTCCCGGCCGACACCGCGCACGCGCGCAGCGCCCTCGAGCAGACGTACGAGCTGCGCCGGCCGATCTACTACCGCGTCTCGAAGGGCGGGCCGCCGATCCCCGGGCTCGACTCGGACTTCGAGCTCGGCCGGCTGGCCCGGGTGCGCGACGGCGGCGACGTGGCGCTGATCGCGCTCGGGCCGCTCGCGGCGGGCGCCGTGACGGCGGCCGACCGGCTGGCCGACGAGGGGATCGACGCGGCGGTGGCCGTGGTGGAGAGCTTCAACCCCTCGCCGGCCGAGGACCTGGCCGACCTCCTGGCCGGCGTGCCGCTGGCCGTGACCGTCGAGTCGCACTTCGTGGACGGCGGGGTCGGGACGCTCGTCGCCGAGGTGATCGCCGAGCACGGCCTGCCGACCCGCCTGCGGCGGTGCGGCATCGGCGAGCTGCCGCGCGGGATGACCGGGTCCCAGGCGTTCCTCGACGACCACCACGGCCTCTCCGCCGCCGGGATCTCGGGCGCGGCCCGGTCCGCGCTGCTGGCCGCGCGGTGAGCGCGCCGCGCCGCGCGCTCGTCACCGGCGCCGGCGGCTTCATCGGCGCGAACCTCTGCCGGCGGCTGCTGCGCGACGGGCACGCGGTGCACGCCGTCGTGCGGCCCGGGGGCGACCGGTGGCGGCTCGCGGCGATCGGCGGCGAGATCGCGGTCCACGAGGTCGACCTGCTCGACGCCGCCGCGCTGCGGGCCGCGCTCGGCGCCGCCCGGCCCGACTGGCTGTTCCACCTCGCCGCCCACGGCGCCTACTCCTGGCAGACCGAGAGCGCGGCGATCTTCGCGACGAACGCGGCCGCGTCGGCCCAGCTCCTGGACATGGCCTGCGAGCGCGGGTTCGACGCGTTCGTCCAGGCGGGCTCCGCGTCGGAGTACGGCCCGCGGGACCGCCCCGCGCGCGAGTCCGAGCCGGTCGATCCGCGCAGCGCCTACTCGGTGAGCAAGGCGGCGGCGACGCACTACGCGCGGGCCGCGGCGCTGGACCGCGACGTGCACGCGATGACGCTGCGCCTCTGCTCGGCGTACGGGCCCTGGGAGGACCCGCACCGGCTGGTGCCGACCCTCGCGGCATACGGGCTGAACGGGCGGCTGCCGCCGCTCGCCGACCCCCGGGCCGCGCTCGACTTCGTGTTCGTCGACGACGTCTGCGAGGCGTTCGTCCGCGCCGCTCGCGCGACCGGCCTCGAACGCGGCACCGTCCTCAACGCCGGCAGCGGCACGCGGACGTCGCTGGCGGAGCTGGTCGAGCTCGCGCGCGAGGAGCTCGCGATCGACGAGCCGCCGCGCTGGTCGACGATCGCGCCGCGGACGTGGGACACGACCGCGTGGGCGGCGGACTGCAAGCTGATCCGCCGCCGGCTCGGCTGGCGGCCGCGGTGGGGGATGCGGGAGGGGTTCCGCCACCTCGTCGACTGGCTCGACCACGACCCCTCGACGCGCGCGCGGTACACGGCGACGCCACTGAGTTCTCAAGCGATCGAGCGACATAGCCGCGAATCTGCTTGCGCCGCGGTCTAACTACTTTAGAATCATCGTGCCATGGCAGTCGGGACGCGATCCACCGCCGCCGACCCGACCGCCGCGACGCCCGCCCCCGCGCCGATCCCGATGTTCAAGGCCGCGGTGGCGCCGGGCGCCCTCGACGGCGTGGCGGACGTCCTCGCCGGGGGGCAGCTCGAACACGGCCCGAGGGCGGGCGAGCTCGAGCGGGCGGTGGGCCGCCGGCTCGGCAACCGGCGCGTGGTCGCGGTCGACTTCGGCGCGTCCGCCCTCCAGCTCGCGGTCCGGCTCGCGGCGTTCGCCGGCGGCGGCGCGCCGGGGGAGCGCAGCGCGGCCGAGGCCGGCGAGGTGCTCAGCGTGCCGCTCACGTTCGAGGCCACCAACTGGGCCATCCTCGCGAACGGGCTGCGGGTGCGCTGGGTCGACGTCGACCCGCGCACGCTGAGCGTCGACTTCGACGACCTCGAGCGCAAGCTCTCGCCGGCCACGCGCGCCGTCATGGTCGTCCACTGGCTCGGGTCCCCGGTCGACCTCGACCGCCTGCACCGCGTCGTCGACGCGGCCGAGGCGCGCCTCGGCTTCCGCCCCGCCGTCATCGAGGACGGCGCCCAGGCGTGGGGGGCGGCGTACCGCGGGCGCCCGATCGGCGACCACGGCAACACGACGGTGTTCAGCCTCGGCGCGATCAAGGTGCTCACCGCGGGCAGCGGCGGCCTGCTCGTCGTGCCCGACGACGGGCTGGAGGAGCGCGCCCGGCGCCTGCGCTGGCTCGGCATCGACCGCACTGCAGACCGCGCCACCGGCGGCTACGACGTCGCCGAGTGGGGTCACCGCTTCACGATGAACGAGGTCTCGGCCGCCATCGCCCTCGCCAACCTCGAGATCGTCGACGGCCTCGTGGCCCGCGCCCGCGACAACGCCGCGTACTTCGACGAGCACCTGCGCGACGTGCCGGGGCTCGAGCACGTCGAGCGAGCGGAGGGCGCCGAGCCGTCGTTCTGGGCCTATCCGCTCAAGGTCGACGGCAGGGCGGCGTTCAAGCGCAAGCTCGCGCAGGCCGGCATCCCCACCAGCATCGTCGCGCGGCGCAACGACGCCCACACCTGCATGCGCGACGCCGCCGAGGCGCTGCCCGGGCTCGACAGCGTCTACGACCGGCTCGCGTACGTGCCGGTCGGCTGGTGGCTGTCGGACGACGACCGCGAGCGGATCGTCGACGCCATCTGCTCCGGCTGGTGAGGCCGGTGGAGGCGCCGGCCGCCCAGCCGATGTTCGGCCCCGACCACGCCGGCGTCTACGAGCTGATCTACCGCAGCCGCGGCAAGGACTGCGCCGCGGAGGCCCGCGACGTCGCCGATCGGATCCGGCGGCTGCGCCCCGGCGCGCGCTCGCTGCTCGACGTGGGCTGCGGCACGGGGCTGCACCTGGAGGCGTTCCGGACGCTGTTCGACCAGGTCGAGGGGCTCGAGGTCGCCCCGGCGATGCGCGAGCGCGCGCTGCGCAGGCTGCCCGGCGTCACCATCCACCCGGACGACATGCGCTCGTTCCAGCTCGGCCGCACGTTCGACGCGGTCGTCTCGCTGTCGGCCGTCGGCTACGTCGACACCGTCGAGGAGCTGCGCGCGGCGATCGCGCGCATGGCCGATCACCTCGTGCCCGGCGGGGTGCTGGTCGTCGAGCCGTGGTGGCTGGCCGACAAGTACGTCGACCGCTACGTGGGCAGCGACCACGTCCGCGACGGCGACCGGGTGCTCGCGCGGGTCTCGCACACCGAGCGGCGCGACGGCGCGGCGCACATGGAGGCGCGGTGGGTCGTCGGGGACCGGACAGGGCTGCGCTCGTTCGCGCTGACCGAGGCGTTCAGGCTGTTCTCGCGCGAGGACTACATGGACGCGTTCGAGCGCGCCGGCTGCGCGGCCCGCTACGAGGAGCCCTGGCTGACCGGCCGCGGCCTCTTCGCCGGCGTCCGCCGGCGGTGATCCCCGTTCGCCCGCGGGCTCGCGCCGCCGGCCCGGGCGAGCACCTCGTCGGCCGCCCGGACGGCCCCGCCGGCGGTGCGGACGCACCGCTGCATCTCCCGCACCCGCGCGAGCGTGCCCGCGTCGCCGGCCAGCTCGTCCACGGCGGCGCGCAGCGCCGCCCCGTCGAGCGGCTGCGCTTCGAGATGGCGGCCGAGCCCCAGCTCGTCGACCCGCCTGGCCATCGGCACGCACTCGAACGCGTGGTGCGGGATGACCACCATCGGCCGGCCGAAGTGCAGCGCCTGCATCACCGTGCCCATCCCGCCGTGCGTGACGCACAGCTGCGCGTGCTCGAGGACGGCCGCGTGCGACAGCCATCCGTGCGCCTCGACGTTCGGCGGCAGCGGCCCGAGCTCGGCGGGGTCGACGCGGCTGCCGACCGTCATCACGACGTGCCAGCGGCTGCCGGCGAACGCGCGCGCGCAGTCGCGGAAGAGCTCGGGGTGGTCGTTGAAGCTCGTGCCGAGCGAGACGAGCACCACCGGCCGGTCGCCGGGCGGCGCCCAGCCGTCGCCGCCGCTCTCGGTCAGGGCCGGCCCGACGAAGACGAAGCGCTCGTCGAAGGTGCCCCCGGCGAACTGGAAGGCCCGCGGGATGAAGACCAGGTTGAGGTCCTCGACGCGGTACCAGAAGCCCTCCGGCGAGGCGCCGACGCCCCGCGCGGCGAGCAGGTCCGCGAGCGCGGTCCGGAAGCGCTGGAGCGTGAGCGGTCCCGGGATCCCCGAGTCGGCGACCATGTCCGCGTAGTACGAGTACGCGTGGTTGGTCGCGAACCCGACGCTGATCCGCACCGCCGGGCGGTTCCACCGCGCCGCGAGGAGCTGCCCGGCGATGAACGGGAAGTCCTCGTAGACGACCACGTCGGGCGGCGACCCGTCGCACGCCGCCTCGACCGCGCGGAGGACCTGCAGGTTCTCCTCCAGGTACAGCATGTGGGGCGTCGCGCCGTCGTCGTCGGCGGCGAACACCTCGGCCGGGTCGAGGTTCATGACGGCCGACTCGTACTGGAGCGGGGCCGCTCCGGCGCGGTCCGCGAGGGGCGCGAACTCGGCCGTCGTCGCCTGCGTGACCCGGTGCCCGCGGCGGGTCAGCTCGGCGACCAGCGGGAGGAGGGGATAGACGTTCCCCGCGTGCGGCCCGTGGAGCAGCAGCACTGTCGACACGATTGAGAATCGTATAGCATGCGACCGCCATGAGCGAGCGCCACGTCCTCTTCGCCAACGTGGGCGGGCACGGCCACGTGTACCCCTCCCTCGGCCTCGTGAGCGAGCTCGCCCGGCGCGGTCACCGGATCTCGTACGTGACGACGGCGCAGTTCGCCGACGAGGTCGCGGCGGCCGGCGCGACGGTCGTGCCGTACCGGTCGGAGTTCGAGGACTTCCACGTCCCCGACGTGGTCACCCAGGAGGACGCCGAGACGCAGCTGCACCTCGTCTACGTCCGCGAGAACGTGGCCGTGCTGCGCGCGGCCGAGGAGGCGCTGCGCGACGACGTCCCCGACCTCGTCGCCTACGACGTGTTCCCGTTCATCGCCGGCCGCCTGCTCGCGAAGACGTGGGACCGCCCGGCCGTGCGCCTCACCGGCGGCTTCGCCGAGAACGAGCACTACTCGCTGTTCGAGGCGCTGTGGGCCAGCCACGGCCACCGCCACCCGGCCGACGTGGAGGCCGTGCACGCGGTGCTGGTCGACCTGCTCGCCGAGTACGGCGTCCACACCCCCGTCAAGCGGTTCTGGCGCGAGATCGAGGACCTCAACGTCGTCTGGCTGCCGCGGTCGTTCACGGTCCGGCCGGAGACGTTCGACGACCGTTTCGCCTTCGTGGGGCCGAGCTTCACGGGCCGGCTGGAGGACGCGAGCTGGCGGCCGCCGCGCCCGGACGCGCCCGTCCTGCTCGTCTCGCTGGGCACGCTGCACAACGAGCAGCCGGAGTTCTTCAGGGCGTGCGCGCAGGCGTTCGCCGGCACGCCGTGGCACGTCGTCCTGGCGATCGGCCGCTTCCTCGACCCCGCGGCGCTCGGCCCGCTGCCGCCCAACGTCGAGGCGCACGCATGGGTGCCGTTCCACGCCGTCCTCGAGCACGCGACGGTGTGCCTGACGCAGGGCACCACCGGCGCCACGATGGAGGCGATGGACACGGGCGTGCCGCTGGTCGTCGTCCCGCACTTCGCGACCGAGGCGCTCCCGTTCGCCCGGCGCGTCGTCGAGCTTGGCCTCGGCTGCGAGCTGCCGGCCGACCGGCTCGACCCGGACGGCATCCGCGCGGCCGTCGAGCGGGTGGCGGCCGACGGGGCGATCAGGCAGCGCGTCCTGCGCATGCAGCGCGACGTCCGCGAGGCGGGCGGGCCGGCCCGGGCCGCCGACGTCGTCGAGGCGTACATGGCGCGCTCGCTGCCCCCAATTCCCGCCCCTACGCACTTCACAATCTGATAGCGTCCTGCCATGGCACTCCGGAACGTGAGCGTGCTGCTGCTGTACCCGCCGAACCAGACCTTCCCGGGGACCGTGTGCAAGCCGAACGGGTCGCTCGCCTACCCGCAGCTCGGCGGGGCGCTGCGCGAGCACGGGGTGAACGTGCGCGTCTTCGACGCCTGCGTCGGCGACGGTCCCGACCCGCTCGACGAGCTGTTCGCCAACCCCGCGCCGCTGCCCAGCGGCTTCCTGCGCACCGGCGTCAGCGACGAGCGGATCCTCGAGGTGGCGGCCGAGCACGACGTCGTCGGCATCACGTCGATCTTCACCGACCAGGAGTCGATGGTCCTGCACTGCGCGCGGCTGATCAAGGCGGCGTACCCCGAGAAGATCGTCGTCTCCGGCGGCGTCAACGCGCGCTCGCGGCTGCCGCAGTTCTTCGCCGCCGGCGTCGACGCGGTCTGCCTGTCCGAGGCCGAGCACACGCTCGTCCAGATCGTCGAGGCCGTGCGGCGCTCGCCGCGGCCGGACCTCGCCGCGGTCCACGGCGTCGCGTTCCCGGACGGAGCCGAGATCCGCGTCAACCCGACCCGCCCGCAGGACGTCGTCTGGGACCTCGACAGCCTGCCGCTGCCGGCGTGGGACCTGCTGCCCAACGAGCGCTACTGGAAGATCGCCCGCCCGCACTCGGGCCTCTTCGAGCCCGGCGCCGAGCTGCGCTACGCGACGATGGTCACCTCGCTCGGGTGCCCGTTCCACTGCGCCTACTGCCACATCGCCGGCGAGACGCAGGACAGCCTCAGCGGCCCGATCGGCCGGTTCCGCGTCAAGTCCGACGAGCGCGTCCTGGCCGAGATCGAGACGCTCAAGGGCCTCGGCGTCACCGACGTCTTCATCGAGGACGACTCGCTGCTCGGCAACAAGCGGCGCGGCCTGCGGCTGCTGCGGAAGATCCAGGGCGCCGGCGTGACGATCTGCGACCTCAACGGCATCAACCTCATCCACCTGCTCAAGCGCTGGAAGCCCGACCACGAGGTGCTCGAGGCGCTGGCCGCGGCGAACTTCACCCAGCTCAACATGCCGTTCGAGTCGGGCAACCCGCGGATCATCCGCAAGTACGCGAGCAACAAGCTCGACATCGAGAGGGCCGACCTCCGCGGGCTGATCGTCGCCATGAAGGAGTACGGCTTCCGGATGTACGGCAACTACATGATGGGCTACCCGGACGAGACGCTGGAGGAGATCGAGCGCACGATCGACCTCGCCCGCGAGCACGTCTCGTACGGGCTCGACGCGGCGAACTTCTTCCTGGTCGTCCCGCTGCCCGGCGCGCCGCTGTTCGACATGGCGATCGAGGCGGGGCACATCAGCCCGGACTTCAACCCGGACACGATGAACATCTACAACGCCAACATGACCGGCACGCTGGTGCCGGCCCCGGTCCTCGAGGAGCTGCGCGACCGCGCGTGGCACGAGGTCAACTCGGAGACCTGGAAGGACGCCAAGAAGGCCTGGGCGGCCACGGCCGCCTGACCCGCCCGCCGGACGGCGCTACGCGTAGACCGCCGGGACCTCGGCGAGGATCCGCCGCACGGTCTCCGCGGGCGTGGGCAGCGACAGCATCTCCTCGCGCATGGCCGCCGCCGCGCCGGCCAGCCGCTCGTCCTCGATCAGCGTCCTGAGCAGCTCCGGCGTGACCTGGTCGGCGGTGCTCGTCAGCCCGAAGCCGAGCCTGCGCACCGCGGCGCGCGCGGAGTGCTGGAACGTGTCCCGGGCGTCGGGCGCGAGCAGCTGCGGCGTGCCCGCCTCGAGCGCGGTCAGCACGGTCCCGCCGCCGCCGTGGTGCACGACGCCGGCGCACTCGGGCAACAGCCGGTGCAGCGGCGCCCACCCGACCGAGCGGACGTTCGGCGGCAGCTCGCCGAGGGGGCCGACGTCGACGTCGCCGAGGGCGAGCACGAAGTCGGCGTCCACCTCGGCCGCCGCGGCGAGGATCGACTCGATGGCGTCCAGGCCGAACGCCTGCAGCTCGATCGTCCCCATCGTCACCGCGACCTGCGGGCGGCGCGCGGGCCGCCCGTTGCCGTTCGCCGCGGCCGCGCCCGCGGGCGACGGCCGGCCGGCGCGCAGCACGGTGCCGCCGCCGTAGGACACCCACCGCATGAACCAGCCCTCGGGCTCGCGGTCGAGCATGCTGGGCGGGAACGACTCGATCTTCACCGCGGGCTCGGGAAGCGGGCCGGCGATGGCGTACCTGTCGAAGAAGTCGCCGAGGAAGCCGGCGATGGCGTGGTGCATCCCGCCGGTCCGGAACGCCCCGTGGTTGCGCTGCACCGCGGGCACGCCCGCCCGGGCCGCGGCGAACAGGCCGGCGGTCGCGCCGTGCTCGTAGACGACCAGGTCGGGCTTCCACTCGTCGGTCAGCGCGATGAGGCCGTCGATCAGCGGGCGGTTCGCCGCGGCGATCTGAACCGCCCGCTCCTCCAGGTTGACCGCCGGCCGCGTCGCGACCGTCGCCATGAAGTCGGGGTTGTCCTTCGCGACCTGCTCGAACACCGCGACCGCGCTGAAGTCCGGCGCCACGTCCACCACGTCGAGCCCGGACCCCGCCGCGCGCTCGGCGTGCTCGGCCGTGGCGATCAGGACGTCGTGCCCGTTCGTGCGGAAGCCCCAGGCGAGCTGGATCAGCGGGAGCAGGTGCCCGAGGCCGGGCGAGGAGACGAACAGGACTCTCATCGGATTGCTCCTGGCGGTCGCGACGGTCACCATCGAAATCAGAAGCGATGATCCCAGTGCTGGTCGCCCAGTGCAAGCGTGCAGAGCGGAGTTTCGCCTTGTCTCCGCTCCGGCGATACTTTAGAGTCGTATTGCTTTGTTCGTCTCGCAGGGCAAGGACACGCTCGACCTCCGCGACACCGCCCTCGGCCGGCCCCGGCCGGAGCGCAGCGGCAGCGGCGACGCAGTGGCGTCGACACCGAGGGTGGCCGTCGTGGGGTTCGGCTACATCGGTTCCTGCCTGGGCGCCGCGCTCGCCGAGCGCGGCGCCCGCGTCGTCGCGCTGGACAGCGACGCGTCGCTGATCGACGACCTCCGCGCGGGGCGCTGCCGCACCCCCGAGCCCGGGATGGCCGAGGCGCTCGGCGCAGTCGCGCGCGCGGGTCGCGTGCGCTTCACCACCGACTACGACGCGCTCTCCGACGTCGACGTCGTCGTGATCACCGTCGGCACGCCGGTCGCCGCCGACGGCACGCTGCTCACCGGCCAGCTCGCCGCCGTGTGCCGCGAGCTGGCGCCGCGGCTGCGGCGCGGGCAGCTCGTGATCCTCCGCAGCACCGTGGCGCCCGGCGTGACCCGAACGCTGGTCGTGCCCCTGCTGCAGGAGAGCGGCCTCGTCGAGGGCGAGGGGTTCGGCGTCGCCTACTGCCCGGAGCGGCTCGCGGAGGGCGACGCGCTCGCGCAGGTGCGCGAGCTGCCCGTCGTGGTCGGCGGCTGCAGCGCGGAGAGCGGCGCGGCGGCCGCGGACTTCTGGCGGCGCGCGCTCGGCGTCGAGGTGCAGACGGTCGCGAGCGTCGACGTCGCCGAGATCGTCAAGCTGGCGACGAACTGGTGGATCGACGCGAACATCGCGATCGCCAACGAGCTCGCCCGGTTCTGCAGCGCGTACGGGGTCGACGTCCTCGACGTCGTCGCGGCGGCCAACTCGCTGCCCAAGGGCAGCGGCAACGTGAACGTCCTGCTGCCGTCCGTCGGCGTCGGCGGCGCGTGCCTGACGAAGGACCCCTGGATGACCTGGCAGGCCGCGCAGCGGCGCGGCGTGCAGCTGCGCACGATCGAGACCGCGCGGCGGGTGAACGACGACATGCCCGGCTTCGCCTGCCGGCTGATCGGCGACGGGCTGGCGAAGCTCGGCAAGGACCTCGACGGGGCGCGCGTCGCGGTCCTCGGCGTGGCGTTCAAGAACGACACCGGCGACCTGCGCCGCACGCCGGTGCAGGGCGTGGTCGACGGGCTGCGCGCCGGGGGCGCGGAGGTGCGCCTGTTCGACCCGATGGCGGACGCGAGCGCGATCCGCGAGGTGTTCCGCTGCTGGCCCGCGGCCGGCCTGGCCGAGGCGGTCGACGGCGCCGACGCGGTCGCGGTGCTCGCCGGCCATCGCGACTTCCACGCGATCGACCTGGACTGGCTGCGCGACGCGGTGGCGATGCCCTGTCTGATGTTCGACGGCCGGATGTACTGGCCGGCCGACACGGTGCGCCGGATCCGGCGGCTGGGCTTCGGCTTCTGCGGGATCGGCCGCTGAGCGATGGCCAGGGCCGTCGTGACCGGCGGGTGCGGCTTCGTCGGCAGCCGCCTGGTCGAGCGCCTCGTGGCGCAGGGGGACGAGGTGACCGTCTACGACGTGGGCCCGCTCCCGCCCGACCTGCGCTGCGACCCGGCCGCGATCCGCAAGGTCGACGCCGACGTGCGCGACGCGGACGCCCTGGCCGCCGCCGTCACCCCGGGGGTGGACGTCGTCTACCACCTCGCGGCGATGGTCGGGGTGGACCGCTACCTCGACAGCCCGCTCGACGTCATCGACGTGGCGGTGGTGGGCACGAGGACGCTGCTCGGGCTCGCGGTCGACGCCGGCGCCGCCGTGGTGCTGGCCAGCACGAGCGAGGTGTACGGCAGGAACCCCCGCTCGCCCTGGGCGGAGGACTCCGACCGGGTGCTGGGCAGCACGTCGACGAGCCGCTGGTCGTACTCCTCCAGCAAGGCGACCGCCGAGCACATGACGTTCGCGTGCGCCGACCGCTACGGGCTGCGGGCCGCGATCGTGCGCTACTTCAACGTCTACGGCCCGCGCCAGCGGCCGGCCTACGTCGTCAGCCGCACCGTCCACCGCGTCCTGCGCGGGCTGCCCCCGCTGCTCTACGACGGCGGCGGGCAGACGCGCTGCTTCACGTTCGTGGACGACGCGGTCGCGGCGACCGTGCTCGCCGCCGAGCGGGCCGCGGCGGGCGCCGGCGCCGAGTGCTTCAACGTCGGCAGCGAGCGCGAGACCACCGTCGGCGAGGTCGTCCGCCTGGTGGCCGAGGTCGCCGGGCGCGACCTCGAGCCGGTCCCGATCCGGACCGAGCTCGACCTGGGCAGCAACTACGAGGACATCCCCCGGCGCGTGCCCGACACCGCCAGGGCGCGGGCGCTGCTCGGCTGGCGCTGCACGACCGACCTGCGCGCGGGCCTCGAGCAGACCGTCGCGTGGGCCCGGCGCAGCCCGTGGTGGCTGGCGTGCGACGAGCCGCCTGCGGCGCCGAGCCCCCGCCCCGAGCCCGACCTCGCGATGACGGGGTGACCGGCGTGGACGTGCTCGCCCCGCAGCCGACCTTCGGCCCGGACCACGCCGGCGTCTACGAGGTCACGTACCGCACCCGCGGGAAGGACTGGCCGGCCGAGGCGCGCGACGTGGCCCGGCGCGTCCGCGCGCTGCGCCCGGACGCCCGCTCGCTGCTCGACGTCGCGTGCGGCACCGGCGCGCACCTGGAGACCTTCCGCGCCTGCTTCGACCGGGTCGAGGGCGTCGAGCCGGCGCCCGCGATGCGCGAGCGCGCCGAGGGCCGCCTCCCCGGCGTGACGATCCACGACGAGGACATGCGGTCCTTCGACCTCGGCCGCCGGTTCGACGCCGTGACCTGCCTGTGCACCGCCATCGCGTACGTCGAGACGGTGGGGGAGATGCGCGACGCGGTGCGCTGCATGGCCGATCACCTGACGCCCGGCGGAGTGCTGGTGGTCGAGCCGTGGTGGCTGCCGGAGAAGCTCCTCGACGGCTACGTCGGCAGCGACCTCGTCCGCGACGGCGACCGCGTCGTGGCGCGCGTGTCGCACACGCGCCGGCACGGCCGCGCCGCGCACATGGAGGTCAGCTGGCTGGTCGGCGAGCCGTCGGGCCTGCGCTCGTTCGCGACCACCGAGGTGTTCGCGATGTTCACGAGGGACGAGTACGTCGCGGCGTTCGAGGACGCGGGCTGCACGGTCGAGTACGAGGAGGGCTGGCTCACCGGCCGCGGCATCTTCACGGGGGTGCGGCGGGCCTGACCGCGGCCCGCTTCCGGCGATGCTCGCGCCCGCGCGCCCCGCGACCGCCTCGACGCCCCGCTACGGCGGGACGCTGCGCTACTTCGGGCCGGGCGGCATGGACCGCCTCGACCCGGCGTGCGCCTACTACGCGCTGTCGCACCAGATCATCCGGCTGTTCTCCCGCCAGCTCTTCGGCTACCCGACCACCGTCGACGCGAGCGGGCTGATCCCGGCGCCGGACGTCGCGGTCCGCATCCCGGTGCCGGGCGACGGGCTCAGCGCCGACCGGCGCACCTGCACGATCGAGCTGCGCTCGGGCGTGCTGTGGGACACCGACCCGCCGCGCGAGGTGACGGCCGCCGACTTCGTCCGCGGCCTGAAGCGGATGTGCAACCCCGTCGCGGGCGCCGGCGCGCTGCCGCTCTACACGAGCACGATCAGGGGCATGGCGGCGTTCGCCGAGGGCTACCGCGAGGAGCTCGCCGGCACCGAGCCGACCGCCGCCGACCTGGCCGCCTACCAGAACGGCCACGAGATCGCCGGCCTGCGGGCCGAGGGCCCGAAGACGCTGGTGATCGAGCTGACGGCCCCGGCGGGCGACCTTCCCAACATCCTCTGCCTGACGTTCGCCTCGGCCGCGCCGCGCGAGTACGACGCCTACCTGCCCGACAGCCCCGAGCTGTGGCGCAACATGCGCTCGAACGGCCCGTACCGCCTCACCGGCTACGAGCCTGGGCGCCGCCTGACGATGGAGCGCAACCCGGTGTGGCGGCAGGCGTCCGACCCGCTCAAGCACCAGTACGTCGACGGCTTGGAGGTGCGGATCGAGCCGGCCGGGCAGGCGCGCGTGCGCCAGGCGCTCGAGACCGGCGAGGCCGACCTCTCGTGGGGCTCGCCGGTGGTCGACCCGGGGCGCGCGCTCGACGCCGACCGGCGCCTCGGGTTCGCGCTGAACCCCTACCTCGTCTTCAACCTGCACAGCCCCAACGCGGGCGGCGCGGTCCGCGACCTGAGAGTGCGACGCGCGGTGGCCTACGCGATCGACAAGGTGGCGGTGGCCGAGCTGTTCGACGACATGGGGACCGGCGCCGAGCCCCAGCCGGCGCACTCCGCGATCCCGCCCGGCAACTTCGGCCACCGCGAGCACGACCGCTACCCGACGCCGGGCGACCGCGGCGACCCCGCGAAGGCCCGGCGGCTGCTCGCCGAGGCCGGCCACGGCGAGGGCCTGCGCCTGCGGATGCTCTACCGCGAGGCCGACGTGCACCCCGACGTCGCGCGGTCGATCGCCGCCGACCTCGAGCGGTGCGGGATCGCCGTCGACCTGGTCGGCACGAGCCAGTCCGACGAGTACTACCGCGTGCTCCAGGACCCGGCGCGCGCCCGCGCCGGCGAATGGGACCTCACCGCCCCGTCGTGGACCCCGGACTGGTTCGGCAACAACGGCCGCGCCTACCTGCAGCCGATGTTCCAGTCGAACTTCGCGGCCGGCACCGCGAACTACGGCGGCTACGAGAACCCGGAGGTCGACCGGCTGCTCGCCGAGGCGCTGGCCAGCGACGACGCCGAGCGGGCCGCCGAGCTGCTGCACCAGGTCGACCGCATCGTCATGGAGGACGCGGCGATCGTCCCGATCGTCCACCACGAGCCGACGATCCCGCACCTGACCAGCAGCCGCGTGCGCAACGGCATCCAGCTGCCGCACGTCGACCGCTGGTTCGACGCGGCGAACCTGTGGCTCGACCCGCCGGACGCCCCGGGGGAGGGCGAGCCGTGAGCGTGGACGTCGCGGTCAGGCTGCGGCCGGACAGCTCGCCCGCCGGCGAGGACCTCGCCGACCGCCTCGCCGTCTCCGCCGGCCGCCGCGCCGCCGGCACCGCGCTGCTCGAGGAGTGGATCGCCGACCGGCGCCGGCGCAGCCCGTTCGCGGTCGCGCGGGTCCCGTTCGACCGGCTCGAGGGCTGGCGGTTCGCGCCGGGCTCCGGCGACCTCGTCCACCGCAGCGGCCGCTTCTTCTCCGTCCAAGGCATCCACGTGCAGACCGACCACGGCCCGGTCGCCGAGTGGTCGCAGCCGATCCTCGACCAGCCCGACCGGGCCATCCTCGGCATCCTGGCCCGCGAGGTCGACGGCGTCCTGCACTTCCTCATGCAGGCGAAGATGGAGCCCGGCAACTTCGGCACCGTGCAGATCTCGCCCACGGTGCAGGCGACGCCGAGCAACTACCAGCGCGCCCACAACGGGCGGCTGGCGCCGTACGTCGAGTACTTCGCCGAGCCGGGCCGCGCGCGGGTGCTCGTCGACGTGCTCCAGTCCGAGCAGGGCTCGTGGTTCCGCGGCAAGCGCAACCGCAACGTGGTGATGGAGGTTGCCGGCGACGTGCCGCACCACGACGACTTCATCTGGCTGACGCTCGGCGAGCTGTACGCGCTGCTGCGGCTGCCCAACGTCGTCAACATGGACTCGCGCACGGTGCTCTCCTGCCTGCCGCTGCCCGCCGGCGAGGGCGCCGACGGCGACGGGTTCCGCGACGCGCTGCGCCGGTCGACCAGCCGCACCGACGACCGCGCGCTGTGCTCGTCGCTCGAGGTCGCGAGCTGGCTGACCGGGCGCAAGTCGGCCTACGCGCTGACCACGCGCCAGGTGCCGCTGCGGTCGGTCGCCGGCTGGACGCGGACCGAGGACGAGATCCGCCACGCGACCGGCCGCTACTTCAGCATCGTCGGCGTCGAGGTCACCGCCACCAACCGCGAGGTCGGGCACTGGTGCCAGCCGCTGCTCGCGCCGCGCGGCCGCGGGCTGGTCGCGTTCGTCGTCCGGCGCATCGACGGCGTGCTGCACCTGCTGGCGCGCGCCGACCTGCGCCCGGGCTACCGCGACGTGGTGGAGCTGGGCCCGACCGTGCAGTGCACGCCCGAGAACTTCGCCGGCGCGCCCGAGCGGCGCCCGGCGTTCCTCGACCTCGTCCTGTCCGGCGACGTCACGGTGCGCTACGACGTCCCGCAGTCCGAGGAGGGCGGGCGCTTCCACCACGCCGTGACCCGCCACATGGTCGTCGAGGTGGGCGACGACTTCCCGCTCGGGGTGCCCGCCGACTTCACGTGGGTGACGCTGTCCCAGCTCAAGCGGCTGGTCGCCAGCAGCTACCAGGTCAACATCGAGGCCCGGAGCCTGCTCGCGTGCCTGCACGCGCTGAGCGGCGACGGCCCCGGCGCCGGGGCGGGCGGGCCGCGATGACGAGCGAGGAGTCGGCCCTGCTGCTGTTCGAGGAGGCGATGGCGTTCACGTACTCGGCGGCCCTGCGCGCCGCCGCGGCGCTGGACCTGGCCGACCACCTGGCCGACCGGCCGCGGACGCCCGGCGAGCTGGCCGCCGCCTGCGGCGCCGACGCGGACGGCCTGCACCGCATCCTGCGCCTGCTCGCCGGCCGCGGCGTCGTCCGCGAGGACGCCGGCGGGCGCTTCCACCTGACGCCCAAGGGCGACGCGCTGCGCTCGACGGCGCCGATGCCCGCGCGCACCGGCGTCCTGATGTTCACCGACGAGCTGTTCTGGTCGACCTCGCAGCGGCTGGCCGCGAGCCTCACCGACGCCGACCCCTCGTTCGAGAAGGCGTTCGGCATGCCGATGGCCCGCTACTTCGAGGACGCGGGCCGCGAGGCGCTGTTCTACGAGGGCATGGCGGCGGTGTCCGACGCCGAGAACCCGCTCATCGCGCGCAGCTGCGAGCTGCCCGCGCGCGGCACGGTCGTCGACGTCGGCGGCCGCTCGGGCGCGTTTCTGCTCACCGTCCTGCGCGAGCGCCCGGGCCTGCGCGGGGTGCTGTTCGACCTGCACCCCGCCGCGGACGGCCGCACGCTCGACCTCGACGGGGTCGCCGGCCGCTGGGAGACCGTCCAGGGCGACTTCTTCGAGGCGGTGCCGCCGGGCGACGTCCTGGTGCTCAAGCGCATCCTCCACAACTGGGACGACGACGACTGCGTGCGCATCCTCGAGAGCTGCCGGCGGGCGCTCGCGCCGGGCGGGCGGGTGCTCGTGGTCGACGCGATCATCCCCGCCGGCAACGCCCCGCATCAGAGCAAGGAGATGGACCTGATGATGCTGGCCGCGCTCACCGGCCGCGAGCGGACCGCGGACCAGCTCGAGCCGCTCTTCGCGGCGGCGGGGCTGCGCCTGGACCGCGTCGTGCCCACGCCGTCCGTGATGTCGATCGCCGAGGGGGTGGCCGCGTGACCGCGCCGCGCGACCCGCGTGTCTTCCCGCACGACTCCGAGCGGGAGGTCGAGGTGCGCGAGCGGCTCGCCCGCCTGCTGGCCGACGCGCCGATCGCGCCGATCGACCTGCTCGACAACCTGACGCTGTTCATGCGCCGCCAGCAGCTCGCCGACCTCCTGTCGATGGACGCGCTGTACCGCATGGTCCTCGACGTGCCCGGCGTGATCATGGAGTTCGGCGTCCGCTACGGCCGCCACGTCGGCGAGCTCGTCGCGCTGCGCGGCGTGTACGAGCCGTACAACCCGTTCCGGCGCGTCGTCGGCTTCGACACGTTCACCGGCTTCCCGGACGTCCACGACGTCGACCGGGTCAGCGCGAGCGCCGTGCCGCGCCGGTTCGCGCTCCCCGAGGGCTACCCGGACTACCTGCGCGAGGTGCTCGACGCGCACCAGGCCCACGAGTACATGAGCCACATCGCCGACCGCGCCGTGCTCGTCGAGGGCGACGTCCGCGAGACGCTCCCGCGCTACCTGGAGGAGAACCCCCACACGGTCATCGCGCTCGCGTTCTTCGACCTCGACATCTACGCGCCGACCCGCGCGACGCTGGAGGCGATCCGGCCGTACCTGACGGCCGGCAGCGTCCTCGCGTTCGACGAGATCGACCACCCGAAGTGGCCGGGCGAGAACGTCGCGCTGCGCGAGACGCTCGGGCTCGACGGCGCCGAGCTGCGGCTGCTGCCCGGCCGCGCGGCGCCGGCCTACCTGCGCTGGCCGGCGGGCGCCGCCGGGTCAGGCGCCGGCCGCCACCTCGAAGCGGACCGCCGGAACGGGCGCCGGTCCGGCCTCGAGGCCGGCTAGCGCGGGTCGACCGCCCGCAGGTGCAGGCTCTTGAAGTCGCAGTACCAGTAGCGCGCGCCGTCCCACGTCAGCCCCGTCGGGCTGCCCTCGACGGCCATCGCCGGGCCCTCGGTGCGCGTCGCGGGGTCGACGAGGGCGATCGTGCCGGCGTCGTGGTCGGCGTACGCCACGCGGTCGCCGGCGACGGTCACGCCCGCCACCTTCCCCGCGACCGCGATGGAGTCGAGCAGGTCCAGCTCGCCGGGGCTGCGCAGGTCGAGCACGCGCAGGTCCTCGTAGCCCATCCAGATCCCGGCGGCGCACGCCTCGACGCCGCACAGCTCCTGCCCGGGCCGCGGGTTCGGCAGCTCGTCCACCACCGACCCGGTCTCCGGGTCGATCAGGCGCAGGCTGCGCTCCCGGCCCACGACCTGCGCGAGGTGCCCGCGCAGGGTCGTGAGGCCGGTCGTGACGTCGGCACAGGGGACGACGCGGACGACGTCCCCCGTGTCGGGATCGACGGCGGCGATCCGGTGCAGGGCACCGTCCGAGAACCACAGCAGGCCCTGCGCGAACGTCAGGCCGCACGGCATCCGCGCGGGCACCGGGATCGCGCGCGCGGACCCTGCTCGGGCCCGCGCCGCGACCTCGCTGCTGCCTGCGGCGGCCATCAGACGGCGACGGTCGCCCGCTCCCCGACGATGGCGTCCTGGAGCTGCAGGTGCACGCCGGCCAGGCGCGCCCTGCCGGTGCCGTCGACGGTGACCATCGGGGCGTCGACGCCCTCCATCCGCAGCTCGGCGCCCTCGGGGTGCAGGTCCCGGAGGCTGCCGCTCAGGTGGACGGAGTGGTCGGCGTAGAGGACGCCCTGCGGCGTGGCGATCTCGAAGTTCGCGTCGAAGTCGAGATCGGCCGGGTACCGCACGTCGTCGAGGCTCGCCTCGGTGCCCTCGCCGAGCGTGCCGGCGGACGGCCGCGGCCAGCTCGCGCGGAGCATGATCCGGCCGCCGAGCAGCGAGGAGTGGCCGGTGAGCGCCACCCGCGCCAGCTGCGCCTGGACGCCCGGCCCGTCGCCGTGCTTGTCGGGCCCGAACAGCAGGATCTCCGCGCCCGCGGCCTTGCGGTAGTCGCCGCTCAGCTCGACGGTCTCGGTCCGGCCGCCGACCTCGACGGTGACCCGGCCCTCGACCGAGATCTGCATGATCATCGACGGGTCGACGAGGAACGACATGCACGGCCCGGTGCTCTCCGCGAAGAACGCTGCCGGGTCGGTGCCGGGGACGACCTCGTTGAAGTCGTCGGCCGGGTACCACGCCTGCGGCAGGTTCTGCCCGGCGACCACGCTGTCGGCCGGCACGACGGTCAGCGGCCCGTCCCCCCGCGGCGTCCCGAGGTACGGGCTCGTCAGCGGCTTCTTGTAGGGCGGGATCGCGTCGATCACGGCCATCATCGAGATCACGTCCCGATGGACCATCCGCTGCGTCGAGGTCTCGAGGATGCCGAACCGCCGGATGTGGAAGTTCGCCGGGAAGTTCCGGCCCGGGACCACCTGCCGCACGTAGCCGGTGTTGGGCTTGAACGGGTTCGACAGGACCTGGATCCGGTCGTCGAGCGTGTAGCTGTAGCCCTTGATCCCGATCTCGGGAGCGCTGATGAGCTCGGTGTCGAACTCGGCGCGGCCCTGGTCGTCGACCCGGTGCTCGAAGCCCTCCATCGGCCACTTGTTCATCTGGACGAAGCCCGAGAGGTTGACCGTCTCGCGCTGGCCCGAGTAGTAGTCGCTGCCGAACACCACGGTCGCCGCCGCAAGGATGTGCGGCTGCAGGGGCTTGGGCTCGATGTTGAGCGTCTCGTAGGTCTCGCTGACGCTCGTTCCCATGACGGTCACGGCCACCTCCTGGCTCGCTGTACCAGCACCTCGAACATCGACGGTGCCGCCGACTGGTGGCCCGCCGCCGTCTCAGGCCGATCACTATATCTTTCTGACGTGAAGCGGTCAAGAGAGCCCCAAACTACGGGCGAGCATGCGCCAGAGACGCGACAAACACTTGAAAAAGATTGGTGAACTGATACGGTCGAGCGCGCCGATTCGCCGGAAGACGCCGCCATGACCCAGACCCTGACCCGCGCGCAGCCGCCCGCCCGTCCGTCGCCTGCAGACGGGGCGCCGCGGTCGCTGCGAGACGCGTCGTGGGAGACCGTCAAGGGGCTGTTCGCGCTCGAGCCCGGGGCGATCCACCTGAACACCGGCACGGTCGGCGCGATGCCGCACGCGGTCGTCGACGAGCACGACCGCGTGACGCGCGAGTGGACCGGCGGGCTGATGGACGTCTACCAGCCGACGCAGTTCCCGGAGTACCGCGCGCTGATCGCGCGCGCCTACGGCGTCGACCGCGACGAGATCGTCATCACGCACAACGCCACGGAGGGAATCGCGCGCGTCATCAACGGGCTCGACCTCCACGCGGGCGACGAGGTGATAGCGACGAGCCACGAGTGCTACTCGGTGCTCTCGAACTTCAACCTCCTGCGCAACCGCCACGGCATCTCGCTGAAGGTGCTGACGCCGCCGTCCGGCTACGGGGTGACGGCGGAGGAGATCGTGGCGCTGTTCGAGCAGGCGATCACCGCGCGCACGCGGGTGCTCGCGTTCTCGGCGATCACGCTCTGGACGGGGACGATGATGCCGGTGCGCGCGCTGTGCGAGCTGGCCCAGCGCCACGGCCTGATCACCGTGATCGACGGCGCGCTCGTGCCCGGCCTGCTGCACTGCAGCCTGCGCGCGACGGGCGCGGACTTCATCGCCTGCTCGGGGTCCAAGTACCAGTGCGGCCCGCTCGGCACCGGGATCCTCTACGTCCGCAACAAGGTCTTCCCGGAGCACAACCCGCTCCCGCTGCCGACCGTGTGGCCGGTCATCTCCACGTGGTACCCGATGGTCGGCGACACGCCGCCGCGCTCGACGACCTCGGTGGAGAGCTACGACGTCGGCGACTACCTGCAGATCGCCGGCAGCGCGAGCATCGCCCGCGGGGCGGCGCTGGCGAAGGCCTGCGAGATGTGGGACGAGATCGGGCGCGACCGCATCGAGCGGCGCGTCTTCGAGCTCGGCGAGCACGCGCGCGAGCGGATCCTCGAGCGCTTCGGGGAGGAGGCGATGTTCTCGCCCGGCGCCGACGCGCGGCTGCGCTCGCCGCTGGTCGCGTTCAACCCGTTCCGCCGGCGGGAGGACGCCTGGAACGTCAAGAAGGCCCACGAGCTGACCATGCGGCTCGCCGACGAGCACAAGGTCTGGATCCGCTGGACCGAGTTCGACGTGCCGGGCTCGCCGCACCAGCACTACGCCGCGCGCGTCGCTCCGCACGTCTTCAACGACCACGAGCAGATCGACCGCGGGATCGCCACGCTCGCCCGGCTGGCCGAGGAGCTCTCGTGACCGCCGCCGCCGTCGCACCGCGGCCCGCCGCCGTGGACGCCCCGCCGGCCGGCGGCACGCTGCGCCTGCACGGGCCCGGCGCCCTCGACCGCTTGGACCCAGCCGTCGCCGCGGGGCCGCCCGTGGCCGACGTGGTGCGCCTCTTCTCGCGCCAGCTCGTCACCTACGAGCCGCAGGCCGACCCGCGCACCTGGCAGGCGGTCGCCCCCGTCCCGGACGTCGCCGTCGCCGTGCCGTCGACCTACAACATGGGGCTCGGAGCGAGCCACCGCAGCTACGTGTTCCACCTGCGGCCGGGCGTGCTCTGGGACACCTCGCCGCCGCGGCCGGTCACCGCCCCCGACTTCGTGCGCGGGTTCAAGCGGATGGCCAACCCCGTCACCCGGTCGCCCGCGCTCACCTACTTCACCAGCGCGATCCGCGGGATGGAGGAGTTCCGCGCCGGGTTCGCCGCCGCCGTGCCGCGCGACGGCGCCACGGCCGCGCAGCTCGCGGCGTACCAGGACGCCCACGAGATCGCCGGCGTCTTCGCCCTCGACGACGAGACGCTGGTGATCGAGCTGGTCCGGCCGTCGCCCGAGGTCGTCAGCGTGCTCGCGCTGACGTGCGCGTCCGCCGCCCCGGCGGAGTACGACGCGTTCGTGCCCGGCAGCCCCGAGCTGCACCGCAACCTGCGGTCGAACGGGCCCTACCGCGTCGCGCGCTTCGCGCCCGGCGCCGAGCTGCGGCTGGAGCGCAACCCGGCCTGGCACCGCGCGACCGACCCGGTGCGGCGCGCCAACGTCGACCGCATCGAGATCGCGTGCGGCGAGGGCGGCCCGGCCGCCGTCGCCGCCCGGATCGACGCGGGCGCCGCGGACCTCCCGTGGAGCTCGCCACTCCGCGCCCCGTCCGCCCCGCGGCCCGCCGCCGCGGGGACGGCGTGGAGCTCGCCACACCGCGCCCCTTCGGCGCCGCGGCCCGCCGCCGCGGGGACGGCGCTGAGCCACGCCCTCGCGGCGTACCTCGCGTTCAACGTCGCCGACGGCGCCGAGGCGCTGCGCGACGTGCGCGTGCGGCGCGCCGTCGCCCTCGCCGTCGACCGCGCCGCCCTCGCCGAGCGCTGCGCCGCCCTCCTCGGCGAGCCCGCGCCGTACCCGGCCGACCGGCTCGTCCCGCCGCACAACGACCCCGGCCCGAGCGGCGAGGGCACCGGCCTCCCGCCGTCGCCGGACCCCGGCGCCGCGCGCTCGCTGCTGGCCGATGCGGGGTACGCGGACGGTCTGTCGCTGACCGCCGTGTACCGCGACCGGGACGGCGAGCCCGCGGTCGCGCGGGCGTACGCCGCCGACCTCGAGCGGGCCGGCATCGGCGTGCGCCTGGTCGCGCTGGACGACGACGCCTACCGGCGCGCGGTGCTGGAGGCCCCGCCGGGCGGCCCGCGCGGCTGGGACCTGACGGCCCGCTCGCGCGGCGCCGACTGGATCCACCGCAACGGGGCCGTCTTCCTCCAGCCGCTCTTCGCGACCGGCGCCAGCGCCAACTGCGGCGGCTACAGCGACCCGGAGGTCGACGCGCTCGTCCTGCGCGCGCTCGAGGCCGCCGTCGAGCCGCGCGCGAAGCGCGACGCCGCCTGGTGCGAGGTGGAGCGCCGCGTCCTCGACGACGCGGCCGCCGTGCCGCTGCTCTTCCAGGCGCCCGCCGTGCCGCGCCGGCGCGGCGCGCGGGTGCGCGGCGCCTGCCCGATGCCGGCGAGCGGCTACGCCGACGACCTCGCCGCGCTGTGGCTCGACCCCGCCGGGGAGGACGCGTGACCGGCCAGGCGGTGGACCCGCGCACGCTGCTGATGCACCAGGTGATGCTCGGCGACCGCGTGCGCCTGCAGGCCTACGACGACGCGCTGCGCCAGACCGTCGAGCCGGGCGACGTCGTCGTCGACGTGGGCGCCGGCACGCTCGTCCTGTCGCTGCTGGCGCTGCGGCACGGCGCGCGCCACGTGTACGCGATCGAGGGCGATCCCGAGGTCGCGGCCCTGGCGCGCGTGATCGCCGAGCGCAACGGCCTCGGCGGCACCCTGACGCTGATCCAGGGCGACGCCCGCCACGTCGCGCTGCCCGAGAAGGCGGACGTGATCGTCTCCGAGATGATGGGCAACCTCGGCCCGGAGGAGGAGATGGCCGAGGTCGTCGCGGCGGTCGCCCGGCGCAACCTCAAGCCGTCCGGCCGGATCGTCCCCCGAAGGGTGCAGACGCGGCTGCAGGCGATCCAGTTCGACGGCGAGGGCTGGGGCGTGTGGAGCGAGGACTTCTGGGGCCGCTCGCTGAGCGCCGTCCAGGACCACGCGCCGTCCGCCGCGCAGCTGCACTTCTTCGCGCGCGACCCCGTCCGGCTGAGCGCGCCCGCGATCGTGGCCGACGCGGCGCTCGGCGCCGTCGCCGCCGGCGAGCGCGAGGAGGTCCGGCTCGAGATCGTCGCCCCCGGGACGCTGCACGCGATCGTCGGCTCGTTCGCCGCCACGCTCGCCGACGGCGTGCGGCTGTCGAACCTGCCGAGCTACCCGGGCTGCAACTGGGCCGTCTGGGTGTGGCCGCTGCGCCACACCGAGGTGCGGCCGGGGATGGTCGTGCGGGCCCGCCTGCAGCGCCCGGACGACGTCCGCGACGTGGCGGCCTGGCGGCTGGACTGCGGCATCGCCCAAGCCGACCCGGTGAGCGTCCGATGACCCGCCGCGAGACCAGGGCGCTGCCGGTGCGCGGGCGCCACCTGTGCGGGCTGACGTGGCTCGACGGCCTGCTCTGGTACTCCGACGGCACGCTCGACCGGATCTTCGGCGTCGACCCCGGCACCGGCGCCGTCGAGGCCGAGCTCGTCTGCCGCGGCGTGCGCACCGGCCTGACGGCCGCGGACGGCGGGCGCTGCCTGCTGCAGGTGGTGGGCGGCGACAAGCGGCTGCGCGCGCTCGACCCGCGCACCGGCGAGGTGATCGCCGAGCGCCCGAACCCGCGGCCCGGCGGCGAGCTGTGCGGCGTCCACGAGACGGCCGAGGGGCTGTGGACGGGCTACAACCGGCCGCAGGTCATCGAGCTGCGCCGCCGGGCGGACGGCGAGACCCTCGTCAGCGTCCCGGTCGACGAGGACGTCGCCGACCTGACGGTCATGGGCGACCGCGTCGTGTTCGCCAACCACGTCGACGGCCGCCTCAACGTCCTCGACCCGCCCGCGGGCCGGATCGTCGAGGCCGTCCCCGTCAGCGGCAACCCGACCGGCCTGGCCTGGGACGGTCAGCGCCTCTGGTACTGCGACTACCCGACCAGCCACCTGCGGGCGGTCGACATGACGCCGGCCGGCGACGAGGTCGCGGCGTGACCGCGGACGCCTCGCTGGCGAGCGTCCTCGGCGCCGGCCGCAGCGCGCCGCCCGCGCGCGCCGCGGACTCGCCCGCACCGCTGCGGACGGGCGCGCGGGCCGTCGTCATCCTCGCCACCTCGGCCGCGTACCTGGTCCCCGCGCTGCCGGCCGCGGGCGCGATCCGCGCGACCCGGGGCCGCGACGACGCCGCCCGCTTCCTCAGCCGGCGCTGCGCCGCGCTCCTGCAGCGGCTCGGCCCGACGTTCGTCAAGTGCGGGCAGATGGTGGGGACGCGGCGCGACCTGATCCCGCCGGCGCTGTGCGAGGCGCTCGACGCGCTGGCCGACGCGGTCGAGCCGATGTCGCCCGAGCAGGCGCGCGCCGCGCTGTCCGCCGCGTACGGCACGGACCTCGGGCCGTTCGCGTCGGTCGACCTCGACCCGGTGGCGAGCGGCAGCGTCGCCTGCGTCTACCGCGGCACGCTGGCCGGCGGCCGCGAGGTCGCGATCAAGCTGCAGCGTCCGGGGATCCGCCGCGTGATGGCCGCCGATCTGGCGCTCGTCCGGGCGGTCGGGGCGCTCGCGGCGCGGCTGCGCGCCTTCAGGGGCACGCCCGTCCGCGAGATCGCCGGCTACGTCTGCGACGCGGTGTACGCGCAGCTCGACTTCGCCAGGGAGGCGGAGAACCTGGCCCGGCTGCGGGCCGACCTGGCGCCGGTCCCGCGCGTGCTCGTCCCGGCGGTCGAGCGCGGCGCGAGCCGCGACACCGCGCTCGTCATGGAGTTCGTCCCGGGCCTCGACGCGAGCGCGGCGGCGGGCATGGGCGACGCCGTGCGCAGGCGCTGCGCGGCCCGGACGCTGGCGGCCGTCTACCGGATGGTGTTCATGGACGGCTTCGTCCACTGCGATCTGCACCGGGGGAACCTCTACTTCGCCGGCAAGGGGCAGGTCGTCGTCCTCGACGCCGGCTTCACCGTGCAGCTCTCCGAGCGCATCCGGCGCCTGTTCGCCGAGTTCTTCCTGCACCTGAGCCTCGGCGACGGCGAGCGCTGCGCGCGCATCGTCGTCGAGAGCTCGAGCGGCCTGCGGCCGGGCGCCGACCTGGAGGGCTTCACCCGCGGCATGGCCGACCTGGTGGAGCGCAGCTCGCGCGCGCCGGCCAGGGACTTCAGCGTCATCGCCTTCGCCACCGAGATGTTCGCCCTGCAGCGCGAGCACGGGCTGCACGCCGCCAGCGAGATCGTGTTCCCCCTCCTGTCGCTGCTCGTCATCGAGGGGACGATCCGCGACCTCGACCCAGACGTCGACTTCCAGCAGGAGGCGCAGCCGCTGCTGGTCAAGGCGGTGTTCGACGCCCCGCCCGGGGGCTGGTCGCCCGGCAGCACCCAGCTCTCGCCCCAACCCGCCACCACACAGGAGCAGCCATGCCGTTGACCAGGAAGATCGCGCTGGACGCGACCCCCGAGGAGGTCTGGGACAAGGTCTCCACCGGGCCGGGCCTGTCGAGCTGGTTCGTGCCGCACGAGCTCGAGCCCCGCAAGGGCGGCTACGGCCGCGCGGACTTCGGCGGCGGCACGTACACCGAGGGCCGCGTGCTCGAGTTCGAGCCGGGCCGGAGGATCGCGCTCGGCGCGGAGCGCATCGCGCCCGACGTCGGCGCCGAGCCCGAGCCGGAGACCGGCACCCGCCTGGAGTTCTGGGTCGGCGACGGCGACGAGGACCCCGAGGGCTTCCCGGGCGGCGACTACCGCGGCATCGGCGACGTCCGCGGCCGCAGCCGCAAGCCGGGCACCCCGCGCGCGGTCCTGTACCTGCACCAGGAGGGGTTCCCGGACGTCGACCAGGAGGTGTACGAGGACGGCTGGGACGTCTACCTCCACACGCTGACCGAGTACTTCAAGCACTTCAGGGGCAAGACCGCGGTCTGCACGACGACGCTGGTCCGCGCCCCGCGCGACCCGCAGGACGCGTTCCAGACGGCCGTCTCGGGCCTCGGCGTCGGCGACGCCTCCGAGGGCGCCGAGGTCTCCTGCAACCCGCTCGGGCGCGAGCAGATCGAGGGCGTGGTCGACCTGCGCGTCAGCGGCCGCCTGGAGGCGCTCGGCCTGCGCGACGACCGCGGGTTCATCCGGGTCACGGCCGCGCCGCTGGCGGACGACGCCGCGGGCGTGACGCTCCACCGCTACGAGTACGTCGCCGACCCGCCGGTCGAGCTGGCGAGCGTCCGCGACGCGGACGACTGGCAGGGCTGGCTGGAGCGCCAGTACGCCTGACGCCGACCGCCTGCCCCGCGACAGTCGAACACCACGAGGAACAGCCCCCACCACCACCACAGAGGAGGAGTCATGGCGCTGACGAGAAAGGTCGTCCTGGAGGCGACGCCGGCGGAGGTCTGGCACATGGTCGCCACTGGGCCGGGCCTCTCGAGCTGGTTCGTGCCCCACGAGCTCGAGCCCCGCAAGGGAGGCCGCGGCCGCGCCGACTTCGGTGGCGGGACCTACGCCGAGGGCCGCGTGCTCGTCTACCAGCCGGGCAAGCGGATCGTCTTCGGGTCCGAGCGCATCGCCCGCGACGTCGGCGCGGAGCCGGACCACGAGCCCGACGCCCGGATGGAGTTCTGGATCGCCGCCGACGGCCACGACGACCCCGCCGAGTTCCCGGGCGGCGCGTTCCGCGGCATCGGCGACGTCCGCGGGCGGCGCCGCAAGCCGGGGACCCCGCGCACGACGCTCTACTTCCGCCAGCAGGGCTTCCCCGAGGAGGGCCAGGAGGTCTACGAGGAGGGGTGGGACCTCTACTTCTACACCCTGACCGAGTACTTCAGGCACTTCAGGGGCAAGACGGCGCTGACCACGTCGGCGCTGGTCGTCGCCCCGGTGGAGCGCAAGGAGGCGTTCGCGACGGTGGCCAAGGCGCTCGGCGTCGACGGCGACGCCGACGAGGGCGACCGGCTCTCGCTCAGGGCGGGCCGGCGCAGCGAGGTCGACGGCGTCGTCGACCTGCGCATGAGCGCCAACCACATCGAGGCGCTCGGCGTCCGCGGCGACACCGGGTTCCTGCGCCTCGCGGCCGACGAGAGCTGCGGGGTCGCGCTGACACGGTTCGAGTATGTTGTCGACCCTCCGCCCGACTTCGCGCGGGTGCGCGAGGAGGCGGGCGAGCTGCAGGGGTGGCTCGAGCAGCAGTTCGCGTGACCCAGGAGGAGACGCCATGACCGACATCCCCGGCTGGATCGCGGGCACGGAGCGCGACGTCAGGCGCCGTCCGTACTCGGGCGGCGAACCGCACGCCGCCGTGCTGCGGCGGACGTACGAGGCCCCGGTCGACCGGGTCTGGGAGGCGCTGACCAAGCCGTCCGAGATCCAGCAGTGGTTCCTGCCCGTCTCGGGCGACCTCCGGGAGGGCGGGAACTACCAGTTCGAGGGCAACGCCGGCGGCCGGATCCTGGAGTGCCGGCCGCACCGCATCCGCCTGGAGTGGATCTACGGCGACACGCCGGCGAGCGAGCTCACCGTGACCGTGTCGGAGGCGGGAGCGGGCTCGACCGTCGAGCTCGAGCACGTCGGCGCGGGCGACGACCCGTCGGCCGCGGTGCAGTTCGCACTCGCGGTCGGCCCGGGCTGGGACCCCGCGCTCGTCGCGCTCGGCCAGCACCTGGCCGGCCAGGCGCCCGACGCCAGCTGGTGGATGGAGTCCCCGGAGGCGCAGGACTTCACCAAGCGGTCGATCCAGGAGTGGGCCTCGACGCTCAAGGGCGCCGACGTCGGCAACGCCGACGAGGTCGACGAGGTCGCCAACGCCTCGCTCGCGTTCTACACCGGAACCGGGGAGCCGGAGCAGGGCTGAGACGCGGGCCGAGCCGCGCCGGTTCCCCGACCACGGCGAACCGGCGCGGCTCTGACCCGCGGGGGCCGCCGCGATGGTCCCCGACCTCGGCAGCACGCCGCGCGAGCGCCTGACCTTCCTCGTCGGCGCGGGCGGCTCGTGGCGTGCCGGCCTGCCGCTCGCGCACGACGTGGTCGACGTCCTGCTCGGCGCGACGATCGCCTCCAGGCGCGACGCGTGCGCGCTCGCCCGGGCCTGCCGCCCCGGTCACGCCGCCGCGCGCCACCCGTACGACTACCTGCGCTTCGAGACGGTGATGGGGGTCGTCGCCGAGCTCGTCGATCCCGACCTGACGCTGCTCGACTTCATCGCCCTGGCGCGCGACCCATCGCCGCTTCAGCGACGGCTCGCCCAGCTCGCCGCCGCCGGCGCACGCCTGGTCACCGTCAACTTCGACGACCTGCTCGAGCGCGCCCTGCTCCTCGAAGGGGCGACGCCCCAAACGGTCGACGCGCACGGCCGCGCGACGCCGCCGGCGCCGGGCGAGACGCCGGTGCTCAAGCTGCACGGCTCGCTCGTCCGCCACCGGGGCGGGCGCGAGCGCCGGGTCCGGGCGCCGCTGCACACGACGCTGGACGTCATCACGGCGCGCAGCCCCGGGCTCAGGCTCGCGCGGGCGGCGGCCGGCCGCATGGACGAGGCGACCGCCGGGCAGGTGCTCGTGGTCGTCGGCTACTCGGCCGCCGACGACCTCGACGTCGTCCCGACGCTCGCGTCGGTCAGACCGTCGCGCGTGGTGTGGATCGACCATTCCGGCGGACCGGTGCGCGCGGTCAGCCCGAGCACGCGGATCGCCAATGCGAGCCTGCGCGCGCTGCTCCACGACCTCGATGCCGCGGGCGTCGACGTCCGCCTGGTCCGCGGCCCGACCGAGCGAGCCCTGCGGCGGCTCGGCCTCGGCGCGATCGACGAGCCGGGGCGCACGGCGCTCCCGTGGCGCGAGGCCATCAGGGCCTGGGCCGCCTCCCGCCGGGGGCTGCTCGATCGCGGCGCGCCGCTCGCCGCGATGCTGTGGGGCGAGCTCGAGCGCTGGCCGGAGAAGCACCGGGCGCTGCTGCGCTCCTCCGGCCCTCGCGGCCGCACGCGCGAGCAGCCGTGGACGCGCGCGCGCCGCGCCTACGAGGCGGGCCAGACCGCGTTCCTCGGCGGCGGCCGCGGCGCGACGGTGCTGCGCTGGGCGAAGCGCTCGCTGGCGTACGCCGAGGCCGACGGCGACCGTCCGTCGCAGTCGCGCGCGCTCGTGCTCCTCGGGCGCTTCGAGGCGGAGCGCGACGATCGGGAGACCGCCGTCGCGCTCTACCGCGAGGCGATGAGCCGCGTCGACCCTTCGGACGTCGAGTGGGCGGAGGCCGGCGAGCGCTGCGCCAACGCCCTGTCGTTCCTGGGCCGGCACGACGAGGCGCTGGCGCTGCTGCGGCCGGTGACCGGCGTCCTGCGCCGGCGCGGCATCGTCGAGACGCTGGTGGACGCCCGCCACGGCGCGGGGATGGCGAACCGGTCGCTGGGACGGATGCGCCGGGCCGCCCGCGCCTTCCGCGAGGCCGAGGAGCTCGCGCGCCAGTTCCCGATGGACCAGCAGCACTTCGCCGCCGCCGCGATGCTCGGCGAGACGCTTCGGCTGCTCGGGGACCTGGATGCGGCGCGCGAGTTCCTGCAGCGCGGCGTGCGCTCGGCGCGCCGCGCCTCGGCCTACCCCAGCGAGGTCGCGATCGCCCACCACTTCCTCGGCCGCGTCGCCGTCGACGCGGGCCTGCCCGAGCGCGCGAGGCGGCACCTCGGCGACGCGCGCCGCGAGCTGGACGCCGCGCCGGGCTCGCCGTGGGCGCATCAGACGCGCGTCCTCTGCGAGCTGCACCGCGCCGAGCTCGACCTGTGGCTCGGCCGGCCGGACGCGGCGCGCCGGCGCCTGCGCCGCGTCGTCCGCGCCGGCGACGTCCCGCCCGGCGAGCCGTGGGCCACGGCGGCGCTCCTCGAGCACCTCCTCGACCCGACGGCTGACACGGCGGACACGCTCGACGCCGCGCTCGCGGGGGTGCGGCGGGCCGAGGTGACGGTCTTCGTCGACCTGTGCGTCGCGCTCAGCCGGCTGGGGACCGCGACGCCGGCGCTCGACCGGCACGTGCGCCGCGCTCGCAGCCTCGCCAGGCGCTGGGGCAACGACACGCTGGCGGCGCGCCTCTCCTGACCCGCGGCGGCGCGGCCCGGCGACGTGCCTCGGCCCGCGGGCTCAGCCGGCGACGCGCCGGTCGCCGCGCCGGACCGTCACGGCGGCGCCGGCGAAGCCGTCCCTGCTCGCGCGGACGGTGACCGGCCAGCGGCCGCGCAGCCGGACGCGCAGCGTCGCCCGGCCGCCGGCGTCGGTGACGCGCCGGGTCCCGCGCACCCGCACCGTCGCGCCGGCGACCGGCTCCTCGCGCGTCGCGAGGTACCGCGAGACGCGCACGCGCAGCCGCATGGTGCGGCGGGTCGAGCGGATGGGGCGCACCTCCACGCGCAGGCGCGGCGGGAAGATCCGCGGGTGGTGGAGCGGGAGGCCGGGCTCGCCCGCGAAGACGTCGAGGACCGCCCAGCTCGCGGGGTCGCCGCGGACGGGGGAGTGGTTCGACACGAGCAGCCGGTCGCCGAGGAACGCGAGGCTGCCGGGCCCGTCGAGCGGGACCTCCTCGGCCTCGTTCGCCGCGGGGTCGCGCGGCGCGCGCGCGACCTCGGCGAACGCCGGCGACAGCAGCAGCACCTGGTTCGCCCCCGCGAGCGCGACGTAGACGTTGCCGGACGCGGCGATCGCCAGGCCGTCGGGCGCGTCGAGCGGCCGGCTCTCCCACACCTGCGTGAGCGCGCCCGGCCCGCCGCCCGGCTCGACCGGCACGGTGTACAGCCGTCCGGTGAGCGAGTTGCCGGCCGCGGGGTTCGACGCCGTGTTGACGAACAGCAGCGTCCGCCCGTCCGCCATGAACCTGGATCCCGTTCGGCCCGTACAGGCTCTCCAGTCGCGCGTCGGTCAGCCACACCTGCGCCGCGCCACCGCCCCTCGGCACCCGCCAGATCAGCGCCTGGTCGACGTCGGTGACGTACAGGTCGCCGTCCGGCGCGAACACGGCGTAGTCCGGGCCGGCGCGAGCGTCGAGCCGCGTCTGCGAGCACTCCCCGTCCGGCGGCCCCGCGCACGGCGGGACGTCGCGGAAGCTCGCGTACCGCCGCTGCTCCCCGGTCGCCGGGTCGAGCACGACGACGCGCGGGTCCGCCGACCGGTCGAGCGCGTACAGCAGCCCGTCGGCGTCGAACGCGAGCCCCTGGATCCCGTGCTGCTCGCCCAGCGGCTGCCCCTCCAGCACCCACTCCCGCACGAGCCGCCCGTCCGCCGAGTACGCAAAGACCTTCGAGGGCGCATCGCTGTCGCCATGGCCCAGCTGGTTCGTCCCGACGTACACCAGCCCATCCGGCCCGACCGCGACCGGCTCCGGCTGCCCCGGCGGCCCGACCCTCGCGAACACCGCGACGTCGAGCGGCTCCCGGCCCGGCGCCGCAGCCGGGGCGGCACCCAACGCTGCGATCGCCACGACAAGCGCGAGCACGAGACGGCGCGACACCCGGCCATCGTCCCACCGCCGACCGCGATCCGCGGCACCCCGCATCGACAATTCGTCGAGCCGCCACCACCGGTCGCCTCCACAGACGCGCGCACGCCGATGACGGATGACCGCCGCATGGACGCGAACGTCGACCCCAAGCCCGAGCGCCCGTGGAAGGGGCGCGTCATCGCCGCGCTGGCGCTGCTGGCGCTCGCCGCCCACGCCGCGCACACCGGGCTCGGGCTCGGGAGGCCGGAGCTCAACCAGCTCTTCGACGAGTGGGTCTACAACGGGCTGATGGTCGGCGCCGCGCTGGCGTGCGTACTGCGCGGCGTCCTCAGGCCGACGGATCGCGTCGCCTGGCTGCTGCTCGGGGCGGGCGCGCTGGCGTGGTCGGCCGGCGACCTCTACTACAGCCTCGTCCTCGCCGGCGAGGCCGAGCCGCCGCTCCCGTCGGTCAGCGACGCGCTCTTCCTCAGCTTCTACCCGGCCGCCTACGCCGCGCTGGCGCTCATGGTCCGCCGCAACGTGCGCGAGTTCCACGCCAGCCTGTGGGTCGACGCGGTGCTCGGCGCGCTCGCCGTGAGCGCGGTCGCCGCTGCGCTGCTCTACGACGCCGTCACGCTCGGCATCGGCGGCGACGCCATGGGCGTCGTCACGCTGCTCGCCTACCCCGTCGGGGACGTCCTGCTGCTCGCGCTCGTCACCGGCCTGCTCGCCCTCACCGGCTGGCGCCCCGGCGCGACGTGGGGGATCATCGGCGCGGCGCTCGCGCTCGGCGCCGCGGGCGACGCCGTCTACCTGTACGAGGCGTCGCACGCGAGCTACGTCGAGGGGACGATCCTCGACAGCGTCTGGCCGGCCTCGCTGATCCTGCTCGCCGTCGCCGCCTGGCGGACGCCGCGGTTCAACGCCGCGAAGATCGAGGGGCTGCGCATCCTGGCGATGCCGACGCTGTTCGCGTTCACGGCGATGGGGATCCTCGTCGCCGACCAGGTCCACCCGCTCAACGCCCCCGCGATCGGCCTCGCCTGCGCGACGATCGGCGCGCTCATCCTGCGGATGGCGGTGACGCTGCGCGAGAACCTGCGCATGGTCGCGGCCAGCCGCGGCGAGGCGCTCACCGACGCGCTCACCGGCCTCGGCAACCGCCGCAAGCTCGTGGCCGACCTCGAGGCGCAGCTCGCGGCCGCCAGCCTCGACGCCCCGCGCATCCTGATCCTCTTCGACCTCGACGGCTTCAAGCACTACAACGACAACTACGGCCACCTCGCCGGCGACGCCCTCCTGGCCCGCCTGGGGCACAAGCTGCTCACCGCCGTCCGCCCGTTCGGCGAGGCCTACCGGCTCGGCGGGGACGAGTTCTGCGTCGTCGTCTCGGCCGTGCCCGCCGGCCTCGAGGAGTTCCTCGACGACGCCGCGGCCGCGCTGCGCGAGAGCGGCGAGGGCTTCGAGGTCGAGAGCTCGTACGGCGCCGTCGTCCTCCCGCACGAGGCCGACACCGCCGGGCTCGCGCTCCAGCTCGCCGACCAGCGGATGTACTCGCGCAAGGAGGGCCGGCCCTCGCCCGCGCTGCTCCAGACCCGCGACGTGCTGATGCGCGCCCTGCACGCGCGCCAGCCCGACCTGCCGGCGCGCGCCACCGCGCGGGCCGGGCTGGCGGTCGCCGTCGGCCGGCGGCTCGGGCTGGAGGGCGAGGCGCTCGACGAGCTGGCCCGGGCGGCGGAGCTGCACGACGTCGGCAAGGTCGCGGTGCCCGACGCGATCCTCGGCAAGCGCGAGTCGCTCTCCAGCGACGAGTGGGAGTTCATGCGCCGCTATCCGGTGCTCGGCGAGCGGATCCTGAACGGCGCCGCGGCGATGCGCCCCGTCGCCCGGATCGTGCGCTCGACCCACGAGCGCTGGGACGGCAGCGGCTACCCCGACGGGCTCGCCGGCGACGAGATCCCGCTCGGCGCCCGGATCGTCGCCGTGTGCGCGGCGTTCGAGGCGATGACCTCGGACCGCCCCTACCGGACCCGCCGCGACGCGCCCGCCGCCGTGCGCGAGCTGAGGCGCGCCGCCGGCAGGCAGTTCGATCCAACGGTCGTCGAGGCGTTCCTGGAGGAGCTCGCCGACAGCGGGCCGGCCGCCGACGCGTCCGGACCGGACGACCGCCTCGCCTACGTGCAGGAGGTCGCCAGCCAGCTGCGGGACGTCCTGGACTGCGAAGGAGCGCGGGTGTGAGGCGAAGGATCGCGACGATGGCCGCCACGGCGGCGGGACTTCTGGCCATGCCGGCGAGCGCGCTGGCGGCCGACTCGGTGTCGGTCACGGGCGGCGTGCTGACCTACGTCAGCGGCACCGGGACGGTGGACGTCGTCACGGTCTCCGACGGCAACGGGCACAAGCACCTGCTCACCGACTGGCGCAGCCCGTCGGGCTCCCCCGGCGCCGGCTGCGCGTGGTCGGGCATGGCGACCGTCGAGTGCAGCGGCTCCACCCGCGCCTCCCTCTCCACCCTCGACGGCGACGACGCCGTCGTCGTCTACTCCGCGCTGCCGAGCGCGATCTCCGGCGGCGCCGGCAACGACACGCTGACCGGCGGGCCCGCGGCCGACGCGATCGACGCCGGCGACGGCGACGACAGGGTGCAGGCCCGCGACGGCGTGGCCGACACCGTCGACTGCGGCCCGGGCATCGACGTCGCGCAGACCGACCCGGTCGACGTCGTCGTCAACTGCAACGATCCGCTCCCGCTCCCGGTCGCCCCGCCCGCCGGCGACGACCCCGCCGCGCCGCCGCCCGCCGGCGACCCCGGCGGCCAGACGGCGACCCCGCCCGTCACCGTGCCCCCGATCGACCTGACGCTGCCGCCGCTGGGCGTCATCCCCGTCGTCGTCGAGGCGCCCGCGCAGATCGCGGTCGGGCCCGCCGGCGTCGTGAGGCTCGACCTCGCGTGCTCGCCCACCGAGGCCGCCGGCTGCACGGGCACCGTGTACCTCGACCCCGCGCCGCGGCGCCGCACCGGCCGCCCGCGCGCCCTCGCCTCGCGGCGCGGCCGCTTCGGGCGCAGCGGGTTCGACGTCGCCGCCGGCAAGCGCACGCGGCTCAGCCTGCGCCTCAGCGCGTCGGGCCGGCGCGCGCTCGGGCTGCCCGGCCGCCGCAGGGCGCGGATGGCCCGGCGCGGGCGCCGCGTCAGCGCGGTCGTCACCGTGGCCCAGAAGGGCCGCAAGCCCGCCAAGTCGCGCGTGACGCTGAAGCACTAGCGGGCGCGTCCTACGCTGGGGCGATGACGCCCCGGACGCGCTACGCACGGTCGGGCGACACGAACATCGCCTACCAGGTCCACGGCGACGGCCCGATCGACGTCCTCATGAACGTCGGGCTCATCTCCCACCTCGAGCACCTGTGGGAGGAGCCCGGCGTCGTGCGCATGTTCGACCGCATGGCCGAGTTCGCCCGGCTGATCCTCATGGACCGCCGCGGGACCGGCCTGTCGGACCCGATCGTCGGCGACCTGCCGGTCGAGGAGGAGCTGGAGGACCTGACCGCCGTCCTCGACGCCGCCGGCAGCGAGCGCGCCGCGCTGTTCGGGCACACCGCCTCAGGGCCGTTCGTCACCCACTACGCCGCCGAGCACCCCGAGCGCGTCGGCGCGCTCGTCCTCTACGCGGCCACCGCGGTGCCGCTCGCCGACGACGAGGCGCCGTGGGCGCTGACGACGCAGGAGCGCAACGAGCGGCTCGACGCGGTGACCGACGCGTGGGGGACCGGGCTCAACCTGCAGTTCATGGGGCCGATCGCGTCGGCCGACCCGCGCGTGCGGGAGTGGTTCGGCCGCCTGGAGCGCCTGGCCGCGAGCCCCGGCTCGATGCGCAAGCTGTCGAGCAACCTCGAGCGCTCCGACCCGCGCCCGGTGATGCCGCGCGTCCGCGTCCCGACGCTCGTGCTGCACCGCAAGCACGACACGATGATGGACCCGCGCCACTCGCTCGTGTACGCCGAGCGGATCCCCGGCGCGCGGTACGTCGAGCTGCCGGGCGAGGAGACGATGATCTTCCTCGGCGACAGCGACGCCGTGATCGCCGAGGTGGAGGAGTTCCTGACCGGGCGCCGCAGCGGCCCGACGCCGCGGCGCCGGCTGCTGACCGTGCTGTTCACCGACATCTGCGACGGGACCGCGCGCGCGGCCGAGCTGGGCGACGCGCGCTGGCGCGACCTGCTCGCCGCGCACGACGCGATCGTCCGCCGCGAGCTGTCGCGGCAGGACGGGCGGGAGATCAAGACGACGGGGGACGGCTTCCTGGCCGTGTTCGACGGCCCGCCGAGCGGCGCGGTGCGCGCGGCGCGGGCGATCAGCGAGTCGACCGCCTCGCTCGGCGTCGAGCTGCGCACCGGGCTGCACACCGGCGAGTGCGAGCTGATCGGCGACGACGTCGGCGGCATGGCGGTTCACATCGCCGCGCGCGTGTGCGCGCTTGCGGGCCCGCGCGAGGTGCTCGCGTCGGGCACGACGTTCGGCACCGTGGTCGGCTCGGGGCTGGAGTGGAGCTTCGAGGGCGACCGCGACCTCAAGGGCGTCCCCGGGCGCTGGCCGCTCTTCCGCCTCGCGTCCTAGTACGGGAACGGCGAGCGCCCGCGCAGCCGCGCCCACAGGTAGCGCGCCATGAGCTCGGCCCAGTCGGCGACCCCGCCGTACAGGTGGCCGGCGGGCCCGGTGTAGATCCAGGCGAGCAGGCGCGTCCGGGGCGACATGGCGCGGACGGTATCGTCGTGCCGCAATGAAGACGACCGTGACGGAGCTGCCCGAGTCCCGCGTCCGCGTCGAGGCCGAGGTGCCCGCGGACGAGGTCCAGAAGCGGCTGAACCAGACGGCGCAGTCGCTCGGGTCCGAGCTGCGCATCCCCGGCTTCCGCAAGGGGAAGGTGCCGCCGCCGGTCGTCATCCGCCGCATCGGCCGCGAGGCGGTGCTCGACGAGACGATCCGGTCCTCGCTCGGGCGCTGGTACGTCGCCGCGATCGACGACGCCGGCATCGCGCCGATCGGCGACCCGACGCTCGCCGTCGGCGACCCGCCGCCCGAGGGCCAGCCGCTGACGTTCTCGATCGAGATCGGCGTGCGGCCGAAGGCGCGGCTGGGGGAGTACAGGGGCGTCGAGGTCGGCCGCCGCGAGCCGCAGGTCGAGGACGCCCAGGTCGACGCCGAGGTCGAGGCGCTGCGCGAGCGCCTCGCCCGCCTCGACACCGTCGAGGAGCCCGCCGAGAACGGCGACTTCGTCGTCATGGACTACAGGGGCTCGGTCGACGGCACCGCGTTCGAGGGCGGGGAGGGCCGCGACCAGCTCGTCGAGCTTGGCTCCGGGCGGCTGATCCCCGGCTTCGAGGAGCAGCTCACCGGCGCGTCGGCGGGCGAGGAGCGCACGGTCGAGGTCGCGTTCCCGCCCGACTACCCGGCCCAGCAGCTCGCCGGAAGGGACGCCGTCTTCGAGGTCACGGTCAAGGAGGTCAAGCGCAAGCGCCTGCCCGAGCTGGACGACGACTTCGCGGTCGAGGCCGCCGGCTTCGACTCGCTGCAGGAGCTGCGCGACGACGTCCGCAAGCGGCTCGAGGAGGCCGAGGAGCGCCAGATCGACGCCGAGTTCCGGCAGGCGGCGCTCGACGCCGCGGTCGCCGAGGCGAAGGTCGACGTCCCCGAGCAGCTCGTCGCCGACCGCGCGCGCGAGGTCTTCGAGCAGACGATGCACTCGCTCGGCCACCAGGGCATCTCCAAGGAGGCGTACCTGCGCATCGCTGGCAAGGGCGAGGACGAGCTGGTCGCGGAGGCCCAGCCCGACGCCGAGCAGGCGCTGCGCCGCGAGGCGGTGCTCACCGCGATCGTCGCCGCCGAGGGGATCGAGGTCTCCGACGAGGAGGTGCTCGAGGCGCTCGGCGCCGACGCCGAGCGCAGCGGCGTCAAGCCGAAGAAGCTGCTCGACCGCCTGCGCAGCGAGGGCCGGCTCGACGCCGTCAAGGAGGACCTGGCGGCGCGCAAGGCGCTCGACCTCGTCGCCGAGCACGCCAAGGCGATCCCGGTCGAGCAGGCCCAGGCGCGCGACAAGCTGTGGACGCCGGAGAAGGAGGCGTCCGAGGCCGCCGCGGGCGGCGCGTCCGGCCGGCTCTGGACGCCCGGTTCAAGCGGCTCGTAGATCCGCCGACGATCGGAAAAGCCGCTCCGGCACGTTGGTAGACTCGCCCCCTCTCGGGCCACCTCACAGGCCGGGAGGAATCCGGCCGAGGAAGCGAAAGACAGCGAGGACCATGAGCCCCCTAGTCCCCATGGTGGTCGAGCAGACGTCACGCGGCGAGCGCGCGTTCGACATCTACTCCCGGCTGCTCAACGAGCGGATCATCTTCCTCGGCACGCCGGTCGACGACCAGATCGCGAACCTGATCGTCGCGCAGCTGCTGCACCTCGAGTCCGAGGACCCGGACAAGGACATCTCCATCTACATCAACTCGCCCGGCGGGTCGGTGTACGCGGGGCTCGCGATCTACGACACGATGCAGTTCATCAAGCCCGACGTGCAGACGATCTGCGTGGGGATCGCGATGTCGATGGGGGCGCTCCTGCTGGCCGGCGGGGCCAAGGACAAGCGCATGGCGCTCCCCAACTCCAAGATCCTCATCCACCAGGTCTCGTCCGGCTTCCAGGGCCAGGCGACGGACATCGAGATCCACGCCAAGGAGATCATCGACATCCGCCAGCGCCTGGACCACATCATCGCCCACCACACCGGGCAGGACTACGAGAAGGTGCGGCGCGACACCGAGCGCGACTACTTCATGTCCGCCGAGGAGGCCACGGAGTACGGCATCGTGGATCGGGTGATCTCCTCGCACTAGCGGGGAAGGACGCCGGAGAGGGAGAGATGGCGAGGCCCACCGACTCCAACGAACAGCTCCTCTGCTCGTTCTGCGGCAAGAGCCAGCGCCAGGTCAAGAAGCTGATCGCCGGCCCCGGCGTCTACATCTGCGACGAGTGCATCGATCTCTGCAACGAGATCATCGACGAGGAGCTCACCGCCCCGCCGTCGTTCGACATCGACAACCTCCCCAAGCCGCGGGAGATCTACGACGTGCTCGAGGAGTACGTCGTGGGGCAGGACCAGTCCAAGCGCACGCTCTCGGTGGCGGTCTACAACCACTACAAGCGCGTGCAGATGATGCAGACCGACGGCGACGGCGAGATCGAGCTGCAGAAGTCGAACATCCTGCTGCTCGGGCCGACCGGCTGCGGCAAGACGCTGCTGGCCCAGACGCTCGCGCGCATCCTCAACGTGCCGTTCGCGATCGCCGACGCCACCGCGCTGACCGAGGCCGGCTACGTCGGCGAGGACGTCGAGAACATCCTCCTCAAGCTGATCCAGGCCGCCGACTACGACGTCAAGAAGGCCGAGACCGGGATCATCTACATCGACGAGGTCGACAAGATCGCCCGCAAGGCCGACAACCCGTCGATCACCCGCGACGTGTCGGGCGAGGGCGTCCAGCAGGCGCTCCTGAAGATCCTCGAGGGCACGACCGCGTCGGTGCCCCCGCAGGGCGGGCGCAAGCACCCGCACCAGGAGTTCCTGTCGATCGACACGACGAACATCCTCTTCATCTGCGGCGGCGCGTTCGCCAACCTCGACAAGGTCATCGAGCGGCGCGTCGGCCACAAGGGCGTCGGGTTCGGCGCGGCGATCGAGACCAAGGCCGACCGCGACGCGGGCGAGGTGTTCGAGCAGTGCCTGCCCGAGGACCTTGTCAACTACGGGCTGATCCCCGAGTTCGTCGGGCGCCTGCCGGTCGTCAGCGCGATCCACCAGCTCTCGCGCGACGACCTCGTGACGATCCTGACCGAGCCGCGCAACGCGCTGGTCAAGCAGTTCCAGCGCTTCTTCTCGTTCGACGGGATGGAGCTGGTGTTCTCCGACGACGCGCTCGTGTCGATCGCCGACCGCGCGCTCGAGCGCGAGACCGGCGCCCGCGGGCTGCGGTCGATCATCGAGGAGATCCTGCTCGAGGTGCAGTTCGAGCTGCCGTCCCGGCGCGACGTCAAGAAGGTCGTCGTGACGAAGGAGACCGTCGAGCAGGCGCTGCCGCCGACGCTGGTCACCGAGGCCGCGGCGGACACCGGCGAGCAGCCGGCGCTGCGCGAGCAGTCGGCCTGACGTGGCCCCGCTGCGCGCCCTTCCGTGGGGCCGGATCCTCCGCACGGCGCAGCGGGTGCTCGAGCGCTGGTCCGAGGACGTCCCGCGGCGCGACCGCGAGCGGCTGCGCACGCTCGTCCGCAAGTCCAAGGGCGACCCGCGCCGGCTGACCGCCGACGAGCGCCGCGAGGTCGTGCGGATCCTGCGCCAGGTCGACGTCGGGCGGCTCGGCCGCGACGTCGCCGCGGAGCTCGCCCTGGCCCGCAGCGGCCGCCTGCTGAAGCGCTAGCCGCCGAACCAGCACCAAACTGGTGCGTTCCGATGGTCGTGGACGCGTTCACATCCGTGCTCTCCGCCGCCCGCGCCGGCGCCGACTGGGCGTGGGAGCGCATCTACGCGGACCTCGCCGGGTCGGTCATCGGCTACCTGCGCGTCCACGGCGCGGCCGAGCCCGAGGACCTCGCCGGGGAGGTGTTCCTGCAGGTCGTGCGCGACCTGCACCGGTTCCGCGGCGACGAGCGCGACTTCCGCGCGTGGGTGTTCACGATCGTCCACCGCCGCCTGCTCGACGAGCGCCGGCGGCGCGCGCGGCGCCCGACGGTCCCGATGCCGGAGGGCGCCGACGTCGTGGGCGGCGACGTCGCCGAGGACGCGCTGACGCGCGTCGACCACGGCCACGTCCTGCAGCTGCTGGCCGGCCTGCCGCCCGACCAGCGGTCGGTGCTGCTGCTGCGGATCCTCGGCGACATGACGATCGAGGAGGTCGCCGCCGCCGTCGGCAAGCGCCCCGGCGCGGTCAAGGCGCTGCAGCGGCGGGCGCTGAAGCGGGTGGGGAAGGCGTACCCCTCCGGCGAAGTTCGGCGATGACAGGGACATGAAGAGCACCAGCATCAAGACCGCGGCCGCGACGGCGGCCATCGCCCTCCTGGCCACTCCAGCGTTCGCGCAGGGGCCGCAGGAGCCGCCGCAGCAGAAGGGCCACGCCACTTCGCCTGCGAAGATCTGCAAGAACGAGTCGCGCAAGAAGACGAACCACGGCAAGGGCAAGAGCCCGTTCGCCGCGTGCGTCATCGGCGCGGCGCGCCAGCAGCGCGAGGCCCAGCGCCAGCCGGACGAGAACGAGCAGCGCGCGCCGGGCCGCATCTGCCGCGACCAGTCGCGCAAGAAGGACGCCAACGACACGAAGTCGCCGTTCGCCGCCTGCGTCAAGGGCGTGACCGAGACGCGCAAGCAGCAGCGCGAGGCGCAGCAGTCCTAGCGCCGTGACCCTCCGCCGCCGCCACCACGACCTCGACGACGGCGCCTTCGCGCCGTTCGCCGAGGACGTGCGCGCCGCCGTCCCCACGCCCCCCGGGGAGACGGCGGCGCGCAGCCACCTCGCCGCGATCCGCGCGGCGGCGGAGGAGTCCTCCCACACCGCCGGCGCCGTCGCGTCGGGCTCGGGGGCCGCGCGCCGCCGGGCCGGCGCCGGCGCCCGGCCGGTGCTCCGCCTCGGCGCGCTGACCGCGGGCGCCGTGATGGCGCTCGGCGGCGGCAGCACCGTGCTGGCGGCGGCCGGCGTCGAGCTTCCCGACCCGCTGCGCGCGCCGTTCGACGCGGTGGGCATCGAGCTTCCCAACCAGGCCCCGGACGGCGGCGGCGGCGAGCGCGTCGCTCCGCCCGCCGGCCAGGGCGAGCGCCGCGACGGCGGCTCCGGCGCGCGCGACGAGCGCGACCGCTCCGGCGAGCGCGACCGCGGCCATGACGGCCGGCGCGGGAACCGGCCCGGCCGCTCGCAGGGCCGCCGCAACGGCGCCGGCAACGGCAGCTCCGGCGGCCGCGGCGGCAAAGGCGCCCCCGGGCGCCCCGGCGCGGGCTCCGGCAACCAGGGCACCCCGCAGGACCGCGGGCGCGGCGACAGCGCTCCGAACGGGGCCGCCGCGCCGTCGCGCGGCAGCCGCGGGCGGCCCGCCAACCCGGCGCCGCGCGGCTCCGCCAAGCGCGGCGCGGGCCCGACCCGGCCGATCAAGCCG